>CAZSYV010000297.1:0-1504 GCA_964610955.1 uncultured Klebsiella sp. | reverse complement strand
CCCCGATGATAAAATCTACAATGCCGAGGATAATAGCTGGCAGAGCAGCGATCAATTGGGGTAGTGCATCCAGGATTCCCTGTGCCAGTCCAAGAATCAGTTGAAGGGCGGCATCAAGTATCATAGGCAGGCTTTCCATCAAGCCTTGAACGATTGTGATCACGGCGTTCACCGCCGCCGGTATCAACTGTGGAAGTGCATCGGCGATGCCTGTAACGAGAGTGGTCACTAATTGAACCGCTGCATCAATAAGTAATGGAAGATTATCAATCAGCGCACCCACAATGGTCATAACAGCATCCACGGCAGCGGGGATGAGCTCGGGCAAAAGCGTCAAAATCGTTGTCAGCACCTGTGTGAAAAGGTCGACTACCGTAGCGAGCAGAGTCGGAAGCAAATCACCGATTGCCCGTAGTATCCCGTCGAGGGCAGGCGGCAGTGCTCTTACGATATTCTCAATAACTGGAACAATGTTTTTCACGACGTTCTGGAACGCTTCGACCACATTACCAATCAAAAGTCCTACATCAGCATTGGCATTACCCAAACCCGCCATCAAGTTGCCGATAGCCGATTGCATTCCCGCCATAGAGCCAGTAATTGTTTCCGTGGCTTCCAAGGCGGTCGTTCCTGTGATCCCCATTTCGGTCTGAATGACATGGATTGCTTCGGTCAAATCGGAAAATGAAGAGAGGTCGTATTTAATACCGGAGATTTTTTCGGCATCAGCCAAGAGCCTCTCCATTTCAGACTTTGTGCCGCCATAGCCCAGTTTCAGGTTGTCGAGCATCGTGTAGTTCTGCTTGGCGAAACCCTGATAGGCATTTTGGATGGATGCGATGTCCGTACCCATTTTATTGGCGTTATCGGCCATATCCGTAATCGCCATGTCCGCAACCTGCGCTGCTTTTGCGGTATCGCCGCCGAGGGACTGGATAAGACTTGCCGAAAAGCCCGTGACGGTTTCCATATATTCGTTGGCGGACATACCGGCGGTCTTGAAGGCATTTTCGGCATACCCTTGAACAGACTGCGATGCCTCGCCGAACAGCGTATCCACGCCGCCGACCAGTTGTTCGTAGTCCGCATAGGCGGATATGACTTCTTTGCCAAGTTTGACGGCTGCGGCTCCGGCGGCAACAGCCACCGCGCCCATTGCCACACCAATGCCTTTGAGGATGCCGCCCAGCTTCTCGAACTTTCCGCCGGATTTTTCGGCGCTGTCGCCAGCGTCCTCCAGTTCCTCGCCAAGGTCGTCGGCTTCTTCCGCTGACTCTTCCAATTCACGCTCCATGTTGTTCAGTTCCGCGTTGGCGTTATTGAGAGCGATCTGCCAGTTTTGAGTGCGCCGATCATTTTCACCAAAGCTGTCGGAGGCGTTTCGAAGAGCGGCTTCAAGGGTGGAGACTTTGTCCTTCTGGGCATCTATCGCTTTATTGAGGACTTCGTTGCGAGCGGCATTAGCTGCTATGGATTTATCCTGTTTGTCGAACTCGCTCGTTAC
>CAZSYV010000296.1:0-1506 GCA_964610955.1 uncultured Klebsiella sp. | reverse complement strand
GACTATCTGGAGCAGCTCACCTTCCTGCTCTTCCTCAAGATGGCCGACGAGCGCGAGCGGGTCACCGGCGAGGAGCAGCCGATCCCCCCGGGGCATCGCTGGTCCGATCTGGCCTCGCCGCGGATGGAGGGCGTGGAGCTGGAGCAACACTACCGCGAGACGCTGCGGGTGCTGGGGCGGCAGGGCGGGATGCTCGGGCTGATCTTCGAGAAGGCGCAGAACCGGATCCAGGACCCGGCCAAGCTGCGCCAGCTGATCGTCGAGCTGATCGGCAAGGAGAACTGGTCGGCGATGTCGGCCGACGTGAAGGGCGACGCGTACGAGGGCCTGCTCGAGCGGAACGCCCAGGACGTGAAGGGCGGCGCCGGGCAGTATTTCACTCCTCGCGCCGTGATCGACGCGATGGTGGATTGCGTCCGGCCCCGGCCCGGCGAGGTGATCGCGGACCCCGCGTGCGGGACCGGCGGCTTCCTGCTGTCCGCGCACGAGTTCGTGAAGAACAACCACGAGCTGGACCGCGACCAGAAGGTGCATCTGCGGTTTGACGCCCTGCGCGGGGTGGAGCTGGTGCCGAACGTCTCCCGCCTGTGCGGGATGAACCTGTACCTGCACGGCATCGGCCCCGACGGCGCTGACGACCGGGAGCCTCCGATCACCACCGATGACGCGTTGCGCGAGGAACCGGGCTTCCACGCCGACGTGGTCGTCACCAACCCGCCATTCGGAAAGAAATCCTCGATCACGGTGGTCAATGAGGAAGGCGAGTCCGACCGGCAGGCGCTCACCTACAACCGCCCGGACTTCTGGACCACGACGTCGAACAAGCAGCTCAACTTCGTGCAGCACGTGAAGTCGCTGCTCAAGGTTCACGGCCGGGCCGCCGTCGTCGTGCCGGACAACGTGCTTTTCGAAGGGGGCGCGGGCGAGACCGTGCGGCGGAACCTGTTGCGGGAATGCGACGTCCACACGCTGCTGCGGCTGCCGACCGGCATCTTCTACGCGCAGGGCGTGAAGGCGAACGTGCTCTTCTTCGACCGGAAACCGGGGGCGAAGGACCCTTGGACGAAGACCGTCTGGGTGTACGACCTGCGGACGAACAAGCACTTCACGCTCAAGACGCGGCGGATGGTCCGCGCGGATCTGGATGAGTTCGTCGAATGCTATCGGCCCGGCGACCGGAACAACCGGGCGGCGACGTGGTCGGCGGAGACACCCGAAGGCCGGTGGCGGCCGTACGCGTACGAGGAGATCGTCAGCCGCGACAAGGTGAGCCTCGATCTCTTCTGGCTCCGCGACGAGAGCCTGGAGGATTCCGCGAATCTGCCCGATCCGCATGTGCTCGCGCGGGAGATCGCGAACGACCTTCGCTCGGCGCTCGCGCAGATCGAGGACGTGCTCGGCGACCTGGAACAGCGGGCGTAAACACGCCCGGGCCATTACCGACGTGACTCGATCGCCTCGTACACGAGCGTCTTGAAGCCCTCCCGGAAGCCGTTCCCCCCGGCG
>CAZSYV010000295.1:0-1509 GCA_964610955.1 uncultured Klebsiella sp. | reverse complement strand
TACTTCCGTATAGTCACAGTCCGAGCGTGATCAAACCGTCGCAGGCAATGAGTATGGCTACATGAGAACCATGCAGGGGTGGAACTCCCGTGAGCTTTGCTAAAGCTGTTCGATTGCTGGTAAAACAACTTTTATGAAATCCAAATAAGTGATTTGGAAAGGAGGATTTTATGAAGCAGACTGACATTCCTATTTGGGAACGTTATACCCTAACCATTGAAGAAGCGTCAAAATATTTTCGTATTGGCGAAAACAAGCTACGACGCTTGGCAGAGGAAAATAAAAATGCAAATTGGCTGATTATGAATGGCAATCGTATTCAGATTAAACGAAAACAATTTGAAAAAATTATAGATACATTGGACGCAATCTAGCGTCGCCAAAGGGTCTTGTATATGATAAAATAGTATTAAGTCGTATCAAGGCTCTTTCCATAAAGGAAAGGAGCAAATGCCATGTCAGAAAAAAGACGTGACAATAAAGGTCGAATCTTAAAGACTGGAGAGAGCCAACGAAAAGACGGAAGATACTTATACAAATATATAGATTCATTTGGAGAACCGCAATTTGTTTACTCGTGGAAACTTGTGGCTACAGACCGAGTACCAGCAGGAAAGCGTGATTGTATCTCACTTAGAGAGAAAATCGCAGAGTTACAGAAAGACATTCATGATGGTATTGATGTTGTAGGAAAGAAAATGACACTCTGCCAGCTTTACGCAAAACAGAACGCTCAAAGACCAAAGGTTAGAAAAAACACTGAAACTGGACGCAAATATCTTATGGATATTTTGAAGAAAGACAAGTTAGGTGTAAGAAGTATTGACAGTATTAAGCCATCAGACGCTAAAGAATGGGCTATTAGAATGAGTGAAAATGGTTATGCCTATCAAACCATCAATAACTATAAACGTTCTTTAAAGGCTTCATTCTATATTGCTATACAAGATGATTGTGTTCGGAAGAATCCATTTGACTTTCAACTGAAAGCAGTTCTTGATGATGATACTGTCCCTAAGACCGTACTAACAGAAGAACAGGAAGAAAAACTGTTAGCCTTTGCAAAAGCTGATAAAACCTACAGCAAAAATTATGATGAAATTCTGATACTCTTAAAAACAGGTCTTCGTATTTCAGAGTTTGGTGGTTTGACACTTCCAGATTTAGATTTTGAGAATCGTCTTGTCAATATAGACCATCAGCTATTGAGAGATACTGAAATTGGGTACTACATTGAAACACCAAAGACCAAAAGTGGCGAACGTCAAGTTCCTATGGTTGAAGAAGCCTATCAAGCATTTAAGCGAGTGTTAGCGAATCGAAAGAATGATAAGCGTGTTGAGATTGATGGATATAGTGATTTCCTCTTTCTTAATAGAAAGAACTATCCAAAAGTGGCAAGTGATTACAACGGCATGATGAAAGGTCTTGTTAAGAAATACAATAAGTATAACGAGGATAAATTGCCACACATCACTCCACATAGTTTGCGACATACATTCTGTACCA
>CAZSYV010000294.1:0-1535 GCA_964610955.1 uncultured Klebsiella sp. | reverse complement strand
CATCGATCCAGGTATCTGCATCGACACCGGTGATAGATTCTGCCTCTGTTTCGGGGCTCTTCGTGAACGAGGGTGTGGTCGGCTGAGCGCGTTGGTGGCCGGGTAGGGGTCGAGGTCTCCCGGATGATGGAAGTTCTTCACGCTCACCATCGCCGAAAGACCTCGACGTGCTCCACCCTACGTTCACACCCCCGGACCTGACCACGTTCTGCCGCCTCGATGAGCTCGGGCTGGTCGCCGTGGGGCAACTGCTCGAATCTTATCGGGCGGTGATCGAGTGCCGCGTTGTCGACGACGATCCGTGGTGTCGGACGTGCGGCGCGGAGGGTGTGCCGCGGGACACGGTGACGCGTCGGCTCGCGCATGAGCCGTTCGGGCACCGGCCCACGACGCTGCTGGTGCGGGTGCGCCGGTATCGGTGCGCGCACTGTCGGCGGACGTGGCGGCAGGACACCAGTAAGGCGGCGGCGCCGAGGGCGAAGATCTCCCGTGGCGGCCTGGAGTGGGCGCTGCGGGGCATCGTCGTCGACCATCTCACGGTGTCCCGCGTCGCCGCCGGTCTCGGGGTGTCCTGGAGTGCTGCGAACGCCGCCGCCCTCGCTGAAGGCAAGCGGCGGTTGATCGACGTCCCGAGCAGGTTCGACGGGGTGACCACGATCGGTGTCGACGAGCACGTCTGGCGTCACACGAGGTTCGGCGACAAGTACGTGACCGTGATCATCGACCTCACTCCGGCCCGCAACAAGACGGGCCCCGCACGGCTGCTGGACATGGTCGAGGGGCGCTCCAAGGCGGTGTTCAAGCAGTGGCTCGCCGCACGCCCGAAGCAGTGGCGGGATCGGATCGAGGTGGTCGCGATGGACGGGTTCGCCGGGTTCAAAACAGCCGCCGCCGAAGAACTCCCCGACGCCATCCCCGTCATGGATCCATTCCATGTCGTCCGCTTAGCCGGTGATGCGCTGGATGTCTGCCGGCGCCGCGTCCAGCAGGACACCACCGGGCATCGCGGACTCAAGGGCGATCCGCTCTACAAGGCCCGCCGCACCCTCCACACCGGCGCGGACCTGCTCACCGACAAGCAGAAGATCCGACTGGACACGGTGTTCGCGAGTGAGGAGCATGTCGAGGTCGAAGCGACCTGGGGCATCTACCAGCGCATCGTCGCCGCCTACCGCGAACCAGACAAGAAGAAGGCCAAGGCCATGATGCAGGACGTGATCGCCGCGATCACCACCGGCGTCCCCGCCGCGCTCGTCGAAATCCGCAAGCTCGGCCGCACCATGAAGCAACGCGCCGCCGACATCCTCGCCTTCTTCGACCGGCCCGGCACAAGCAACGGGCCGACGGAGGCGATCAACGGCCGGCTCGAGCACCTCCGCGGCTCCGCCCTCGGCTTCCGCAACCTCACCCACTACATCGCGAGATCACTGCTCGAAGCCGGAGGATTCAGACCCGCGCTACACCCTCATTCGTGAAGAGCCACATTCGCGGAGACCTTCGTCCTGAGATCCGAGCTCCTAGTCGCGAGTTGCAGC
>CAZSYV010000293.1:0-1537 GCA_964610955.1 uncultured Klebsiella sp. | reverse complement strand
CTGGTGATCAGCGCGGTGGTGAACCTGGTGCAGGCGATCGCCCGGTAGCGGGGGGATGGAGGTCGGGCGGAAGATCTCGAATTGTTCGGGTTGGGGATGGTTCGGGCTTGCTTGGAGCCCGAACAGGGGTTAGGGTTGTGTGGGATTGTGGGGCGTCGTCGCCCCGCGCCTCGCACGGGAGTCGCGGCCTGGTGACCATCATCAGCATGACCAACGCTCGCGGCGCCGACACCGGCCGCCGTTCATGAGACCGGTCCTCCCGTCCAGCCTCGTCGATCTTGTGACGACCGATCGCCGGAGCATCGGCACGCGCGGTGCGTGCACGGTGCGGTTCCGGCCCGAGCCATTGACCCCAGGAGCCTGAGCCATACCCCCTCCCCGCCCGTACTCGCGTGACGATCGCAACTCCGTCCGGCGCACCCGCGTCAACCACCTGATCCGCATCTCGCCGATCCGCGTGATCGGCCCGAACGAGGAGATGGTGGGCGTGATCGAGACGCAGGAGGCCCTGCGCATGGCCGACCAGGCCGGGATGGACCTGGTGGAGATCTCGCCGGATGCGCGTCCGCCGGTCTGCAAGATCATGGACTACGGCAAGTACAAGTACGAGCAGTCCAAGAAGGAGCAGGCCAACCGGGCCGCGAGCAAGACGACCGAGATGAAGGAAGTGCGTCTCGGGCGCTCGGTGAAGATCGACCCGCACGACGTGCAGATCCGCGTGGAGCAGAGCCGGCGGTTCCTGATGGCGGGGCACAAGGTGATGTTCACGCAGAAGTTCCGCGGGCGCGAGATCGCGCACCGCGACATCGGCCTGGCCCGGCTCAAGGCGATCAGCGAGTCGCTCGCCGACATCGGCAAGCTCGAGCAGACCCCGCGCTGGATGGGCAAGCAGGCCAGCATCATCATCGCCCCCGACAAGGTGAAGATCGAGGCCCTCAAGCGCAAGCTCGCCAAGGAGAAGGCGGCCAAGGAGGGCATCACCGAGGAGGCCGCCATGAAGGCCCACGAGGAGGAGGCCCGCAAGGCGATGGCCGCGGCCGCCGTGGGCGAGCCGGACGACGAGGACGACGACGAGGATTGACGGCGGCGGGCCGGCAATTGGCGACTCCGTCGGTCGGTCGCTCCGCGGCGGGCATCGGGCGTCAAGCCCGGGCGGTCGTCGATGGGGCGCGGATGGCGCGGACGCCCGCCCGCCGGCTTACGATGCCATCGTCTGACTTCTCCCTCCCGGAGACCCGCCGATGTCATCGATCAACCGTTCCGGCCCGACGCACGCCAGCGGTCGCCTCTACGACGACGAGGCCGACCTGCTGCTGGGGAGCGAGAACTTCCCCGACCGCGTGAACCTGCTGCCCTCCGGGCCGATCGGCGCGGGGGTCGGCCCCGGCGCGTTCGAGCGTATCCGCATCATGTGGGGCCAGGACATGCTCCGCGACGTGCTCGACGGGCGCTACCGCGCGGTGGTCTGCGGCGTCAACGACGGCGACAACTCGCACGGCATCATCGCCCAGCTCGTGGACCTGATCCACACCAGCCA
>CAZSYV010000292.1:894-1555 GCA_964610955.1 uncultured Klebsiella sp. | reverse complement strand
CGCGAGTTCCAGCGCCGGGCCCGGCAGCCTCGACAGTACGCGTGTGCCGCCCTCGCGCATGTTGTTGTAGAGAGGGCTGGCCCACAGGCGCGCGAAGGCAGACGCCAGCCCCCCTTCGTTGCGCGAGATCGACATCTGGTTGTCGTTCAGGATCACCAGCAGGTCGGCGCCGGTGTGCGAAGCATGATTCAGCGCTTCGAACGCCATGCCGGCGGTCATCGCACCGTCGCCGATGATGGCCACCGCCTTGCGGCTTTCGCCGCGTGCGCGTGCCGCGAGCGCCATGCCGAGCGCGGCGCTGATGCTGGTGCTCGAGTGTCCGACACCGAAACAGTCGTACTCGCTTTCGGCGCGATTGTTGAATGCCGCGAGACCGCCGGCCTGGCGGATCGTCAGCATCGCCTCGCGCCGACCGGTCAGGATCTTGTGCGGATAGCTCTGATGCCCCACGTCCCACACCAGCCGATCACGCGGCGTGTCGAACACATAGTGCAGTGCGATGCTGAGCTCCACCACGCCGAGACCGGCTCCGAAATGCCCCCCGGTGCGACCCACCGCGTAGAGCAGGTACTCGCGCAACTCGTCTGCAAGCTGGCGCAGATCCGTTTCGTCGAGCGCGCGCAGATCGTATGGAAAATCCACGCGGTCGAGCAGCGGCGTG
>CAZSYV010000292.1:0-884 GCA_964610955.1 uncultured Klebsiella sp. | reverse complement strand
TTTCCTGGAACAGTTTCATGCCTGTGAGCTTCCTGCGCATGGACCGGCCAGCACGGGCCGGGAAGGGTCGCGATTCTAACCGATCGCGTTGCGAGGTGCTCTACGGAGGGTGTCGCAAAACGCGCGCTGCTCAGCGGTCGCGTTCGACGACGAAGCGCGCGATGTCCGCCAGCGGCGCGGCCAGCGCGCCGAGTGGTGTCAGTGCCGTCAGCGCCTGCGCGCACAGTTCGTGAGCAAATGCGCGCGCTCCGTTCTCACCGAGCAGGGTGACATAGGTTGGCTTGGTGTGCGCTGCATCGGAGCCGGGTGTCTTGCCGAGTGCGGCTGCGTTGCCGCAGGCGTCCAGAACGTCGTCCTGCACCTGGAATGCGAGTCCCAGGGCGCGTGCGTAAGCATCGATCGCCTCGAACGCATCGCCGCTTGCTCCGCCGAGCAGCGCCCCCATGTGCAAGGCGGCACCGATCAGCGCACCGGTCTTGAGTTCGTGCATGGACGCCAGCGTGGCGGCATCGATCGCTCGCCCGACGTGGGCGATGTCGATCGCCTGACCACCGACCATGCCGCGGCTGCCGCTCGCGCGTGCCAGCGTTCCGACCAGCGCCAGCGCCAGCGTGTCGTCACTCGTTTCGAGTGCGCACAGCAGTTCGAAGGCCAGAGCCTGCAATGCGTCACCGGCGAGGATCGCGGTGGCCTCGTCGAAGGCGCGATGACAGGTCGGAACTCCGCGGCGCAGATCGTCGTCGTCCATCGCCGGCAGGTCGTCGTGGATCAGCGAGTAGGTGTGGATGCACTCGATCGCGCAGGCGGCGCGGTCGGTGTCGGCGGCGCTGGCACGGCTGCCGCCGAGTGCGTCGGTCGCAGCATAAAGCAGCACCGGCCGCAGC
>CAZSYV010000291.1:0-1555 GCA_964610955.1 uncultured Klebsiella sp. | reverse complement strand
ACACGATAGCCGCCGGCGGGAGCGCCGCAGTCGACTACGAGCTGACCCGCAACGGCCGCGTCTCGCTGGTCGCCTGCAAGCGCTGGAAAGCCGCACGGGTGGGCGTCGAACCGCTGCGCGAATTGCGCTCGGCGCAGCAGCAGCGCAAGGCCGACGAGTGCATCTACGTGACGACGGGCGAGCTGACCGACACCGCGCAGTCGTTCGCCGCGAGCAACGGGGTGCGCCTGCTGCACGGCGCCGAACTGGCCGCGCTGCTGCCGCTCACGACGTCGGGCGTGCGCCCCGCGCGCGCCGCGCGAGGCTGACGCCGAAGACCGCGATCGCCCCGGCGACGATGCCGGTGATTGCGTCGATCGCCAGCGCCAGGGCGGACCCGGCGAAACCGCCGCCGGATCCGGGCCGGGCGGTGCCCTGCACGATCGCGTCGATCCACCCGTGCAGGCCCGGAATGCCGTGCGCCAGGATGCCGCCGCCCACCAGGAACATCGCCGCGGTGCCCGCAACCGACAGCGCCTTCATCATCCACGGCGCCGCATCGACGATCGCACCACCGGCGCCGCGCAGCAGCCGCGCCCCGATCGTCGCACCCTGCCGGCGCGCCAGATGCAACCCGGCGTCGTCGAGCTTGACGATCGCAGCCACCAGGCCGTAGACGCCGACCGTCATGAGCAGTGCAATGCCGGCCAGCACTACCACCCGCGTGCCGAGGCTGGCCGCGGCCACCGTGCCCAGCGTGATCACGATGATCTCGGCCGACAGGATGAAATCGGTGCGCACCGCGCCGCCGATACGCCGTTTCTCGAACGCGGCCAGGTCGAACGGGGCCTGCGCCGGCGCAACGTCCGGGTTCGCCCGCTCTGCGACTTGCCGGCCCTCTTCGCTGCCGTGGGGCTGGCCACCGCGAGGCTCGCCGCCGCCATGATCCCTGCCGCGCACGAACGCGTGGGCCAGCTTTTCGAAGCCCTCGAAGCTCAGGAACAGGCCGCCGGCCATCAGCAGCGGCGTGACCGCCCACGGGGCGAATGCGCTGATTGCCAGGGCCGCAGGCACGAGGATCGCCTTGTTGCGCAGCGATCCCTTGGCCACCGCCCACACCACCGGCAATTCGCGGTCGGCGGTCACGCCCGAGACCTGCTGGGCGTTCAGCGCGAGGTCGTCGCCGAGCACACCGGCCGTCTTCTTCGTGGCCACCTTGGCGAGCGTCGCCACATCGTCGAGGACGCTGGCGATGTCGTCGAGCAGGACGAGCAGGCTCGACGCCACCTCAGCCCCTGTCGGTGCCGCAGACCTCGTCCGGACACGGAAAGCGGTAATACCGATCGTTGAGGTAGCGCGTGACGGCGTCGATCTCGTCGTCGCGCCACAGGTTGCCGGTCTGGCGGTCCCAGTGCGCGACCCAGGCGCGCACCTGGGCGAACGACTTCGCCGAGCGCGCGCCGCGAGCGTGCACGCTGCGCTCGTGGCAGCCGCCGCAGCGGGTTTCGTAGAGTGCCCGGCCCCGCGCGGCGTCGGCCGGTGCCGCGATCGCCGGCATGCCGCACGCCAGCAGGCC
>CAZSYV010000290.1:0-1559 GCA_964610955.1 uncultured Klebsiella sp. | reverse complement strand
CAGCTTGCTCGCTGGGCGCTGCGTGCGGAACACCATCTGGCAGGAGATTGTGATCTTCCGGGCGGTTGCGATAGAAGAGATAGCCCACCGGCGCCATGACCAGAATCAACACGCAGCCAAGCAGGATGCAAGTGTTGCGCCAGCCGTACAGGGGAATCAGCCAATTGACCAGGTTGGGGAAACCGCCCACGCCGAGCAAGGCCACGGCAACCCCAGAGATCCCCAGCAATGGCCCGCGCCGCCGCACCCACCATTGGTTGATCACATTGGTGGAGACCAGGCTCAAACTGCCCTGTCCCCACATACGCACCAGCGTAAACCCAATCAGCAACATCCAGGCGCTGTGCACAAAGCTCATCCAGATGCAGGAGAGGCCAAAGATCACGCTGATCATCACCACCATCACGCGCTGACCCCGGAGATCGAGCTGGCGTCCGATCCAGGGCAGGGCCAGGCTGGCGAGCAGCGTGCCTGCGGTGTAGAGCGTGCTCACCAGCGCGCGACTGAGATCCAGATCGCGGATAAAATGTTCAATAAAGATCGAGTTGACATAGGTCTGGCCGGGGCTGGTCATAATCTGCCCAAAAGTCGCGGCGATTAAGATCACCCAGCCATAGTAGAAGGGAGAACGATTGACAATCGCATCGGGGCGCGGGGATGTTTTGGATGCGACTGGTGCAGCATTCAGCATAACAACTTATTCCAGTGGCGTGAGTGCAACCGTTTGGCCCGTGGCCGCGGCGTGCAGCAATGCTTCGATCACCAGCAGGTCGCCCAAGGCCGCGGCTGGGGTGTTGATGTGCGGCTGGCCCTGGCGAATTGCCCCAGCAAAGGCGATCAACTCTTGATCCACACCATCAAATTTTGGGCAGGCAATGATCTGTACCTGGCCAGCAGTGGTTAGTTCAAGCTCGCCGCGCTGGAGGCGGAACGCACCACGATCGCCCGCAATATAGAGCTGCGGCGGCCACGGTGCGCTAACCGCAAAGGTGGCCAGGTAGCTGCCGACCACACCATTGGCGAGGTTATCTCAGAAGCAGGAAGGGCCCAGCTCCGGATTGCAGAGACTGAAAAATATGCCCATGTAACCTTCTTCTTCTCAGGGGGCAGGGAAGAGGTTTTCAAAAATGAGGAGAGGATACTCATTCCTTCCCCTAAGGTGCCGACTTATGATCTTCAGCCTGAAATGAGCGCTTACGGAGTCAGGGATGCCGTGATCGAAGCTATAAAAACAGAGAAGTTCGATTTCATCTGCCTTAATTTCGCAAACGGCGACATGGTAGGCCATACAGGCATATATGATGCTATCAGGAAAGCTGTGACTACAGTTGATGAATGCGCCGGCGCAGTTGTGAACGCGGCCAGGGAGAAAAGCTATGACGTAATTATAATAGCCGACCACGGAAATGCCGACAAGGCGCTGAATGAGGACGGAAGCCCGAATACGGCACACTCCCTGAATCCGGTTCCCTGCATCCTGGTGAGCGATGATTATAAATCGGTTAAGGAAGGTATACTTGCCGATGTTGCACCAACACTGCTTTCAATTATGGGGATTC
>CAZSYV010000289.1:0-1562 GCA_964610955.1 uncultured Klebsiella sp. | reverse complement strand
CGAAGGCCTGGCTCAGCTCGGCCTTCAGTCGGTCGAAAGCTTCCTGATCCTTGCGCGCCTTGTCATGGCGGATCAAATCACGCATGTACTCGCTGACGTTTTCGTAGTCGCCATATTCGCCTACGTTGGCGGCAACGAAATCACTGAGTGGTTCGCTGAGGCGAACCGTCATGGTCGTGGTTCTCCGGGACATGACCGACTCCTGCCGCCGTTACCGTATTCAACATAAGCAAAAATGAATACGACAACAAGTGTACTAGCTTGCCGAACTGCTGGATCGGCGGGTATCCGACACCCCCGGTTTGGCCGACCTGTTCTCCCGTCGTCCGGTGTGGACCAATGAATGAAGCTTTGCGCACCGCAACCACTCGATGCGCAGCACCGCTTGGAAGCGTTTGATTGCGGAAAGCCGGCTCTCAGCGATTGGCTGCATTGCCTGAGCCTGACCAGACTATCTGAGGGATTTCCGGCCGTTTTTTGTCCTACATGCCGTACACCCGCCCGTACATGACGCTATATCCGGAGTAGCGGGTGGGAGCAGCAGGTGCGGGCTGGTGTACAGGTTTGCTCGAATGTATCTTTTTTGATACGGTGCACTCATGGACCCTATCCTGGCAGTCAAGTTCTACCGCACCGAGGCTGGCACGGAACCGGTGCGCGACTGGCTGAAGGCCATGACTGTGGAAGACCGCAAGACGATCGGCACGGACATCAAGGAAGTGCAGTTCGGCTGGCCGCTCGGGATGCCGCTGGTGCGCAAGATGGAGCCGGATCTATGGGAGATACGCAGTCACATCGCCGACGGCATTGCGCGTGTGTTGTTCACGGTGACTGGCGCGCGGATGGTGCTGTTGCACGGCTTCGTGAAGAAGGCGGCGAAGACGCCGAAGCAGGATCTGGACACAGCAAAGGCCCGCGCGAGGCGGCTATGAGGTAAGGCAATGAGCAAGCATATTGGCAGCGATTTCGACGAATTTCTGGCAGAGGACGGGTTGCGCGAGGAAGTCACCGCGACGGCCATCAAGCGCGTCATCGCCTGGCAGCTCGCGCAGGCCATGAAGGCGAAGCACATCACGCGCACGGAAATGGCGGCGCGCATGCATACCAGTCGTGCGGTGGTGAATCGCCTGCTGGATGAGAACGATACCAGCGTGACGCTGGCTACGTTGTCACGCGCGAGCGTGGCGGTAGGCGTGCCGCTGCGATTCGAGCTGGCGCAGTGACATGCGGGCTGAAACACGCCATCCGCCCCGTGCGATCACGGCGGCGGCAGTCAAGGGGTGGCACGTGCTCTCCGGAGCTGCGAAGGCATGGCTCAGCTCGACCTTCAGTCGCTCGAAGGCTTCCTGATTCCTGCGTTCCTTAACAAATACCTGCACGAAATTCCGCATGGGCCGAGAAGGCGCCCGCGGTCAGTTCAATGTCGGCACCGCTGATGTGTGTTCTTCGCGCCGCGTCCCGCCAGCCATCAACCGCGGCCAGGACTTCTTCCACGATTTTCCGGGCCGTGCTGTCGGTAAGGCCATAGAACGCCGCGGTGCCCAAAACCGTCTCCAGGCTCG
>CAZSYV010000288.1:0-1563 GCA_964610955.1 uncultured Klebsiella sp. | reverse complement strand
ACGTGCCGCCTTGGCGGCGTTGCCCGGAAGAACGCGGACCGCTCGCAGCCATGACCGCATGCAGCGCTGCCGGGGTGCTCCATGCTGCCACCGGATCAAAGCGTGGGAGAGTGATGCCGCAGAAATTCCGCAACGGTCTCGCCCGGTCCAGGACGATGCCGAGTCGCGACACCGCCGGCCGTGAAGACTCCCGCCGACGAGGCCGTGCCACACGCTCAGCGCGATTCGCGGAGCTGAAGTCCGCAGTGACCTCGCCTGACGGTCGGCCGGTTCCGGCCGCTTTGGGTCCGCAGGCACCGCTCGGTTTGTGGGGAGTCGCATGACTCCACGGTGATGGATCGGCGTGCCTCGCCCAATGCTCGGAGCCTACCGAATCCGGTGTAGGATTCGCCCCGCGATTTCGGCAGGGCCGCTCGATTGAGGATGACGCCGGGTGGCGCAGAGATGGATGCAGCGAAACCCAACTCATCCATGAAAACGAACCACACGACATCATCCATCACCGGCCCCGACGCGGCAGCGTCGGTGGTGCGGTATCAAATCTATCGGCAGAACCGCGCGGGGCTTTTCCTCCCTGGTCATCGAACCGACTCGGCGCCGGAGGCGGTCGAGGCATTCCTGAATCAAGCGCCGGCCTTCGAAGGCGGCGAGGTGCGCCTCTTCGATCACCGCGAGCAGCGCATGGTCGCGTCGGTGGAGTGGAGGACTGAAAAGACCGACTTTGGCTTTCCGGTGCATCACCGCGTGAACCGCTTTCACGATGCGATGGTCGAACAGCTCGCGGCTGATGTCTTGGCGCGCAAGAGCCTCCGGGAGTCCGTTCGGCATAGCCTGCTGGCTGGGGTTTGATCGCCATGAATCCGACCTCCCGGGCGATTCTTCAATCCGTCGTGACGACCGACTCCTCCCTAACGAGCGGGGAGCGGGATCTGGTGCAGCGACTGATTTCCGGGCAGGTGGAAGAGACTGCACGCGGAGGCGACAGCGATGCTCGTGCCCTGGTCACGCAGAAGCGCGCGGCGGAACTCCTCAGCGTGAATCGCGTGACGATCTGGAGAATGACCAAGGAGGGAATGCTTCACCCGGTGGAGATTCTCCCCGGAACCTGGCGTTATCCGCTGGGTGAAATTATGCGACTTACGCAACGTGGGATCGGGTGTTTGGTCGGCTCTCCTCGGGAGCAGGGCGTCCCGGGCATCCCTTCAGCCGCCTAAATTTCCTACAGTTTTTGCTGTCGTAGCCACTCCGCCAGGAGTGGCTATTTTATTGATGTTCAACGGTCAGACCTGCGGGTGCGGAGCCTGAAGGCCGATGGGGAAAACCTGCTTTTCGGCTCGAAAAAATGTTTGGCGTAATGTTTGGTTTTGGTGTCCCAAAGTTGCCTCGTGTTGACTGAGGTTGCACGCGGACAGTCGCTCTTTCGAAAATCGCGCAAGTCATTAAGCAGAAACCCCCGGGAGCAGTTTCCGGGGGTTTCAAATTGGGTGCAGGGGTTGGATTTGAACCAACGACCTTCAGGTTATGAGCCTGACGAGCTACCAGGCTGCTCCACCCTGCAACAAA
>CAZSYV010000287.1:0-1563 GCA_964610955.1 uncultured Klebsiella sp. | reverse complement strand
TTCAGGTGCTAGCGGGTAACTCCGTGGAGGTTCGAGTCCTCTCCTGGGCACCATCGGGGTCTTCCCGGCCCGTCCCAGCGCATCCCACCTGATCCCGTTTGAGTCCGGAAATCCCGGTTCTTCGCGGGGTTTCCCGTTGATCGGCTTTCCCGCAATCAGCCGGGAATCGGACCAGCATGATCGGCGAACCCCGCGGCTACCGGTACATCACGTTCGATGACGATGCCGTCCGCACGGCGGCTCGCCGTGACCCCATCGGTTTCGTAGCGGGACTGCCCCGACGTTCAATCCTCGATGAGGTTCAGCGAGTCCCGGAAATATTCACCTCGCTCAAGGCAGCAATCGATCTGCAACGCTCCTTTGGCCGTTTCATCCTCACGGGTTCAGCCAACGTATTGCTGGTCCCCACACTGGCCGACTCCCTGGCGGGGCGCATGGGGCTACTCCGGCTGCATCCGCTGGCGCAGTGCGAGCTCTCGCGGCGACGACCGCGATTTCTCGACGTCCTGTTCAAAGGCAGTTTCCGGACCACCCTGGCCAGGCCGCCGGGTGCCGAACTGTCACAGCACATCGTTGCCGGCGGATACCCTGCCGCCCTCGCCCGACGGGCGCCCGCTCGTCGCCGGGCGTGGTACCGCGATCTGGTGGAAACACAGATCCAGCGCGACGTTCGCGACGTGACGCGCATTCACTCCTTCGAAGCTTTGCCCCGGCTGCTGGCCCTGGCCGCGGCACATACGGCGCGCCTGATCAACGTGTCCGATCTGGCCTCACCATTCCGGATCAGTCGGCAAACGATTCACGAGTACGTCACCGTGCTGGAGCGGATCTTCCTGCTCGAGCGGCTCGCGCCCTGGCACAGCAATCGACTCAGTCGACTGGTGAAGACGCCGAAACTCCACATGGCCGATACGGGACTGGCGTGCGCACTCATGGGCATCGATGCGGCTGCGCTCGACAAGGATCGGCAGCGGCTTGGCCCGCTGCTGGAAACCTTCACGCTGCAGGAGCTGCGCCGGCAGGCAAGCTGGCGTGCCGAACCCGTCGAATTCTTCCACTATCGCGACCGCGATGACTTCGAAGTGGACATCGTGCTGGAGCAGGGCAGCTTTGCTGTCGCCGGCGTCGAGGTCAAGGCCGCCGCCACGGCGACTGACGCGGACTTCAGGGGTCTGCGCAAGCTCCGCGATGCGGCAGGCTCGCACTTCACTGCGGGCGTGGTGCTCTACGACGGCAGCGCCACCATCAGGATCGACGACAAGTTGTTCGCTGTGCCCCTGCGCCAGTTGTGGGAACTCTGAGGATTCAGTACCTGCGGAATGGTCGCATGCAGCGCCAGCGGTGCACCGGAATCCGCATCGAGTCTCAGGAACGCAGCGCTGCGATCCGAATACGGGCGTATGCCGGCGTGCCCAGTCGGCGGTGCGTCGATCCCGGTCGTCGATCTGGAGAGCCGCTGCGCCGACCAGCGGTAGAGCGCACCTGTCTGCCCGGCCGTACCGGGCACTGCGCTCAGGCGACGATCGTGAAATCGATGACGATCGCGCCCGGCTCGCGCTGCTG
>CAZSYV010000286.1:0-1564 GCA_964610955.1 uncultured Klebsiella sp. | reverse complement strand
ACCCCCTGCACCGATACTTGTACCCGTACCCTGAACCGTCAAACTTTCAACCTTCATTCCGCTCTGTTCAAATACGCTTCCAAGCTCCGGTGCCGCCCCGCTCGGATCTGCCCAAAACACAGGATTGTTGTCAAAAGCACTGTAAGGCGACATACTGTGGTGAATCACCGGATCCATCACCACCCATCTGGCAATGGCCGGGTCATATTGTCGCATATCCATATCGTACATGCCCAAACCAAGCTCATCCTGCCATTCCTTCCCGTTGTACTTATACTTATACGGATTATTAGTTATGGGTGTAATGATCACTCCCTGGATCTGGTCGCTTGCAAAACCGAAATTAACATATTCCTGATGTTTTAGCCCAAAAGGGTAATAGTGGCTTTCATCTAAAATCTTCAGGTTTCCTGTCTGAGGGTCTTTGGCGTAGCTCACCCTTACATTTCCAAGGTGGTCTGTATAGTTAAAGACATAGTTAAAAGCGTACTCAGGGTTGCTTGGGTTTTCACTCAGCGCAGTTACTTTTACATAACCTTCTGCGTGTGGAAAGAACTCCAATAACTGCTCATTATATTGAAACCCATCCAGATAATCTGTTGTCCCTATGCTTGCACCGTTGGTCACCTTCTTTTGTACTTTTTATGGTTTTGACAGAGTAAACATTACCATTTTCAATAATCTTCTAAAAACTTACGAATTTCTTCTTTATCTACCGGTATGGGCAATTCTTTCCAACCTTCGGGTGGAGCTTCCGTGATGCTGTCGGGAACGGGTAAAAAGGGCAAAAGCACGGAATTCTTAGGTTTTAAACTATCAAACATAATAAAATATTTATGATCAACTTTCAAATTTGCATATTTTCCTTTTAGTGAAAAGCTAAATCTTCCATTTTGTTGACAGTTATACACATTATAGGAGTAACGATAATAATCACTTCTTGTTTCTGTTCTTCTTTGAGTGATTATACCAATTGTGTATTTTTTGTTTTTATAAAGATTTTGGCGATTATTTTTCGCATATATATTCCAACAATAACCAAAAATTAAAAAACCAATAATACAAATAACTACTATTATAAAATCTTTATAAGAAGGATTCATTACTTAATTTTTGGAATTAGACTTTATCAGTTCAGTATTTCCTTGTGTATGAAACGATTGAACTCCGTTAGAAAAAATAAAACTTCCAACAGAACTGCTCCAATCTGAGCTTACTGCTTTAGTTCCAAAACCAGATAGGCTTCCTAAGTAACCACCTACCACATTTGCTGAAGATTTTTGAAAATTAAAATCTGAAATTTTTTCATACTGTAAAACATCCGCTCCTTCACTTAAAATTGGAGATCCTAAATATCCTGCATTCCCCGGCAGCACAGACCCTGCAGCTGCGTTCAGCCAGTTGACATCGCCTGTAATTAAGTATTGTGCGGTGGCGTCCATTCCGATTTTTGCAGTGGTTTCAATAATATAGCTTCCATACCAGGTTTCAGCCACTATTGATCCGTAAGCGATTACCTCAGGTGCCGCCGCTACCATAAATGGCATTGATAGAATTCCTACCG
>CAZSYV010000285.1:0-1579 GCA_964610955.1 uncultured Klebsiella sp. | reverse complement strand
CGCCGCCGCCATCAAGGCGGACTACCTGGCGGTGTCCTTTCCCCGGGCCGCTGCCGACATCCAACAGGCCCGGGACATCCTGCGCGCCGCCGGGGGCAAGGCCTGGATCGTGGCCAAGATCGAGCGCGCCGAGGCCATCGAGGCCCTGGAAGAGATCCTGGATGCCGCCGACGCCATCATGGTGGCCCGGGGGGATCTGGGGGTGGAAGTGGGGGACGCCGCCGTCCCCGCCCTGCAAAAGCGCATGACCCGCATGGCCCGGGAACGCAACAAGCTGGTGATCACCGCCACCCAGATGATGGAATCCATGATCAGCAGCCCCATCCCCACGCGTGCCGAGGTCTCCGATGTGGCCAATGCGGTGCTGGACGGCACCGACGCGGTGATGCTCTCCGCCGAGACCGCCGCCGGTCAGTTCCCCGTGGAGGCCATCCAGGCCATGGATCGAGTCTGCCTGGAGGCGGAAAAGGACATGGAACCCACATTCGGCAACAAATTGCTGGACCGGGGCTTCCTGCGTGCGGACGAGGCCATCGCCATGTCTGCCGTGTTCACTGCCCTGCACCTGAACATCAAGGCCATTGCCGCCATGACCCAGTCCGGTTCCACCGCCCTGTGGATGAGCCGCATGTCCACCAACGTGCCCATCTACGCCTTGACCCCGGAAGTGGAGACCCGTAGAAAGGTGACACTCTTCCGCGGGGTCTATCCGGTTAATTTCCGCCCGGCCAAGAACGACCGCGACGTCCTGCTCTCCGAGGCCGAGGATGAGCTGCGTCGCCGTGGTGCCGTGCGGGACGGAGACCATATCCTGCTGACCATCGGCGAGCCCATCGGCAAGCCCGGTGGCACCAATACCCTGAAAATCGTCCGCGTAGGCGAACGCAAGAAGGCGTAAGCCCAAGCATCAATCTTTTTTAAGGAGAACGACAGATGGCCCTGATTTCCCTGCGTCAACTGCTGGACCACGCCGCCGAGCACGGCTATGGCCTGCCCGCCTTCAACGTCAACAACATGGAACAGGTGCAGGCCATCATGCAGGCCGCCGCCGCCGTGGACTCGCCAGTGATCCTGCAGGGCTCGGCCGGTGCCCGCTCCTATGCCGGCGAGCCCTTCCTGCGCCACCTGATCCTGGCCGCCATCGAGTCCTACCCCCACATCCCGGTATGCATGCACCAGGACCATGGCGCGTCCCCCAGCATCTGCTTCCGCTCCATCCAGTCCGGCTTCAGCTCGGTGATGATGGATGGCTCCCTCATGGAAGACGGCAAGACCCCATCCAGCTATGAGTACAACGTCGAGACCACACGCAAGGTGTCCGAGCTGGCCCATGCCTGTGGCGTGTCCGTGGAAGGCGAGCTGGGCTGCCTGGGCTCCCTCGAGACCGGCAAGGCCGGCGAGGAGGACGGCCATGGCGCCGAGGGCGTGCTCGACCATTCCGCCCTGCTCACCGACCCCGACGAGGCCGCCGACTTCGTCGCCAAGACCCGGGTCGACGCCCTGGCCATCGCCATCGGCACCAGCCACGGCGCCTACAAGTTCACCCAGAAGCCCACCGGCAAGGTGCTGCGCATCGACC
>CAZSYV010000284.1:0-1598 GCA_964610955.1 uncultured Klebsiella sp. | reverse complement strand
GCCGCGCCGGTGAGAAGGGATTCCAGATACTCCACCAGGGGCGGGGTGATGAGCTCGTAGCCATGGGCATCGAACAGATCCAGCAGGCGCCGGCGCAAGTCCTCCGCTGCTCGGGCATAGGGCGGCAGGATGTCCTCGATGTATTCGGGCAGAAGCCAGGCAGGCGTCATGGCGGTCTTACGCGCGGCTGAGCCAGAGGAGCAACAGCCCCCCCAGCATGGAGATCAGGCCCATGAAGCGCAGTTGGCCATCGTTGAAGCTCAGCATGCGGGTAAAGGTCTCACGCCAGATCTTGGGAGCGATAAAGGGCAGCACGCCTTCCAGCACCAGCATCAAGGCCAGGGCCGGCAGAAAGATGTCGCCCAGGGTCATGGGGTCGCCTCTGCATCATCCACGCAGCTACTGGTTTGACTTACTTGCCGCCCCGGGACTGACCGCCCGGTGATTTCATGTAGCGGAAGAAGTCGGAATTAGGCTGCAACACCATGACGTCGTTCTTGCCGGCAAAGCTCTGGCGGTAGGCCTCCATGCTGCGATAGAAGGCGTAGAACTCCGGGTTCTTGCCATAGGCAGCAGCGTAGATGGCGGCAGCCTTTGCATCCCCCTCACCCTTGAGGCGCTGGGCATCACGGTAGGCCTCGGCAATGATGATTTCGCGCTGACGGTCGGCATCGGCCCGGATCTTTTCCGCTTCGGCGGCACCGGTGGAACGCAACTCATTAGCCACCCGCTTGCGCTCCGCGTCCATGCGCCGATAGACCGACTCGCTCACCTCTGCGGGCAGATCCACCCGCTTGATGCGCACGTCCATGACCTGCACGCCGAAGCGGCGGGCATCCTGATCCGCCTTGGTGCGCAACAGATCCATGACGTCATCCCGTTCGCCGGAGACCACGTCATGTACGGTACGGCGGCCAAACTCGGCACGCATGCCGTCGTTGATGGTCTGGAACAGGCGGTTTTCCGCGCGGCGCTCATCCACGCCGAAGCTGACGTAGTACTTCTCCACGTCGAAGATGCGCCACTTGATGTAGTAGTCCACCAGCACGTTCTTCTTTTCGGAGGTGATGAAACGTTCCGGGTCCGCCGCGTCCAGGGTCAGGATGCGGGTGTCGAAAAAACGCACGTTCTGCACGAAGGGAATCTTCAGATAGAGGCCGGGCTGCTTGTTGACCTGCACGATCTCGCCCAGCTGGAAGACCACGGCCGCCTGACGCTGGTCCACGGTATAGACGGAAAAGGACAGCAGCAGGAGGACCGCCACCAGGACGACGACGAGGTTGATGGGGTTCTTCATCATGGCCGCTCCTCCCGTTCACGGCTGCGGAAGGCGTCCCGAGAGCGGAACAAGTTGTCCTGGACAGTGGCCGGCGGTGCAACGGGGGACTGAGCCTGGGTCTCGGCGGCTGTGGGCGCTCCGCTGCCGGTGAGCTGCATGAGCTTGTCCAGCGGCAGATAGATGAGATTGCCACCCTGTTTGTCGTCCACCAGCACCTTGGTGGTATTGGAAAGCACTTGTTGCATGGCGTCCTGATACAGACGCTCCCGGGTCACCTGAGGGGCCTTGCTGTACTCCACCAAGACCTGGGAGAAGCGGG
>CAZSYV010000283.1:0-1600 GCA_964610955.1 uncultured Klebsiella sp. | reverse complement strand
CGAGATCACGGTCATCTTCCAGGATCCGTATGCGTCGCTGAACCCGAGGATGACGGTTGGGGACATCATCGCGGAACCGTGGAGCATCCACGGCGGCGTCCCGAAGAAGAACCGTCGCCAGAGAACCCAGGAGCTACTCGAGGTTGTCGGGTTGAACCCGAACAACATCAGCCGGTACCCCCACCAGTTCTCCGGCGGGCAGCGGCAGCGGATCGGGATCGCCAGGGCACTTGCGGTCAACCCCAAGACGATCATCTGTGACGAACCCGTCTCCGCGCTTGACGTCTCCGTGCAGGCCCAGGTGGTGAACCTCCTCAAGGACATCCAGAAGGAGTTCGGCGTCTCGTACCTCTTCATTGCGCACGATCTCGCCGTGGTTCGTCACCTCGTCGATCGAGTGGCGGTCATGTATCTCGGCAAGATCGTTGAGACGGGGGATGAGGATGATGTGTATGACCGCACCTCCCATCCCTACACCGAGGCGCTCCTGTCGGCCGTCCCGGTCCCGGATCCGAGGGGGAGGGAGGAACGGAAACGCATCATGCTTGAGGGGGATGTCCCGAGTCCGACGAACCCACCATCCGGGTGCCACTTCCGGACCCGCTGTTGGAAGGCACAACCCATCTGTGCCGAGCAGGAGCCCGCGTTGATCGAGCGTGGTCGTGGGCACCCGGTTGCCTGTCACTTCCCTGACTGAGCGGTTCTGATCGAACAGGGGAGGGGAACCCCATCGTCCGGTTCCAGCTTTGTGGAGCGCGGCCAGCCGGCGGTTGAGCCGTTGTTTTCCGGGGTATCCGGCCCGACGGCAAAGAAAATCACAAATATCCGGCGAATGAGTGTGAACTAGTTTCCGGGACTGGGTACAGTTCCTCTCCCGGCCAACCCCGGCCGGAACCACCCGCGTTGTGGGTGGTATACTGTGAAGCCCTCTGCCGGTGGCGGTACGCCGCCTGCAGAGAGATCGGGCTCCTTGACAACTGAACAGTGTGTCAATCGACTGTCCAAGAGACAGACGATTGAGATTGACAGGCGCTTGCCGCCAGACATCCTTCGGGATGCTCGAACGGTGAGCGTTATGTGGTTCATCTGCCCAGCCTCCATGTGGACGTTGTCCGCGACGGTGGTTGGAACGATGGATGTACAAAGCCAACGGTCATACATGAAGAGGACCCGTCCTCGTATGACCGCATCCTTTTGAGGGATGAAAAACTTCCTGGTCTGTGCTTGCACAGACACAGGATCTGTTCTCATCGAGAACTTCGATGGAGAGTTTGATCCTGGCTCAGGACGAACGTTGGCGGTGCGCTTTATGCATGCAAGTCGAGGGAGAAATGTTCGGTCCGTAAGGATCGGATGTGGAAACCGGCGAACGGGTGAGTATCACGTGAGAAACCTGCCCCCTAGACCGGGATAGCCCGAGGAAACTCGGATTAATACCGGATACTCTCTTTGGATCGCATGATCCATTGAGGAAACAGTCCGCTGCTAGGGGATGGTCTCGCGCCCCATCAGGTAGTTGGTGAGGTAATGGCTCACCAAGCCGAAGACGGGTAGCTGGTCTGAGAGGACGATCAGCCACACTGGAACTGAGACACGGTCC
>CAZSYV010000282.1:0-1623 GCA_964610955.1 uncultured Klebsiella sp. | reverse complement strand
ACATCGATAATGCCATTTGTACCTTCATCACTTGCGGGGTATGGGAATCCTTGACCGCTCGCTCGGGGAAGCGGCGGATGACCTGAGCCTTCCAATAGCCGATAACCTGTTTTTTGCGGAGGTAAGCGCCTGGCGTGGCGCTATGGAGGTGGTCGACGACAGCCTCGGGCTGGAACACCATCTTGTAACCCTTTGCCGCCAATCTGAAGGAAAGTTCCTGATCCTCCAGATAATCAAAACGCTCATCGAACCCGCCGCACTCCAGAAGAGTCTCGCGCCGGTAGGCGGCCGAATAGGTGTCGATGAAGTCGATGTATTTCTCCGTACGCAACAGATCGTACTTGTCCTCGTACTCCAGCTGGACGAACCGGGCAACCAGTTCCGTTTGGCGAGTCGCATAACTGCCTTTGCAGGCGATTATGTCGGGATCCGCCAAGGGGAAGGTGATCTGGCGCAGCCAATCGGGATGGGGGATGCAATCGGCGTCGGTGCAGCAGATGATTTCCCCGATTGCGGCCCGGGTGCCGACATTGCGCGCGGCCGCCGGTCGGCCGTTTGGGGTAGTGATGACCGTTGCTCCGGCTGCTCGGGCCACGGCCGCGGTCCCGTCGGTGGAGCCGTCATCGATGACGATGATCTCGTAAGGCTGGCCGAATTGTTGGGCACGCAAGGCGGCCACGCATGCGCCAATCGTATGCTCGGTGTTATAGGCGGGAACGATCACTGAGTATCGTGGCCGGTTCATGGCAGTGGGGAATCTGCGCCGGTGGTCGCGGAGTTACCCGGCAAGGTCGTTTGCCAACGCCATTTGGTCCGCGAGGCAGCCACTAGCCCAAGGATGATTTGCGGCACGACCACAACCAGGTAGAGCAAGATGGTGTAGCCGGCTATGGTCGTCTCATCGGAAATGCCAAGTTGCCAGAGGGTCACGGCGGCCGCGCCGTTGAGTACGCCGATCTTGGCTGGTGTGCTGGGCGGGATGATAGCGATCGTGACCACGATATGGATCAACGCTGCGTCGAGAAAGCCGAGCGGAAGCGACATGGCCGGGAACAGCGCATAGGGGAGGGCGATGGACAGAAGAGCGATTGCCACTGAAAGAAGCAGCATGTACAGGGTCAATCGCCGATCGCGCAGGGATTCGAGGCCTTCCAGCCCACTAGCGGCCAGACGGAGCAGCAGTTCCCGTAAGCGCGCCGGTAATGGCTGAACGATACGCCGCCACAGGCGGATGACGAGGTCGGTCTGATAAGCCAGGACATAGAGAACCGCGAGCAAGACCAACGGCAGCAACCAGAGCATGAAGCCGGGGTCGCCCATAAAGTCGGGCAGGATAACGAAGGGCAGGACGAACAGGATTGTCAGACCAAAGAAAATCAGGTCCAGCGTTTTTTCCACGACCAATGAGCCAAGAGCTATTCCTGGATTGGTGCCTGCTTCCTGGTTGAGAGCATAGAGACGAGCCACCTCACCCAGACGGAGGAATGGGACGACCAGGTTCACGTATTGACCCAATGAAATTGCCCAGAAGGATGGGGCAAGACGAACGGGGGGGCGCTCAGATGGAAACATCAATTGCCAGCGCAAAGCCTTTATCAGGACCGTGAGCAGCATGATCAGCAC
>CAZSYV010000281.1:0-1625 GCA_964610955.1 uncultured Klebsiella sp. | reverse complement strand
CGCTGCGTGCCCTGATACGGGGCCAGCTGGTGCCACATCGCTGCGTCGATCGGATGTGTCTCGGTATCGATGATGAAATAGTCTTTCTTTGTCATGCACACTGCTCCTGTTTGTGGATGGCTCCGCACGCCAGCCCACCGAAGCGATGGACCGAGGCGAGGATTTCGTGCGTCGCCTGCCCGTGCAGGGCAGCCGATCGTCCGTGGCGGACAGTACCACGGCTGCCACTATGTGCAAGCACCATCGCGGGACTCAGACGATTGTCTTCAGTGCCGCAACAAGTGCCGCATTCTCCTCCGGCAGTCCGATGGTGATCCGCAGGAAACGAGCAATGCGCGCTGGTCTGCCAAAATGCCTGACCAGCACGGCACGCTCGCGCAAGGCCTGCGCCAGTTCCGCTCCCTCATGCTGCGGATGCCGGGCAAAAACGAAGTTCGCCGCCGACGGCAAACTCTCGAACCCCAGCGCGGCCAGCTCCCGTACCAAGGCATCGCGGCTGTCGATCACCGCCTGGCAGGTCTTGCGGAAATACGCGACATCCTGCATGGCCGCCGCTCCGCCCACGATGGCCAGGCGATCCAGCGGATAGGAGTTGAAGCTGTCCTTGATCCGTACCAGCGCCTCGATCAGCCCCGGGTGGCCGATCGCATAGCCCACCCGCAGGCCCGCCAGCGAGCGCGATTTCGACAGCGTCTGAACGACCAGCAGATTCGGATGGCGCTGCGTGAGCGCCACGGCAGATTCGGCACCAAAATCGACGTAGGCTTCATCGACGACCACCACGCTGTCGGCGTTGCGCACCAGCAGGCGCTCGATTTCGGCCAATGACAGCGCCACCCCGGTTGGCGCATTCGGATTGGGGAAGACGATGCCACCGTTCGGGCGGCAGTAATCGTCCACACGGATGCGAAACGCCTCATCGAGCGCCAGTGTCTCGAAGGCGATGTCGTACAGGCCGCAATAAACCGGATAGAAGCTGTAGGTGATGTCCGGGAACAACACCGGCGCGTCGTGCTTGAGCAACCCCAGGAAGATATGCGCAAGCACCTCGTCGGAACCGTTGCCGACGAATACACATTCACGCGGCACGCCGAAATGGCTGGCGACCGCATCGACCAGCAGCGCGGACGTCGGGTCGGGGTAGCGGCGCAACCCCTCGCCAAGCTCGGCCTGGATCGCAGCAATCACCCGCGGCGAGGGTGGATAGGGATTTTCGTTGGTGTTGAGCTTCACCAGCCTGGCGATCTTCGGCTGCTCGCCCGGCACATAGGGCAGCAGACCGTGCACGAAATCACTCCAGTATCGGGACATGCCAGTACCTCTGCGGAAAACCTGCGCATTTCGCCACAACTTGCGGCAGCAATCCAGAAAGCAGGCTCCGATGCCGCCTACAGGGCTGACATCTCACGGGCCGCGACGCCAAGATCGCGCCAGTTCTCAGGGTGGCAGCTGAACAGCAGGATCTGGTGACGCTCGGCGGCGTCGAACAGGATGCGCTTCATCTGCGCCAGGCGTTCACGATCGGTATGCACCAGCGCATCATCGAGAATGATCAGCGTCGGGCGCCCGGCCTCCCGCAGCAGATCGGCATACGCCAGGCGACTGATCAGCCCGGTCTGTTCGCG
>CAZSYV010000280.1:0-1629 GCA_964610955.1 uncultured Klebsiella sp. | reverse complement strand
GGTGAGCAAGTTCTGGCACATCTGCCTATCCGACTTTTTCTACCCGCAGGCCGTCACGCTGGCCGAGAAGTTGCAGGATATCGCGCCGATGAAAT
This sequence comes from uncultured Klebsiella sp., assembly GCA_964610955.1. Classification (GTDB taxonomy): domain Bacteria; phylum Pseudomonadota; class Gammaproteobacteria; order Pseudomonadales; family UBA5518; genus UBA5518. The sequence goes on along the minus strand of CAZSYV010000280.1, from coordinate 1,534 downwards.
CGCCGACCAAGGTCTATTTCGGCAATTCGGGCACGGAAGTGGTGGAAGCGGCCATCAAGCTGGCGATGTACAACACCGGCCGCTCGCAATTCATCGGCTTTCTGGGCGCGTTCCACGGCCGCACACTCGGCTCGCTGTCCTTCACGGCCAGCAAGGCGGTGCAGCGGGCCAACTACGTGACCGGGGTGAAGGTCCATCACATCCCCTACCCCAACCCCTACCGGCCGGTGCTGCTGGGCCAAACGGCCGAAGACGCCGGGCAGGCGGTGCTTGATTATCTGGAGCAGCAGCTCTTCCACAATATGCTCTCCCCCACCGACGTGGCCGGCGTTCTGGTGGAGCCGATCCAGGGCGAGGGCGGCTACGTCATCCCCACGCCGGGTTTCTTCCCCCGGCTGCGGGAGATTTGCGATCGGTACGGCATCCTGCTGATGGTCGACGAGATTCAGAGCGGCGCGGGCCGCACCGGCGCCTGGTGGGCCATCGAGCATGAGCAGACGGAGCCGGACATCGTCTGCTTCGCCAAGGGGATCACCAGCGGCATGCCCATCGGCGGCATCATCGCCCGCGAGGATCTGATGACCTGGGGGCGCGGCTCCCACGGCAGCACCTTCGGCGGCAACCCGGTGGCGGCCGCTTCGGCGCTGGCCACGCTGGAAGTGATCCAGCGTGAGAATCTGCTGGCGCGGGCCACGGAGACGGGCGAGTATATCCTGGACGCGCTGGTGGAGATGCAGGGTCGCCATCCCAGCATGGGCGACGTGCGCGGCCGGGGGTTGATGATCGGCATGGAGTTTGTGAAGGATCGCGGCACGAAAGAGGCGGCCGTCAACCTGCGCAACCACGTGATCCAGGCCGCCTTCGAGAGCGGGCTGCTGCTCATCCCGTGCGGGCGGACGTCCATTCGGATCACGCCGCCGCTCAACATCGATCGGGCGCTGGTGGACGAGGGGTTGGCCCTGTTCGAGCGCGCCCTCACCGACGCCGAACAAACTTGTCTCAGGAATGGAGCTTAGTTGATATGGAAATCGCCGACCGGATTGCAAATCTGAAATCCCGCGTGCGCGACGGGGTGTCGCCGGCCATGGCCACACCCCTTGTGCCGGGAACCCATACCGTCAATCTCGCCGTCGTCCCGCAGCTGGTCAACTTCCTGGCCGACAAGGGGGTGAAGGGGCTGTTCATCGGCGGCACGACCGGCGAAGGGACGCAACTCGACCTGGAGCAGCGCGAGGCACTGCACGAAGCGGCCGCCGCGGCGGCCAACGGACGGGTGGCGGTGCTGATCAGCGTGGGCGCGCAACGAACCGACGAGGCGGTGCGCCTGACGCGTCACGCCGTGGGATTGCGCCCCGATGCCATCGTGGCCATGACCCCGACGTTCTATGGCATGAGCGACGCGGCGCTGGCGCGCTATTTCGCGGCCATCGCCGCCGCCGCGCCGGATGTGCCGCTGTTCCTCTATGACATCCCGCAGTTCGCGGTCAACGGCATCGGCCCCGGCCTGCTGGCGACGCTGGCGCGGGATATCCCG
>CAZSYV010000279.1:0-1642 GCA_964610955.1 uncultured Klebsiella sp. | reverse complement strand
ACCAGCTGGGCCGGATTGTCATCCCAGAGCACGATATCGACGCGCTCGCCATCGAGTTCGTTCGAGACCGCCTGCACGCGCGAACCACGGATGCCCACACAGGCACCGATCGGATCGATGCGACCGTCGTTCGTCTTTACTGCAATCTTTGCACGCACACCGGGATCACGGGCTGCGGCACGGATCTCGATCACCTGCTCGGCAATTTCGGGAACCTCGATACGGAACAGTTCGATCAGCATTTCCGGACAGGTGCGGCTCATGATGAGCTGAGGGCCCCGCGCCTCGGGATTGATGCCGGTCAATACGGCACGGATCCGGTCGCCGACACGAAAGGTTTCCCGTCCGACCAGATGTTCGCGCGACAGCAGGCCTTCGGCGTTGTTGCCGAGATCGATGATGACCGCATCGCGGGTCACCTTCTTCACGCTGCCTGCCAGCAGTTGACCGATGCGATCGCGGTATTGGTCGACGATCTGCGCCCGCTCGGCCTCACGCACCTTCTGCACGATCACCTGCTTGGCAGTCTGCGCCGCGATGCGACCGAATTCGACGTTCTCGACCTGCTCTTCCCAGACATCACCGGCGCGCAGTCCGGTATCCCGCTCATGTGCCTCCTGCAGCGTGAACTCGGTGCCCAGTGCCGCGAGCTCATCATCGGCAACGACCCTCCAGCTGCGCCAAGTCTTGTACTCGCCGGTATGCCGGTCGATCACGACACGGACATCGGAGTCCTCGTCATAGCGTTTCTTCGTGGCCGTTGCCAGCGCAAGCTCGATCGCCTCGAAGATGATCTCGGGTGAGACGCCCTTTTCATTCGAGACCACCTCGGCTACCTGCAGGATTTCCTTGCTCATCCTTCACTCCCGATTCGCGCCCTAGCGAGCAACTGTCTTCTCACTCGTCATCGACCAGCAGATGTGCCTTGCGAACTGCCGTATACGGCACCGTCAGGCGCACCTCCTCGGAAACTCCGATTTCCACTTTCTCATCATCGGCTGCCAGCAGCACGCCCGTGCAGTTGCGCTGCCCCTGCACCGTGTGTGTCAGACGCAGTTTCACACGCTCTCCGACATAGGATCGGTACTGCGCTGCGGTGAACAGCGGGCGATCCCAACCGGGCGACGACACCTCGAGCGTATAGGCGCCCTGAATGGGATCCGTGACATCGAGCGTCCCGCTCGCATGCTGGCTGACCAGCGCACAATCATCGACCGTGATGCCATCCTCGGCATCGATATAGATCCGTAGCAGCGCGTGCCTGCCGCGCGCGATCAGCTCCACGCCCCACAGCACGTAGCCGAGCGCTTCGACCACCGGCGCCAGCAGCGCGTGCAACTCCTCGGCCTGTGTCGACACGGGTTTTCACCCTCCAGAAACAGAAAATGGGCGCGTGGCCCACTTCCCCGGTACCGACTCCCCCACTCGGTCCTGCTGCTTCGCATGCGCAGCCAGCACCATACGGTATCGGCAAATCACCTAACAAAAAGCCCCACAAGGGGGCTTTCCGGAAACCTGTCAGCATGACGGGCAAACCATCGCAACGACAGGACTCTGAATGTGGTAGCGGGGGCCGGATTTGAACCAACGACCTTCGGGTTATGAGCCCGACGAGCTACCAGACTGCTCCACCCCGCATCTA
>CAZSYV010000278.1:0-1645 GCA_964610955.1 uncultured Klebsiella sp. | reverse complement strand
GGCGAGGCCGAGCGCAACGACATGGTCGAGTACTTCGGCGAGCAGCTCGACGGCTACGCCTTCAGCCAGTTCGGCTGGGTGCAGTCCTACGGCTCGCGCTGCGTCAAGCCGCCGATCCTCTATGGCGACATCAGCCGCCCGCGACCGATGACGGTCGAGTGGACCCGCTATGCGCAGTCACTGACCGACCGACCGATGAAGGGCATGCTCACCGGCCCGGTGACGATCCTCAACTGGTCCTTCGTGCGCGACGACCAGCCGCGCTCCCTGAGCTGCACACAGCTTGCGCTGGCGATGCGCTCCGAGGTGCTCGACCTCGAGCGTGCGGGTGTGCGGCTGATCCAGATCGACGAGGCGGCACTGCGCGAGGGCCTGCCGCTGCGCCGCACGCAGTGGCAGGAGTACCTCGACTGGGCGATCGGCGCATTTCGCCTCACGGCCAACGGCGTGCGCGACGAGACGCAGATCCACACCCATATGTGCTATTCGGAGTTCAACGACATCATCGCGTCGATTGCCGCGATGGACGCCGATGTGATCACCATCGAGACCTCGCGCTCCGACATGGAACTGCTCGATGCCTTCGAGGAATTCCGCTACCCGAACGAGATCGGTCCGGGGGTGTACGACATCCACTCACCGAACATCCCCAGCGAGGAGCACATCGTGCAGCTGATGCAAAAGGCCGCCCGGTACATCCCGGCGGACCGCCTGTGGATCAACCCCGACTGTGGCCTCAAGACCCGTCAATGGTCCGAGGTGATACCGGCGCTGAGACATATGATCGCTGCTGCCAGGACGCTGCGCACCAGCGCCTGAAGCGCGCGGCCAGGATGCTTGCAGGGGCGGGTTGCCGGAGCACGGCCCCGCCCCGCTCAGCCACTGCGCCCCACGGCCCGCGCCTTCCTGGCCTCGTGTTCGCGCTGGCAGTTGATGCAGCGCTTGGCCGTCGGGTAGACGAGCAGGCGCTCGGGATCGATATCGCCACCGCAGTCGGTACAGACACCGTAGGTTCCGGCCGCAATCCGCTGGCGCGCAGCAACGATGTCCTGCACGTCCTGGATGTTCTGGCGGATCTGCACTTCATCGACGGCAGCCAGTGAATGAAGCAGCGATTCATCGGACGGGTCTGCCGGGCGCTCGCCAAGCGTGATGCGCTCGCGCAACCCCGTCACATTGTCGATCAGCGAGCGAATCTCCCTGAATTCACGCGCCCAGCGCTCATCCATGAGCCGGCCCAGGTGCTCGATCTGTTGTGGACTCAATCCGCTCATCTTTCCGTCTCCCGGTTTCAAATCGTGACCTCGTCATGCCGGAGCGCCCCTGCCAACGGCTCTTCGTCACACCCGCAGCACTCTCGTCATTCCCGTCTCGCTCCGTCATTCCCGCGAAAGCGGGTACCCATTCTGGGTTGAACATCCGGCGTTGTATAGATTCCCGCTGCCTCGGGACCCCGGAGCCGGTGTCACTTTCGCATCGACAACACATCATCCGTGCGGGAGGACTGGATTCCCGCCTTCGCGGGAATGACGGAGCGAGACGGGAGTGACGAAGCGAAGCGGGAGTGACGAAGCGAAGCGGGAATGACGAAGCGAAGCGGGAATGACGGAGCGAAGCGGGAATGACGGAGCGAAGCGGGAATGAC
>CAZSYV010000277.1:0-1646 GCA_964610955.1 uncultured Klebsiella sp. | reverse complement strand
CTGGCTTCGCCGGCCTCGTGAATTGCGGTTCATCCCCGCCTACGCGGGGACCACCTGCCAGTTCTCATCAACAGGTCAATGATCAACGGTTCATCCCCGCCTACGCGGGGACCACTGAACCGCCCCGAGTTTCGAGGAGGCTCCATCGTTTGAGAGAATGGAGCCATGAAGAAGTCCCCGAAGTATTCGCCTGAGTTGCGAGAGCGCCTGGTGCGGATGGTCGCCGAGCAGCGTGCGGAGCACCCGTCGCAGTGGGCGGCGATCGTGTCGATTGCGGGCAAGTCCGGGATGACGGCGCAGACGCTGCTCAACTGGGTTCGCCAGCATGAACGCGATACCGGCCAGCGGGCCGGGCTCACGCGCGAGGAAGCGAGCCGGATCAAGGAGCTCGAGCGTGAGAACCGTGAACTGCGCAAGGCCAACGAGATCCTGAAGCTGGCCAGCGCGTTTTTCGCCCAGGCGGAGCTCGACCGCCGGCTGAAGTAGCAATGAGGTTCATCGACGAGCACCGGGGCCGTTTCGGAGTCGAGCCGATCTGCAGGGCGCTGCAGATTGCTCCGTCGGCCTGGTGGCGTCGGGCGGCGCGCCGGCGCGACCCGTCGCTGCGCAGCGCCCGACAGATCCGGGACGAGGCGCTGATGACCGAGATCAGGCGGGTCTGGCAGGAGAATTTCCGGGTGTACGGTGCCGACAAGATCTGGCACCAGCTGCGCCGCGAAGGGATCACGGTCGCGCGCTGCACGGTCGAACGCCTGATGCGCAAGCTCGGCATTGCCGGTGCGGTGCGTGGCAAGAAGGTCCGGACCACGATCAGCGACAGCAATGCACCTTGCCCGCAGGACAGGGTCAACCGGCAGTTCAGGGCCGATCGGCCCAACCAGCTGGGGGTGGCCGACTTCACCTATGTGAGCACCTGGCAGGGCTGGCTGTATGTGGCCTTCGTCGTCGACGTCTACGCCCGGCGCATCGTCGGCTGGCGCGTCAGCCGATCGATGCAAACCGACTTCGTGCTCGATGCGCTCGAGCAGGCTCTGTACGCCCGCAGGCCGCAGCGTGACGGAGCTCTGACCCACCATAGCGACCGCGGATCGCAGTACGTCAGCATCCGCTACTCCGAGCGCCTGGCCGAGGCCGGCATCGAACCCTCGGTCGGCAGCAAGGGCGACAGCTACGACAATGCCCTGGCCGAGACCATCAACGGGCTCTACAAGGCAGAACTCATCCATCGGCGCAGCCCCTGGAGGACCCGCGAGGCCGTCGAGATCGCCACGCTCGAATGGGTGAACTGGTTCAACCATCATCGCCTGCTCGAGCCCATCGGTTACATCACCCCAGAGGAGGCTGAAGACCACTACTATCGCAATCTCGCCGGTCAGCCGCTTGCGGCCTGACTAAAACCAACCCGCCTCCTTCAAACCCGGGGCGGTTCACAATGCTCCAGATAATAGATATTGGCACGTTTAGAGTGGAGAATTGCTTTTAGTTCGGAGGGTGTCAAGGCGTCCATGAGCTAGTCTGAAGGTAAGGGAGGTCTGAAATTCCGGGGACAGATCACCGCGGACGGGGACCAGCCTCCCCCGGCCAGTAATGACTGTCCGCCAGCGCCCGTGCACCAAAGATCGCCTGCCCGACACGCACCACGGTAG
>CAZSYV010000276.1:0-1674 GCA_964610955.1 uncultured Klebsiella sp. | reverse complement strand
GTGTTCACACCGAAGAGCCTGTTGCGGCACAAGGACGCGATTTCCGAGTTGCCCGAACTGGCGGGTGGCAGCTTCAGAACCGTCATTCCGGAAGGCGATCCGCTGGATCCGCAGGCCGTGACGCGGGTGGTGCTGTGCAGCGGCAAGGTGTATTACGAGTTGCACGAACAGCGCAACCAGCAGGGTCTTGAACAGGTGGCGATCGTGCGCATAGAACAGTTGTACCCGTTCCCGCAGCGGGAGCTGGTGGCGGCGATCGCACCGTACCGCAATCTGCTCGAGGTCACCTGGTGTCAGGAGGAGCCGCAGAATCAGGGTGCCTGGTTCAATAGTCAGCATCACATGCGACAGGCGGTTCGCGAACACAATCGTGATCTGTATCTGGAATACTCCGGGCGCGACGCGTCTGCGGCACCTGCAGCGGGATATGCGGCGCTGCATCTCGCACAGCAGGAGAAGTTGATCCGTGATGCACTCGGCATGCAGGTGCCGCGCTGGCCAAACCCGTGATCCGCGTGACAGCAAACCCGACAGGAAATCGCAGCAATGAGCATGGACATCAAGGCCCCCCAGTTTCCCGAGTCGGTTGCCGAAGGCACGGTGGCGCACTGGCACAAGCGTCCGGGTGACGCCTGTCGCCGTGACGAAGTGCTGGTCGACATCGAGACCGACAAGGTTGTGCTCGAGGTGGTGGCGCCGGCGGACGGCAGCCTGAGCGAAATCCTCAAGGATACGGGCGCGACGGTGCTTGCAGAGGAGATCATCGGCCGGTTCGCAGCCGGAGCCGTCGCGCCGACTGCGCAGACCGATGCGGTGGCAGCGAAGAATGAGGGCGCCGCTGCCCTGCCGCGCTCCGGTCCTGCCGCGCGCCTGGCGGCAGCCGAGCACGGGGTCGATCCGGCAGCCATCAGTGGCAGCGGCAAGGGCGGGCGTGTGACCCGTGAAGACGTGGCCGCACACGCGGCGCAGCCGCCCATCCAGGCGAATGCCGCGGTGGCGCAGACGCCGACCGCGCCGCCGGTGGCACTTGCCGGAGGACGGATCGAGCGGCGCGTACCGATGACGCGGCTGCGTGCGCGCGTCGCCGAACGTCTGCTGGACGCATCGCGCAACACCGCAATGCTCACCACGTTCAATGAAGTGGACATGCAACCGGTGATGGATCTGCGTGCGAAGTATCGCGAGCTGTTCGAGAAGCGGCACAACGGGATCCGCCTCGGTTACATGGGATTCTTCGTGCGGGCGAGCGTCGAGGCTCTGAAGCGTTTTCCGGTAGTGAACGCATCGATCGACGGTTCCGATGTCGTCTACCATGGCTATCAGGACATCGGCGTTGCGGTGTCCAGCGAGCGCGGACTGGTGGTGCCGGTACTGCGTGACGCCGATGCGATGACGCTTGCCGGGATCGAGGCGAGGGTACGCGAGTACGGCGCCAAGGCGCGCGACAACAAGCTCTCGATCGAGGAGATGACCGGCGGTACCTTCACGATCACCAACGGCGGTGTCTTCGGCTCGCTGCTGTCGACACCGATCCTGAACCCGCCGCAGACGGCCATCCTCGGCATGCACAAGGTGCAGGAACGTCCGGTCGCGTTGAACGGGCAGATCGTGATCCGGCCGATGATGTATCTGGCGCTGTCCTACGACCACCGCCTGGTCGACGGCAAGGATGCA
>CAZSYV010000275.1:0-1683 GCA_964610955.1 uncultured Klebsiella sp. | reverse complement strand
AAAGGCGGACAGGTGTCGAAGGCCCTGCTGGATGGCCCGACCATCGAATTCGAGATGCAGGATGGATCGAAGCAGTTCACCTACAGCCCCGAGAGTGACAACGGGCCGCTGATCGGCATGCTGCTCGAACACCAGGTACGTATCGAAGCCCAGCCGCCGGATCGGCAGGGCATCCTGATGCAGATCTTCATCTCCTGGTTCCCGTTCCTGCTGTTGATTGCCGTCTGGATCTACCTGATGCGGCAGATGCAGGGCGGTGCCAGCGGCCGTGGTGCGCTGTCGTTCGGCAAGAGTCGTGCGCGCATGCTCGGCGAGGATCAGGTGCGGGTCACGTTCAATGACGTCGCCGGTGTCGATGAAGCGAAGGAGGAGGTCAAGGAACTCGTCGACTTCCTGCGCGACCCGGGCAAGTTCCAGAAGCTCGGCGGCAAGATTCCGCGCGGCGTGCTGATGGTCGGTCCGCCGGGCACCGGCAAGACGCTGCTCGCCAAGGCGATCGCCGGCGAGGCCAAGGTGCCGTTCTTCACCATTTCGGGTTCGGACTTCGTCGAGATGTTCGTCGGCGTCGGCGCCTCGCGCGTGCGCGACATGTTCGAGCAGGCCAAGAAGCACGCACCGTGCATCATCTTCATCGACGAAATCGACGCGGTCGGCCGCCATCGCGGCGCCGGCCTCGGGGGCGGGCACGACGAACGCGAGCAGACGCTGAACCAGCTTCTGGTCGAGATGGACGGCTTCGAAGGCAACGAAGGGATCATCGTCATCGCCGCGACCAACCGGCCCGATGTGCTCGATCCCGCCCTGCTGCGACCGGGCCGCTTCGATCGCCAGGTCGTCGTGCCGTTGCCGGACATCCGGGGGCGCGAGCAGATCCTCAAGGTACACATGCGCAAGGTGCCGCTCGGCGACGACGTGAAGCCGGCCGTGCTGGCACGCGGCACGCCGGGTTTTTCGGGTGCCGATCTCGCCAATCTCGTCAACGAAGCGGCGCTGTTCGCGGCGCGTGGCAACAAGCGCCTCGTCGACATGGAGGAATTCGAGAAGGCCAAGGACAAGATCATGATGGGCGCCGAACGGCGTTCGATGGTCATGGGCGAAAAGGAGAAGAAGCTGACCGCGTATCACGAGGCCGGACACGCCATCGTCGGCCGTTCGGTGCCGTCGCACGACCCGGTCTACAAGGTGTCGATCATCCCGCGTGGGCGAGCCCTCGGCGTGACGATGTTCCTCCCCGAGGAAGACCGGCTCAGCTACAGCAAGGAGCGTCTGGAGAGCCAGATCGCGAGTCTGTTCGGCGGCCGGCTGGCCGAGGAAATCGTGTTCGGCAAGGATGCGGTGACGACCGGTGCGTCGAACGACATCGAGCGCGTCACCGACATCGCGCGCAACATGGTCACCCGCTGGGGGCTGTCCGACAAACTCGGGCCGATGACCTACAGTGACGACGAGGGTGAGGTCTTCCTCGGTCATTCGGTCACCCAGCACAAGTCGGTGTCGGACGGCACGGCACGGTTGATCGATGAGGAAGTGCGGACCATCGTCGATCGGAATTACCAGCGTGCGCGGCGGATTCTCGAAGACAATCTCGACAAGCTGCACTTGATGGCGGGCGCGCTGATCAAGTACGAAACGCTCGACAGCGGGCAGATCTTCTTCCGTTCGTTGGCGACGCGTCAGTCTGAC
>CAZSYV010000274.1:0-1707 GCA_964610955.1 uncultured Klebsiella sp. | reverse complement strand
CACGAACCGGTTGCCTCCACACTCTGTCGGAGGCTGCGCCCGGTGTCAGAGCATACCTTGTTAAGCCCTTCCTGGCGAGGTTTCCATATGGTAGACCCACGGGCCTCCTCGGCCACCACTGATTACTCTTGCTAGGTTTCAACCTAAAGGAAAGCCTCACCCTCCTACCTAGTAGGCCCTGTGGAGACTGTCGATAACGCGACGCCACGCGTGAGGCACGGTATCTGGGCTGTGGACCGAACTGTGGACTAGTACAGGCTCCCTGTGGAACGGTCCGCTACTTGTCAGCTACCCTCAACAGCCCCGAGCCTCGAGCGGTTCTTCACAGCATGTTCGACAGCTTGTCTACAAGCTTATCCACAGGGTTATCAACAGCCGACCGGGCTTCGGGGGTCCGCTGGCGGTTTCATACGAGAGACTCGCGCAGGGTGCGGACCGCTCTGCTGAGGTCGCTCTCCTCCTGGATGATGCCCTCGATCTTCTGTACCGCGTACATGACGGTCGAATGGTCGCGGTCGGCGAAGTACTGCCCGATCTCAGGATAGGAGTGCGTGGTCAGCTCGCGGATCAGGTACATGGCCACTTGGCGCGGCACAACGAGCTCCTGCCGTCTGCCCTTGCCTCGCACGTCGTCCGGCTTGACACCGAAGTGCTCGGCGGTGCGCTTGAGGATGTCCGGCATCGTCAGGTTGATGTCGCCCGGCGCGAAGACGTCCGAGAGGGCGCGCGCCACGGTCTGGCGGTTGAGCGGCGACTGGTTCATGGACGCGTAGACGATGGCGCGCACCAGCGCCCCCTCGAGCTCGCGGATGTTCGAGGTCACGTGCCTCGCGATGTAATCGATGACCTCGGCCGGTACCTTGACGCCGCGGTACTCGGCGTTCATCCCGAGGATCGCGATGCGAGTCTCCAGTTCGGGAGCCTGGATATCGGTTATCAGTCCCCACTCGAACCTGCTTCTCAGGCGCTTCTCGAGGGTGGGGATGTCCTTCGGGGGACGGTCCGACGACACGATCAACTGCTTGCCGGACTCGTAGAGGGCGTTGAACGTGTGGAAGAACTCCTCCTGCGTGCGCTCCTTGCCGGCGATGAACTGGATGTCGTCGATGAGCAGGATGTCTACGGTGCGGTAGCGATCGCGGAACTGGGTCATGCGACGCTCGGCGATGGCGGAGATCAGGTCGTTGGTGAACGCCTCCGTGGTCACGTACTCGATCTGGAGGTCCGGCCGGGACTCGAAGACCGCGTGTCCAACGGCGTGCATGAGATGGGTCTTGCCAAGGCCGGACTCCCCGTACAGGAAGAGGGGGTTGTACGCCTTGCCGGGGGCCTCGACCACCGCGCGCGCCGCGGCGTGAGCGAGGTTGTTGTTGGGTCCGACCACGAAGTGCGAGAAGACGTATTTGGGGTTCAGCTTGGGGCGACGGACCTCGGGCGACTCCGCGCGCGTCTCCGGCGTAGGCGGCGTGCTGAACATGTCCTGCTGCTCTATGACCTTACTGCCGGTTACCTGGAACGCGACTCGCGGGGGCTCGACGCCTAGCTCGCGCAGCGCCGTCTCGATCACGCCGCCATAGTTGGACTTGAGCCAATCGCGGGCGAAGGAGTGGGGTACTCCGAGGACGAACGCGCCCCCCTCGATACCTTGCGGGGTCACCTGGCTGAACCATGTGCGGAACTCGACCTCGGGGATCTCGGCGCGGATGC
>CAZSYV010000273.1:0-1714 GCA_964610955.1 uncultured Klebsiella sp. | reverse complement strand
AGGCGGTGGCGCTGCGCGCCCAGCCGCGCCCGGTCACGCGCCTGAACCGGCGCACGCTGGCCATCCTCGTCGGCGGCCTGTCGGTCGCCGTGCTCGGGGCCACGATCTGGTCGCTGCAACCGCAGCGGCGTGGTGCCAATGAGCAGACCGAGCTTTACAACGTCGATCGCGTGTCGAAGTCCGAAGGGCTGGACGGCCTGCCGGCCGATTACTCGAAGCTGCCGCCGAAAATCCCCGAGCTGGGGCCGCCGCTGCCGGGCGATCTCGGCCCGGCCATCGTGAACTCGCAGCAGCCGGCCGTGGCTGCTTACGCGGCTCCCGGCCACGATCCCAATGACGCCTTGCGCAAGGAGGCGGAAGCCGCGGCGGCTTCGTCGGTGTTCTTCCGCTCGGGCGGTCAAGGCCAGGCCGCCACGGTGGCACAGACGGCGCCGGGTACGCCTGGTGGTGCAAGCGCGCTCGCGGCCTTCGACCCGCTCGCTGCTAGACCGGCCTCAACGGCGGCCCAGCCTGCCGACCCGACCGCCGTGCAGAACCGGCAAGGCCAGAAAGAGGCGTTCCTGAAAGCCGGTTCTACGGAAACCCGCAATTCTGGCAATCTGGCGCTGCCGGCTTCGCCCTATCAGGTGATGGCCGGAACGGTAATCGCCGGTGCGCTGGTGACGGGCATCAAGTCCGATCTTCCCGGCGACGTGATCGCCACGGTGACGGAGCCGGTCTATGACACGGCCACGGGCAAGTTCCTGCTGATCCCGCAGGGATCGCGCATCCTCGGGCGCTACAACAGCCAAGTCAGCTATGGGCAAAGCCGCGTGCAGGTGGTGTGGAACCGGATCATCCTGCCGGACACGTCTTCGCTGACGCTCGACAACCTTGTGGGCACCGATCCGGCCGGCTATGCCGGCCTGGAAGACGATGTGGACTGGCACTGGAGGCGCATCTTCGCGGGCGCTGTGCTGACGACGCTGCTGGGCGTCGGCGCCGAGCTGGCCGCGCCGGAAAACCGGAAGGACGGCAACCGCATCGTCATCGCCGGGCGCGACAGCGCCCAGGACAGCATTAACCAGGTGGGGCAGGAGATCACCCGGCGCAATATGAATGTACAACCGACATTGACTGCGCGGCCAGGGTTGCCGGTTCGGGTGATCGTGGGGCGTGACTTGGTATTGCGTCCTTACCAGCCGTTGTTCTTCAACCGGGGAGCCTCGCAATGAGCACGACCAAGAAACTGCGGCTCGGGCCGCTGCCCAAGACCGAGAACGTCAAGCTGACCTTTGCCTGCCCGGCCAGCCTGAAAGCCGACCTCGACCGCTACGCCGCGCTGCACGCGCAGGCGTATGGCGAAGCCGTCGATGCAGAGAAGCTGATCCCGCACATGCTGGAGGCGTTCATGGCGGGGGATCGGGGCTTCAAGAGGGGAGGGCAGGCAGCGCCGAAGCCATCGGCGAAATGAGGCTTGGAGGAAGACCGCTGTGCTTGTCTGCGCTATCCTAGAGGGCGATTGACGATGGAATTGCCAGAGTCGTCGCCCCTCAAATCCCTCCATCTTCCGCACCAGACAAAGCTCTTGTCGGATGGCGGTAAAAGCGACGGTAATGGCCGATGTCGATCATCGCAAATCCCTTTAACCACGCGGGCTTGCGAGACTTGTTGATGATCGAGTGGGAGTAATCGGGCGTCTGACACCGACAGGTGCCCATTGGCAAAAGCAACA
>CAZSYV010000272.1:0-1715 GCA_964610955.1 uncultured Klebsiella sp. | reverse complement strand
CGCTTCTCGGTGGTCGGCGAGAAGGTGCTGCGCCTCGAGGAGCGCCTCGGCTACAAGCACCGCGGCATCGAGCGGCGCTTCACCGAGCTTGGGCTCATCGATGCGCGCCGCCTTGCCGCACGCGTGGCGGGCGACTCGAGCGTCGCCTTCTCCTGGGCCTTCTGCATGGCCGAGGAAAGCCTCCGCACCCTGCAGGTGCCGGAGCGTGCCGTCTGCCTGCGCGCCGTGCTGCTCGAGCGCGAGCGCATCGCCAACCACCTGGGTGACCTGGGCGCGATCGGCAACGACGCGGGCTTTGGCGTCGGGCTCGCACAGTTCGCGCGGCTGAAGGAGGAACTGCTGCGCGAGAACGCGCAGAGCTTCGGCGCCCGCTACCCGATGGATGCGCTCGCCTGCGGCGGCCTGGCCATCGACCTCGACGCAGCAGCTGCCACACGGCTGCGGCGCCAGGGCGCAGCGCTTGGCAGGGAGGTGCAGCGCCTGCGCACGCTCTACGCCGGACATGCCGGCCTGCAGGAACGCTTCACGGGCAGCGGCACCGTGTCAGGGGCGCTGGCGCGCGAGCTTGGCATGGTCGGGCTGGCCGGGCGCGCCAGCGGCATCGCCAACGATCTGCGCTGCGACCTGGGACTCGCGCCCTGGGCAGCGTTCGCCGTGCGCTGCGCGAGCGCCAGCGGCGGCGACGTGGCCGCACGCGTGGCAGTGCGCTTCGACGAGATCGATGAATCGCTGCGCCTGTGCGAGGCGCTGCTCGGCGGGCTGCCGCCGGGGCCGGTGCGCAATGCCCCAACGGGCAGCGCAGCGGCCGGCCTTGGCCTTGGTCTCGTCGAGGGCTGGCGCGGCCCGGTGTTCCTTGCGCTCGAGACCGCCGCCGACGGCACGATCCGCCGCTGCCACCCGCACGACCCCTCCTGGCACAACTGGCCGGTGCTCGAGCACGCGATCATCGGCGACATCATTGCCGACTTCCCGCTGATCAACAAATCGTTCAATTTGTGCTACAGCGGCGTCGACCTGTGAGGTACGCATGCTCGAGGTACTGAAGCAGATCCTGCGTGTCGGCATCATCCGCCGCACGCGCCGGAAACCCACCCCGGCACCACCCGCAGACCCCGCCGCACGGGCGATCGGGCGCGCCGCCTGCATCCGCCACACGGACACCGGCTCCTGCAACGGCTGCGAGCTGGAGATCCACGCACTGTCGAACGCCTTCCACAACATCGAGGCGGACGGACTGCGCTTCGTCGCCAGCCCGCGCCACGCCGACCTGCTGCTGGTGACCGGGCCGGTGACGCCGCACATGCACGAGGCGCTCGAGCGCACCTGGGCCGCCATGTCGGAGCCGAAGCGCCTGCTTGCCGTTGGCGACTGTGCGATCGACGGCGGCGTCTTCGGACAGGGCTATGCAAGTCTCGGCGGCGTGGCGCAAGTGCTCGAGGTCGATGCCACGGTGCCGGGCTGCCCGCCAACGCCCGAGGCGATCCTCGAGGGTATCCGGCGCGCGCTTGCCGTCGAACGCAGGAGCCCCGTACCCACGGATCCATCCGCACCGCCTGCGGACAAACTGTAAAGCCAGGTGATCAGAGACCCATTATTTGTCAGGTTTTTTTACATACGCAGATCAGGCTCAGATAAAAAACTCTTGTCATTCAACAGCTTGCCGCGTTGGCACGGACAATGCTTTGATTTGTGTGACAAGTATTCATCCTCGTGCC
>CAZSYV010000271.1:0-1724 GCA_964610955.1 uncultured Klebsiella sp. | reverse complement strand
GTCGGCCCGCTGCGCGTCGATGACGAGAAGATGTCGAAGTCGCTCGGCAACTTCTTCACCATCCGTGATGTGCTGCAGCGCCACCAGCCCGAGGTGCTGCGCTTCCTGCTGCTCGCCAGCCACTACCGCAGCCCGATCAACTACGCGGAATCCAGCCTGCACTCGGCCCGTCAGGCGCTGGAGCGCTTCTACGCGGCATTGCGCGGCTTTGGCGATGTGGCAGCACTGGCTCCAGAGGCAATGGCCGGCAGTGAGCATTTGGAGCGCTTCTGTGCGGCGATGGACGATGACTTCAACACACCGGCCGCACTGGCAGTCATGCACGACCTGGCACGTGAACTGAATGCGGTGACGCGTGGCGGCGATGCGACGCACGCGCGTACACTCGCCGGACAGCTGCGCGGGCTTGGCGCGATCCTTGGCCTGCTCGGGGATGACCCGCAGGCGTTTCGCCGTGGTGGCGAAGGCAGTGGCGATGATGCCCGGATCGATGCACTGGTTGCCGAACGCTCGGAGGCGAAGCGACTGCGTGACTTTGTCCGTGCAGATGCCATCCGCGCACAGTTGCAGGAGCAGGGTATCGTGCTCGAGGACACGCGTGATGGTTCGATCTGGCGCCGCGAGTCACCCTGAAGCAGTGCCCTTCGGGCAGGTGGGCGGGACGTGAGCACCGAATTCGTTTCAGCCGCGGAGTTCGAACGGCTGCTGTATGCGGGTACCGCGCTGATCGATGTGCGCGCCGAGGTCGAGTTTGCCCACGGCGCGATCCCGGGAGCCGTCAACCTGCCGATCCTTACCACCGACGAACGTGAGCGGGTCGGCACCTGCTACAAGCGCGAAGGGCAACAGGCGGCAGTCGCGCTCGGGCACCGCCTGGTGAGCGGTGAGATACGCGAAGAGCGCGCTGCGCGCTGGTGCGGCTTCCTGCGCGAGCACCCCGATACGGCGCTGCACTGCTGGCGGGGCGGCATGCGCTCGGCAATCGCGGCCGAGTGGGTTCGTGCCGAAGGTCAGGCGGTTCGGGTCGTCGAGGGCGGCTACAAGGCGCTGCGCCAGACGCTGCTGCACGAGCTCGAGGTGCTTGCACCCCGGACTCCGCTGGTGATCATCGGCGGGCGTACCGGGTCGGCGAAAACGCGGCTGATCAACGAGCTTGGCGCAGGCGTCGACCTCGAAGGCTTTGCACACCATCGCGGCTCGAGCTTCGGCAGGCGCGTCGGCATGCCGACGGCGCAGGCCGACTTCGAGAATGCGCTTGCCGTGGCGCTGCTGCGCCGGCGCCTCGATGCACCCGGTGCCACGGTGTTTCTCGAGGACGAGAGTCGCCAGATCGGTCCGGTCACCATCCCGCAGGCGCTCTACCATGCCATGAAGGCCGCGCCGCTGGTGATCCTCGAAGTCGCCTTCGAGGAGAGGGTCGAGCGCATCCTGAGCGACTACATTTTCCAGGATCTGGCGGACTGGTTGGCATTTGACCCGGTAGACGGTTTTGCGCGCTTTGCGCAGGCGCTGCTCGATAGCCTGGCACGCATCGCCCGCCGGCTCGGGGGCGAACGTCATCGCGAGGCCGAGACGCTGATGCGCGCAGCGCTCGATCGCCATGAGAGCGCCGGGGAGGCAGGGGCGCACCGGGACTGGATTGCACTACTGTTGCGCGACTACTACGATCCGATGTACGAATACCAACTCGGCAGGGCGGCCGGGCGCGTGGTGTTTCGAGGCGA
>CAZSYV010000270.1:0-1728 GCA_964610955.1 uncultured Klebsiella sp. | reverse complement strand
ATGCGCGTGATTATACCGAACCGCGCAACGACACTGTTCAGGTCAGGAGTGACCAAGGCGGAGGATGGTGGGCCGTGCTGGATTCGAACCAGCGACCAATTGGTTAAAAGCCAACTGCTCTACCGACTGAGCTAACGGCCCGCCGAAGGACGCGTATGGTAGCGGCTGGTCAGCGAAAAAAAAACCAGCTTCACGCGCATGAATCAAAAATTCTGCTTCAGATATTCACGAGCCTGCTGTGGTGCGGTGCTGTCCGCTCCGGCGTACTCGTTTGCCACCCGATCGAGGATATCGCGCGCACGCGCGACATCACCGCTCTGGTGATAGATGCGACCCAGCTTGAACATCGCGGTAGGCACGTGCCGATTGTCGCCGAACTGCGCAAGCAGTGTCTCGAAGTGCTTCCTGGCGGAATCGCTGTCGCCATCCTGCAGGTACAGCTCACCGAGCCAGTAGTGTGCATTGCCCACGTAGCTGCCACTGGGATACTGCTCGACGAATACCTTGAAGGCTGCCAGCGCATCCGGGAACCGCCGCGCCTGGATCAGTGCGTACGCATCACGGTAGGCCTGTTCCTCCTGAGGCGACGCCGCGGCGCGCTGCACCGGTGGCACCGGCACCGCCGAGGCATCGATCGGGGCAGCCGCCGTTGCCGAGGCATCGGCGCCCTGCGCCGGCGGGACACTGCCCCCGCCCATGCCGCCGATGCGTCGATCCAGGCTGATGTAGTCGTCCAGGCGCTGCTGCTTGAGCTGGCGCAGCTGCTCGCCCTGCTCCTCGACGAGCCCACGCAGCTTCATCACCTCGTCCTGCAGTACCTGGAGCTGGTAGAACAGCTCTCCGCCGACTGCCGGCTGCGGCGCAGCCCGTGCGCCGGCCTGCCGTGTGGTCGCGCCATGGCGAGGTGCAGTCACGCCACCGGGCTCGACGACTTCGATCTGCGCGAGCGCCACGGGGGCGCCTGCGAGCGCCACGAGCAGGAAGAGGATCGGGCGGTGCATCGTGCTCCGGCCTCAGCGCAGTTCCACTCGACGGTTGCGCGCCCAGGAAGCCTCATCCTGCCCGAGTGCAGCAGGGCGCTCCTCACCATAGCTCACCGTCTCGATACGGTTGCGGTCGATCCCCTGCAGGATCATGTAGTTGGCAATCGCCTTCGCACGGCGCTCGCCCAGCGCCAGGTTGTACTCACGCGAGCCACGCTCGTCAGTATGACCTTCGAGACGAACGGCGCCGCGCTGGTTGCGCAGCACAGTGGCCTGCGCATCGAGCGCCGCACGCGTCTCGGGCGACAGGGTCGACTGGTCGAAGTCGAAGTAAAAGACCGTCTGCAGCCCACCCATGCCGCGAGCCGCCATCTCCTCGGGCGACAGCCCGCCATCCGAGCCCACACCAACCGAGGTTGCGCTGCCATCGCCAAGCGTCGTACCACCTGACATGTCCGAGGTTTCGCTGCCGCTTCCCGCCCCCTTGTTGCCGCTGCAGGCGGCAACCAGTGCCGTCAGGAAGACAACCGCCATCACATGTACAAATCGCCTGCTCATGCTGCTCACGGAGAGACCATCCTCGTGTGTATCCAGTTTGGGAAGTTCAGTTCATGTACGGGGACCAGGCAGGCTCACGCACTTCACGCTCTGCTGCCGGGAGGAAATACTTGACATTTGCGTCCACCGATACGACGGCGAGTATACCTTTGCCCAGTCGCTTCGTCGCGTAAATAATCATGCTGCC
>CAZSYV010000269.1:0-1745 GCA_964610955.1 uncultured Klebsiella sp. | reverse complement strand
ACAAAGTAAGCGGGGAATTCCTGGCCAAAAGCAACCACTTTGGTCAGCCACATGGTTTAATCTATGCAGATCGCCCGAAAGGCCATCCCGCTAACGGGCGTCACAACTCCTTCACCAGATCGATGCGCCAGCCATCTCCGGCATGGTATTCACCGGCAGAGTCCACAAATTCCCAGTGAAAGTGATAAGGTTGCTCTTGTAGGGGCTGATAGCCGAGCCGTTGATACAAAGCATAGGCGCGTGGATTCTCCACTGGGTCTGTCCACAAATAGAATTGCTTGCTGCCCGCGCTCGCGGCCAACGTTTCGACTTCGCGCAACAGAAACGAACCATACCCGCGCCCGCGCAGAGATGGATCGATCACCAAATCGATGGCGGTGGGCAAATAGTCGGTGCTCCCTCCATCCGACCAGTAACGCGGGCGGACAAAGACAAGGCAAACAAAGCCGATCACCGCGTGGTCACGCTCAAGCACAAGATAATGGAAGCCCGGTTGCGACGCATCACGCAGACGGTCGCGATGAACGGTCAGCGACGGCTTGAGCCGCATCAAAGCGTCCAGATCAGCCGCGGTCGCGCTGCGTACACTTAACTTTTCAGGGTTCAAGGTGGTCATTCATTCTCTACTTTCGCTCGCTACTTTCCAAAGCTGTACACTGCTAATAGAGAAACCAGATAAATATCGCATAAATCGTAGGTGCGGTTAGAAACCGCACAGGTAGGCTAGGGCCAGAATATGCGGTTAAAAACCGCACCTACTTGCTCGCTATTTGTGCGATCTCTATTTAATTTCTCTATAAGTAAAACACAGATTTTCGGTTTTTCCCAGGGAATCTGGGCAATTCTGCGCAATCTGTGGATGGGATTTTGCGGCAGATTTTCGGAGCGGATTCAGCGGATGATTCCGCAGAAATCCGATCAATCTGTTCCAGGAATCCGTTGGCAGCGCCTACCACTGCTCCCCGCCAAATCGCGCCTGGCCCATTTTCCCCTTGGTTGACAAGCAAGCTGGAAAATGATAGTGTTCGAGCATGCTTCGTTGTGGTTACTGCGGCAATTTTACCCAGACGAGGTACATTCCCCAGCGTTTCTGCGGCCCTGGTCTCACCCCCGGGCTGCCCCACTCGCAGGTCAACCATCGTCAGGTCAAACAAGGAGGGTTCTATGTTAGCGAATGAGGATGTACGCCAGTTGGTCGAATTTGAATCACCCGACCACCCCGTGCTCAGCATTTACCTGAATGTCGATCCTCAGCAACGCTCCCTGGATCAGACCAAACTCGCCCTGCGCAACTTACTCAACCGTGCCCACAATGCTCATCCCGACGATTGCAAACGGGTGTTGACTTATGTCGAGACCGGCTTCAACCGGCAAGGGCGCGGCTTGTTGATGTTTAGCTGTCAGGCAGCTGATTTTTGGTGGGTACGCAGTCTGCAAATCCCAGTGACCGATAGTGTCTTTGTCAGCTATCGCCCCTACGTGCGTCAATTGGCGCAGTTGCTCGACACCTACGAAAGTTACGGGGTGATCCACATCGACCAGGAAGGAGCTCGGCTCTATCTGTTCAACATGGGCCATCTGCAAGCGATCGAAGGCTATTTAGGGGCCGAGATCAAGCAACATCGCTCTGGCGGATGGGCCTCACCTCGCTATCAGCGACGCGAAAGCGGGCAAGCGCGCCAGAATCTGCAAGATGCCGCGGAATTGGCCGAATCGTTCTATCGCCAGGCCGACATCCGCCATTT
>CAZSYV010000268.1:0-1770 GCA_964610955.1 uncultured Klebsiella sp. | reverse complement strand
CCATGGCGAACTTCCACGCCTTGATCGGCAAGAGTAGAGGCTTTTTCAACATTACGCACGATGGCAATGATTTGACTGGCGGGAACTTTTTTGAGCAAATGTTGAATCACAAGCCCACCGAGTTGACCAGTAGCACCTATAACCGCAATTGACATAATCATTTCTCCTTTTTTTCTAAAAATTTTTAGAAAGCAACCACGTAGCCGACCACCACGATGACGCTTGGCACCAGCCGCGTGAAGTTGTCGGAGGATTTCATGGCGGTCGTTGCGATCACCTCTGCAACGATGGCTATGGACAGCGGGATGTAGGGGGACATGTTTAGCTTCCTTGGGTAAGTTTCTTGATGGAAATTGAGAGCGCTTCTCTTTCTGCTGCGGACAGCTCATAGATGCCGAGAACCTCAGACAGCCATAGGCCATCGGCGGCTAGTCGGGCAAGTAATTTGTTTGTGTCGGATCCGTCAAGGGCTCGGTCATCCCGAACCCATTGAGCCCACTTAGTCGAGACTGAGCGCTCAACCACACAAGCGGCTAGAAGCGCTTTGCCTTGATCGGACGACGCTTCATCAGCGGACTCAAGAGCCAATCTGGCATAGCGCCAAGCTGCGGGCTCGCCCGAGCCATCGTCTGCAACTCGGTCTTGAAACTCAGCGACGAGGTGGTCATAGAGCGCCATCACCAAAGCCTCGCGTGTCGGGAAATGGTGCTGCACCGCACCCTTGGTCACATCCGCAATTTCAGCGACGGCGCCAATAGATAGTTGCTCGCCATGGACGAGCAACTGCGCGCCAGCATCTAAAAGTAAAGCCTTAACAAGTTCTGGCCGCTTCGGCCGTCGTACACCATTCTTCATGTACGAATAATAACATTACGAACGTAATCTTATGAGAATACCCGAGCGTTTGCAGAGGGGCATTGAGTGGCGGCCAGGAGCGAGCGCGAACGACCGCTCCTGGCCGCCTGCCGCCCGTCATTCCCTGATGGGTTCAACCCCCTTTGCTGCTGTAGTGCATTCGGCTTCTGACATTTGGCGCAGCCGTCTTCTGAAAACGACACGAAGACTCTGCTGTTGCGCTCGCGGGGGTTGAGAACCTCAATCCGGTTGAGCGGAATCATCCGCAACTCCGAATGCCGATGCTCTTTGTCGTGACTCATGCGGCCCTCCGTATGCGGATACGCCGCGCCATGCCGTAGAGGTAGTCAAGGCTGTCGAAGCGATAGCACTCAAATTCGATGCCGTTGTGGTCGGCCAGGTGGATACGTGCCTGACCGAAGTCCAGTCGTGGCAGCAGGTAGTAATCCAAGGCGGCCTGGTTACTGTCGTCCAGCCGCACGGCTACCGTGATGTCGGGCGCGAGGCTGGTGTCGAAGCGCACCTTCCAGCGCCGTCGCCCGTTGTCGAGCAATTGGCACCGCGCCAGCACCAGTGAAACGGTGAACTCGCGATTCACGGTGAGAAGGTCGGTGGCCGGGTCACGTTCGACGTTGCCGCCGACCTCGGCAATCGTGCGTTCGGTCTGGCTGACGATCTCTGGATGCAGTCTGCGCAGAAACTGATTCACCTCCAGATACTGGTAGTCGCGATCCGGAGTGAAGCCCACCGCCTGGTAGGCGCGAACCAAACTGCCGAATCGATGTGCATAGGCCGCCGCAGACGGCATGCCATCTGCCTCATCGATGATCAGGCCGGAGAGGTACCCGTGGCGCTGGTACAGATTGCGCAGCTTCTCGATCAACTCCTCGTCGCTGTAGCGATGTGCCCTTGCGC
>CAZSYV010000267.1:1382-1771 GCA_964610955.1 uncultured Klebsiella sp. | reverse complement strand
CGCTTCAGGCTCATGTGCCGTTGGACAAGGCTAAATCTTTATTAAGGCTTATCGGTGGCAATAAAATATCGTTCAGACGGTATGTGGCGAGTTTTATTGCCGGCCCCTGAGGGGCCGGCAGCGGGCACTCGGGGCCGCTGCTGCGGCCCCGGTGGCGCTCAGTCTTGCGCTGCGCCCAGCGCGTTCCGCAGCTCGCGCATGTCGGCGCCGCTGGGGTGCTGGAATACACGCAGGCCGAACTCCGGCAGGATCGCCAGCAAGTGGTCGAAAATGTCCGACTGGATACCTTCATAAGCCGCCCAGGCGGTAGAGTTGGTGAAGCAGTAGATTTCCAGTGGCAGGCCGTCGGCGGTCGGGCTCAGCTGGCGCACGATCAGAGTCATGCTCTG
>CAZSYV010000267.1:0-1372 GCA_964610955.1 uncultured Klebsiella sp. | reverse complement strand
GGGTGATTGCGCAGGTAGTGCTCGACGTAGGCGCGGAAGCAGCCGACGTTGGTTACCCGGCGGGTGTTGACCGGCTCCTTGCCGTGCTCGGCGAGCCTGGCATTCCACTCGCGCAGCTCCTGCTCCTTGTGCTCCATGTAGCGGTCGAGCAGCATGAAGCGGCGCAGGTGGGCGATTTCCGCATCGTGCAGAAAATGCACGCTGGTCTGATCCAGATACAGGGCGCGCTTGATCCGCCGCCCGCCGGATTCCTGCATGCCGCGCCAGTTTTTGAACGGATCGGTAATGAAGCGCTTGGTCGGGATGGTGGTGATGGTCTTGTCCCAGTTCTGCACCTTGACCGTGTGCAGGGCGATATCGATCACATCGCCGTCGGCGTTGAGTTGAGGCATTTCCACCCAGTCGCCGACACGGATGATGTCGTTGGAGCTGATCTGTACGCTGGCCACCAGCGACAGCAGGGTGTCCTGGAAGATCAGCATCAGTACCGCGGCCATGGCGCCGAGGCCGGAGAGCAGGATCAGCGGGGAGCGGTCGATCAGCGTGGCGATGATGAGGATGGTGGCGATTACATAGACGCCGATCTTGAGCACCTGCAGGTAGCCCTTGATGGGCTTGAGGTGGGCGTCGGGACGGCGCTGATAGACACCGTTGATCAGGGTCAGCAGGCTGCCGATGGCCAGTGCCACGGTCAGCACTATGAAGGCGGCGCAGACGTTGCGCACCACGCTGACCAGAGCCTCGGGCAGGTGTGGCACCAGCAGAATGCCGCCGGACAGCACCAGTGCCGGCACCACATTGGCTAGCCGGCTGACTACGCGGATGTCCCTGAGCAACTGGTCCTGGCCTAGCGGCGAGGCGGCCAGCGCGTGGAACAGGCCGCGCAGGAGAATGCGCTTGACTATCCAGTTGGCCAGCCAGGCGCCCAGTACCAGCAGGCACAGGCTGAACAGGCTGTGGATTTCCGGGTGCTCGGTGAGCCAGGCGAGAATGGTGTTGTAGTGCTCCTTCATGGGGGCCTCACAGTCAGATGCTTAGCGGCCTACCATAACAGCCGGGCCGGCACCGGAGCAGGGCAAATGCTTTCCGAATCTGTCGTTCAGGGCTCGAAGGCGCCGATGAAAATGGACGGGTCGACACGGGCGTCATTGAGGCTGACGTTCCAGTGCAGGTGCGGACCGGTCGCACGGCCGGTGGCACCGACGCGACCGATCACGCCGCCGCGTGGCAGCTCCTGGCCGGTCTGCACCTCAATCCGCGATAGGTGGCAGAACATGCTGATCAGGCCCTGGCCGTGGTCGACGAACACCGTCTTGCCCTCACTCGCACCACAGGCCACACTGGCGCTGTAACCCTGATCCAGCGGTTCGGT
>CAZSYV010000266.1:0-1775 GCA_964610955.1 uncultured Klebsiella sp. | reverse complement strand
AGCAGGCGTGGGCGTACCGCCAGATCTCGCTGCTGCTGCGCCGCCCGCCGGGCCGTGAGGCGTATCCGGGTGACGTCTTCTACCTGCACTCACGGCTGCTCGAGCGCGCCGCGCGCGTGAACGCCGACTACGTCGAGAAGTTCACCAACGGCGAGGTCAAGGGCAAGACCGGTTCGCTGACCGCACTGCCGATCATCGAAACGCAGGCCGGCGACGTCTCGGCCTTCGTGCCGACCAACGTGATCTCGATCACCGACGGGCAGATCTTCCTGGAAAGCAGCCTGTTCAACGCGGGCGTGCGCCCGGCAATGAACGCCGGCCTGTCGGTGTCGCGTGTCGGGGGCGCCGCGCAGACCACGATCATCAAGAAGCTCGGCGGGGGTATCCGTCTGGCACTTGCGCAGTACCGCGAACTGGCGGCGTTTGCCCAGTTTGCCTCCGATCTCGACGAGGCGACCCGTTCGCAGCTCGAGCACGGCCAGCGCGTGACCGAGCTGATGAAGCAGAAGCAGTATTCGCCGCTGTCGGTCGCGCAGATGGGGGTATCGCTGTTTGCGGCGAACGAGGGCTATCTGAAGAACGTCGAGATCAAGAAGGTGCTCGACTTCGAGGCCGCGCTGCACTCGTTCATGGCGAGCGAATACGGCGCGCTGATGAACAGGATCAACGAAACCGGTGACTACGGGGCTGATATCGCCAAGGCCCTGAAAGAGGCGCTGGACAAGTTCGTCGCCACCCAGGCCTGGTAGGCAACCCCGAGGGCAGCACACATGGCAGGCGCAAAGGAAATCCGCACCAAGATCGCCAGCGTGGCCAGCACGCAGAAGATCACCAAGGCGATGGAAATGGTTGCGGCGAGCAAGATGCGCAAGGCGCAGGATCGCATGGCGCGCGGCAAGCCGTACGCCGGGCGCATCCGTGCGGTCGTGGGGCATATCGCCAATGCGACTCCCGAGTACCACCACCTCTACATGCAGGAGCGCGAGGTGCGTCGGGTCGGTTTCATCATCGTCTCGAGCGATCGCGGCCTGTGCGGCGGCCTGAACATCAACCTGTTCAAGAACGTGCTGCGCGCCATGAAGGAATGGCACGACAGGTCGATCGAGATCGACCTGTGCGTGATCGGCAGCAAGGGCTGCGGCTTTTTCGGCAGCATGGGCGGGCGCATCGTTGCCGCGATGCGTGGCCTGGGCGATGACCCGCAGCCGACCGACCTGATCGGTGGTGTGCGCGTCATGCTCGATGCCTATGCCGAACAGAAGATCGACCGCCTGTACCTCGCCAGCAACGAGTTCGTCAACACGATGACGCAGCTGCCGAAGGTCGTGCAGGTCCTGCCGCTCGAGGCCTCGTCCGACCAGGAGCTCAAGCACCACTGGGACTATCTCTACGAGCCTGACGCGAAGGAGCTGCTCGACGGGCTGTTCTCGCGCTACATCGAGTCGCAGGTCTACCAGGCCGTGGTGGAAAACCTCGCCTGCGAGCAGGCGGCACGGATGGTTGCCATGAAGAGCGCCACCGAAAACGCGGGCGAGCTGATCGGTGATTTGCAGCTCGTCTACAACAAGGCGCGCCAGGCGGCGATCACGCAGGAACTTGCCGAGATCGTCGGCGGTGCCGCGGCCGTCTCCTGAGGCGGCGGCGCGGACCAACACAACGGATTTCTGAACACCGCGGATGCGCCAGGGGCGCAAGCAAACGACTGATGAGGAACACGAGATGAGCAGTGGAAAGATCGTACAGGTCATCGGCGCCGTGATCGACGTCGAGTTCCC
>CAZSYV010000265.1:0-1798 GCA_964610955.1 uncultured Klebsiella sp. | reverse complement strand
GCGTGGTCTCAATGATCCTGGCTGGCAGATTGCCCAGGCCTGCGAAGAGATCCTGCTGTCCTCCGGCTTGCTCGATGAGGCCTACCGTCGCTATGCCATCGAGGCGAATCAGGGCACGACGAACCTGGCGACGTTTCGCGCCATCGCCCGGAAGTATCCCCACAAGCAACCGGAAGAAATTCTGCGTGACCTGGTGTCCAGTACACCCGGCGCCGAGGGCAAATGGTTCGCGGCAGCGAAGGATGCGGGGCTCTTCGCCGTGGCTGCTGAGTTGGCAACACGCAGTCCGACCGATCCGCGCACGCTGACGCGCGCGGCCCGTGACTACGCCGAGAAGCAGCCAGCATTCGCGCTCGCCGCAGGCCTTGCCGCGTTGCGCTGGATTTCTCTTGGACACGGCTATGAGATCACCGGCGCTGACGTGCTCGATGCTTATTCGGCAGTCACGCAGGCGGCAGGGAACGCAGGTGTTCCAGCCCAGCAGATCAACGAGCAGATCCGGGACATGATCGCCAGCACCCAGCCCGGCAATTCGTTGATGAAGACCATCCTCGCCCGTCATTTGTCGAACTGACAGGGGACCGCTTTTCGCAGCAACCCGCAGCGGTTCAGACCGTCACACGCTGTCGGGTTCCTGCATCCATGCCGGAATATCTCGCTGGCCGTGCAGCACACGCCACACATCGATGTGGTCCGAGTGCTCGACGTAGAAAACGAGGTGCGGGTAGCGCGTCAGCGGCCAAGTGCGCAGGCCGGGCAGGTTGAGTTCGTGGGCGTAGCGGGGTGATCCAGTGGCCGGATGGCGACCGATGTGGCCGTAGGCCTGCTCCAGCGAATCAATGAAACCGAGTGCCACAGCCTCCGTGGCTTCATTCAAATAGTAGGCGACGGCCTCGTCCACATCCCGGTTGGCCTGTTCACGCGGGATGACTGGCTTGGCCTTCACGCCTTGGCAGCGGGTTTGGCGGCCTTGCGCACCCGATCCCGCAGACCTTCGAAGTAGCGGGCATCGGCAGGTGTTGCCGGGGCCGAGGCTGCTCCGGCCAACAGCAGGTTGCGCAGGTGCAAGCGGTCCTGATCCTTGCGGATGAGCTCGCGCACGTACTCGCTGCTCGTGCCATAGCCGCGCTGACTGACCTGTTCGTCCACGAAGGACTTCAGGGTGTCGGGGAGGGAAATGTTCATCGTGCTCATGGCGCAAGCGTAGGTTCTTTGGCAAAATTTGGCAAGACCCACTGCTACTACACGCCGGTCAAGCACCGGCGCTTCGGTGCGTGGGCAAGTCAGCACGGGCCGCTGCCTGCTGTGCCGATTGTGAAGATCTGGTCACACAGCAAATCATCGTGGCACTGTCGGCACCGCACGTCGTGCAATCGGTATGGGACGGGATGCAGCACCTCCGCCCCGAGCTCACCGAACCGCAGGTGGTGCTGCCGATGCGCAATTCTGCTGGTGGCACTGACGCGGGCCTTCTCCTGGCAGCAGCCTCGATGTATGAGCCTGCTGTGGTTCCAGCGCAACCCGCTGCCGGTGGACTGGGTGGCGCAGCGTGAGGTGGTAGCGGGGTTTGATGCCTGAACAGGGCCGCCGTTCTTCGACCCAATTCAGTCGGTTGATGCGGGCAACCACTTGATGCCCGCCACCCCCAGGTTCTTCTGGCTGATGTGATCGCTGAGTATGGGAACGAGGGTCTGCACATTGGTGTCGAAGCTGTGCCTCCACATGGCCTGCAGCTTCTTCAGCGCGTTTTCGTTCCGGTAGATGCTGCCGTCCCAGTCGATGACCATCATCGCCACGT
>CAZSYV010000264.1:0-1821 GCA_964610955.1 uncultured Klebsiella sp. | reverse complement strand
CCTTGGGCATCCGGGTATTGGCGGTGCAGCGCCTCGGCCCATTTGCGCGTAGCCGGATACTGATCCTTCTCCGTGTCGATGAGCTGCTTGCGCGTGATGCCCAATTTGCGCAGCGGCACACTCGCCAGATCGACGACCTTCACCGGCTGTACGACCTCCACGGTGGAATGCACTTGGCCGGACAGCTTGCTCTTGTCGAAGGTCTTGAACCCAGCCGTGTGGGGCACGTCGTGAAAGACGGTCTCCATCAGCGCGCAGTCCATCGTCGTGCCACCATAGAGCGTCGGGATGGGCTGCCCCTGGTCATCTTGGATCGGGCTGAAACGGGCGTTGCCCCGCACGCCGGGGTTGAACTGGTCAGTGCGGTACTGCTCCTGATGCACGCGATGCAGGACCTGTCCCTTGGGCAATTCCGTCAGCGTGGCATGCAGCGTGGCCGACGGCGCGGGCGTGGCGGACGCTGCCGCATCGGCAGGCTGGGCGGGCGCTGACAGCTTGGCACCGCCCGACTTGCCGCGCGGACTCCTAGCCATGGGCGATCTCCAGAACCTCGTCCCGTGCAGCCTCGATCACCCGATCAGGTGCCGTCGCCAGCAAATCCTGTGGGCGCTTGCCCCCCAGGAAACTGTTGTCGGAACGGAACCAGTAGGCCATGCCCCAGCCGTCCTTGTGCCCTGAGAACGCCTCGATCACCTTGGCCATCGCCTTGAGCGGTCGGAAGCCTGCTTCGCGATCCAGCCCGTAGCCGGGGAAATAGTCCACCCCGTTGTGGGAGATGGCAAAGATCAACCCCTGCTTCTTCCACTTGTTGGGCTGGGCGCTGGGATTGCGCGTGCTCAACCCCGCCAGTTGCGCAACCTCGGCGGCTGTCAGCCAATCGCCGCTTTCCAGCACGGCCTTGCGAGCCTGCACCAGCATGGCCGCCTCCTTAAGCAGCCGGGGTGACGGCGGCGTGCGTGGCACCAGCACTTCTGCCAGCCGTTCCAGCGATTCGCGGTCGTGGCGCTGAAGCAGTATCTCGAACATCGAGGACGCGACGTTGGTGAAGTTCTCGGCCAACGCCTCGAAAGCACTGGGCTTGATCTGATCGAAGGTCAGAACCAGCGCGTGTTTGGCATGCGATCGGCCCAGCCTGGCCTGAACTTCCTTGGGGGTCCCGCTCAAGGTCGAAACACCGGAATGCTCTACGACAGCGCTCATGATGTATCTCCTATGGATATAGAAGTTATTTAAATTTATCATATCCATGATAACCCATCAATCTGCATCAGAGACACGATGGACGGGATGCACCAGCACGGCCAACCCAGCAATCCGGGTGCGAGCAGGTTCCTATTGTTTGCGGCCTAAAGCAGCCCTGATCTCCACGATCGAGCCATTGCTGATCACACAGGAATGGCGCGATGTTGGCTCCGATCTGGCAGCACGCCGCGCATCGCGGCGTGCCCATTTTTCTCGTGACGGCCCTGCTGCTGGGTCAGTCCCCGATGGCGTCGGCCGAGTCCCCCGAGCTGGTCGCCGCGCTGCGCCAGCTCGACGCTCTGGAGCGCACCGTCGCCGACAGCGCCGCGCGTGCCTCCATCCAGCCGGGCGAGCGCTACCACTTCGATTACCCGCGGCTGCTGGCTGACCTGGCGCGCGTGCGCGCCGGCATCCAGGCCCATCTCACACCGTCGCGTGCCCAGCCGCGCGACCCCTCCGAACTGGCCGGCGACTACCGCACCGAGCGGTCCGCTTCGCCATCGCCGACGACTACGGAAGCCAAGCCATGAACGGCGCCCAGGTCTCGGCATTTCAAGCCAACAGCGGCATCGCGCCTTC
>CAZSYV010000263.1:0-1823 GCA_964610955.1 uncultured Klebsiella sp. | reverse complement strand
GGTACAGCAGCGAAGGCGTGTAGCGCGAGACCGCCGCCACCTCGCGCCCCAGCGGGGAGTCGCCGAAATCATCGCTCATTGCTCGCCTCCTGCGATGGAGTACGCGACACTCCACAACCATGCGGCAATCGATCCAGGCGATATGACAGCATACTCATTGGCGCAGGCGCTTTCCCGACTTCAGCAGATACAGGCTGAAGCTCCACAGCACCACGATGAACAGCATGATCATCACCATCGCAAAACGCACGTCCACGTCCGAGGTGCCAAGCACGCCGTAACGGAAGGCGTTGATCATGTGCAGGATCGGATTGGCCTGCGACACGGCACGCCAGAAAGGCGGCAGCAGGTCGATCGAGTAGAACACGCCGCCGAGATAGGTGAGTGGTGTGAGCACAAAGGTCGGGACGATCGAAATGTCATCGAAATTGTTGGCATAGACCGCGTTGACCAGACCCGCCATCGAAAAGAGCATCGCGGTGAGCAGCACCACCAGCGTGGTCAGACCCAGGTGCGCAACCTGCAGCCGGGTGAAGGCGAGCGACAGCAGCGTGACGATGACGCCAACGCAGATGCCGCGCGCCATGCCTCCCATGGTGTAGCCGAGCAGGATGACCCATTCCGGCGTGGGCGAGACCAACAGTTCCTCGATGCTGTGCTGGTACTTCGCGCCGAAGAACGAGGACACCACGTTTGCGTAGGAGTTGGTGATCACCGCCATCATGATCAGCCCCGGAACCACGAACTGCATGTAGTCGAAGCCGCTCATCGGGCCGATGCGTGAGCCGATCAGGCTGCCGAATATCACGTAATAGAGTGCAATGGTGATGGCTGGTGGCACCAGGGTCTGCGGCCAGATGCGAAAGAATCGGCGCACTTCCTTGACCAGGATCGTCGCGAATGCCGTGAAGAGCTCATCGCGGTTCATGCGCCCATGCCCTCTTCCTTGTGGCGCGCAAGCAACGAGACGAACAGCTCCTCGAGCCGATTGGCCTTGTTGCGCATGCTACGCACCGTGATGCCGCGTGCCGTGAGGCGCTCGAACAGCGCGTTCAGATGCTCACCACGCTCGATGGTCACCTCGAGGGTCTGCCCGTCGATAATGCGCGTGACGTATCCGTCCAGGCTGAACCCGGCAGGCAAGGTGTTCACCACATCGAACACCAGCACCTCGCGATCGAGCCGGCGCAACAGGGCACGCATGCTGGTGTTTTCGATGATCGAGCCACGATCGATGATCGCAATGTTGCGGCACAGCGTTTCCGCTTCCTCGAGATAGTGCGTGGTGAGGATGATCGTGGTGCCGTGCGCGTTGATCTCGCGCAGGAACTCCCACATCGAGCGCCGGAGCTCGATGTCCACGCCGGCCGTCGGCTCATCGAGGATCAGCAGGCGCGGCTCGTGCACCAGCGCGCGGGCGATCATCAGGCGTCGTTTCATGCCACCCGAAAGATTGCGCGCCGGCTGTGTGCGCTTGTCCCACAAATCGAGTTTCCTCAGGTACTTCCTGGTGCGCTCTCGCGCCAGCGCAAGCGGCAAGCCGTAGTAACCCGCCTGCGTCACCAGGATGTCACCGACGCGCTCGAAGTAATTGAAGTTGAACTCCTGCGGCACGACGCCGAGATTACGCTTTGCAGCGCCAAAATCCCGATCGATATCGGTACCGAAGACACTGACACTGCCGGCCGTCTTGCGTATCAGCGAGCAGATCACACCGATCGTCGTTGATTTCCCCGCCCCATTGGGACCGAGCAGCGCGAAGAAATCTCCCTCGGCGACATCGAGATCGATGCCATCGAGCGCCACCATGCCGCTGCCGTAGA
>CAZSYV010000262.1:0-1824 GCA_964610955.1 uncultured Klebsiella sp. | reverse complement strand
CGCGTCGCGTGGATCTCGCCCGTCGCTACGGGAATGTCGATCGCGCTGCCAATGTCCCCGTGTCCTCGGACATCCTCGGGGGGAGAGGGACTCCTCCAGCCACCAGATGTCGTACTGCTCCACCGCGCGGGTGAAGCGGACGGCGTCGTGCGGCCACTTCCAGGCATTGTTCGCGTCCAGGGCGAGCCGGGCCGACGGGCCGATCGCTGTCGAGCGAGGCGCCACCCACTTTGATCTTGTAGTCGGTGAAGCCGCGCTCGCGATAGAACGATATCTCCTCGCGGATCGCATCGAGGGGGTCGCCGGGACGGTAGTAGCCGCCCGACGCGTACGCGGGCACCTCGTCTGCATAACCGCCGAGGAGGCGCGCCAGCGGGAGCGAGGCAGCCTTCCCCATGAGGTCCCACAGCGCGATGTCCACCGCCGAGATGGCGCGGAGCGCCGCGTCACCCGGTGAGCAGTACCTCCTGGTACATGTTGGCCCAATGACGCGCGATGAGTTGCGCGTCCTGTCCCTGGAGAAGGGGTGCGAGTGCCGACGAGATGAACGCCTGCGTCGCGGCACCCCCCACGGTGCCCGCGTAGGTGAAGCCGGTTCCATCGAGGCCCTCGTCGGTATGGACGGAGACCAGGACGTACTCCCGTGAGCCGAGCGAGCGAGTCGAGATGGCTGTGGGGCGCTCGATGGGGACACTGACGGTCTGAGCAGTGATCTGTGTGATCCCCTCCTCGACTCGAACGGCCGCGTGTCGAGTGGTTCGGCAAGGGCATCGAGGAGCCCGAGCAGCCGTGAATCAGAAGTCTTCGCCCGGGGCCCGCAGGGTCGGCTCCACCGCCAACTGTCGCGACTGGTTCCGGTCCCTGCCCAGCGGCACTACATGCGGCGTGCCGGCCACGGGATCGGGCACCACGAGGCAGCGCAGGCCGAAGACTTCTTCGACGAGTTCGGCGGTCACGATGTCGGACGGCGTCCCCTCGGCGACGATGGCGCCGTCCTTCATGGCGATCAGGTGCGTGCCGAAGCGCGCGGCGTGGTTCAAGTCGTGGAGCACCGCGACCAGCGTGTGACCGACATGGTTGAGATCCGTGAACAGCTCCAGCAGCTCGATCTGGTGGGTGATGTCGAGGAAGGTCGTGGGCTCGTCGAGCAGCAGGATGTCGGTGTGCTGCGCGAGCGCCATTGCCACCCATACCCGCTGACGCTGCCCGCCCGAGAGTTCATCAACCAGCCGGCCGGACAACTCGGTAACGGCGGCGGCATCCATCGCCTTCAGCACAGCCTGCTCGTCACTCTCGGTCCAGGACCGGATGAATCCTTGATGCGGGTACCGGCCTCGCGCCACGAGATCGGCAACGGTGATTCCCTCCGGAGCGATTGCCGTCTGCGGCAGCAGGCCGATCCGCCGGGCCACCTCTTTGGTCTTGAACGACGCGATGTCCGCCCCGTCGAGGATCACCCGCCCCTCCGACGGCTTGAGCAGCCGGGACAGTCCGCGCAGCAGGGTCGACTTGCCACAGGCGTTCGGGCCCACGATGACGGTGAACGACCGATCCGGGATCACGACGCTCAGTCGCTCGGAGATGAT
Organism: uncultured Klebsiella sp.; assembly: GCA_964610955.1. Classification (GTDB taxonomy): domain Bacteria; phylum Pseudomonadota; class Gammaproteobacteria; order Pseudomonadales; family UBA5518; genus UBA5518. The sequence goes on along the minus strand of CAZSYV010000262.1, from coordinate 238 downwards.
TCGCTTGTCGTACCCGATGGTCGCGGCATCGACGTGCAGGCGGGGCTCCTGTGCATCTCCGGTGGATGCGCGGAGGATGGCCGGATCGGCCGTGGTCGAGGGGTCCTTCGACGTCGTGAAGCGGTCGGTCCCCGTGGATGTGCTCACAGCCGTCTCCTCGCTTCGATGAACAGCAGCCAGCCCAGGTAACCACCGCCGATCACGACGGTGACGATCCCGACCGGCAGCGGGGTGGGGG
>CAZSYV010000261.1:0-1837 GCA_964610955.1 uncultured Klebsiella sp. | reverse complement strand
GCGGCCTGCTGGCAATCGTCATCCTGCTGCTCTTCCTGCGCAATCTCTCCAGTACCTCGATCATCGCCACCGCCATTCCGATCTCGATCGTCGCCACCTTCGGGCTGATGTACTTCAGCGGCTTTACTCTCAACAGCATCACCTTCGGCGGGCTCGCCCTCGGCATCGGCATGCTGGTCGACAATGCCATCGTCGTGCTGGAGAATATCTATCGTTACCGGGAGAACGGGCTCAAGGCGATCGAGGCGGCGCGCAAGGGGGCCGGAGAGGTCAGCGGCGCCATCATCGCCAGCACTCTGACCACCATCGTGGTCTTTTTTCCTGTCGTCTTCATCCGCGGCATGTCCGGCATCATGTACCAGCAGATGGCCTATGTCGTGGTCTTTTCGCTGCTTTGCTCTTTGCTGGTGGCCCTGACCCTGGTGCCGATGCTCTCCTCGCGTTTTCTGCGCTATCACGCGGTGCAGCACGGTAAAAAGATCAGCCGCATCGAAAAGATCTACGCGGTCAGCCAGGATCTCTTTGAGAAGCTGGAGCGCAGATATGCCGGGCTGCTGAAAAAGGCCCTGCATCGCCGCCGGCTGGTGGTCCTCTCCGCGCTGGGGCTCTTTCTCTTTTCAGTCCTGCTGATCCGTTTCATCGGCGTGGAGCTGATGCCGCAGACCGATGAAGGCGAAGTGAACGTCAGCCTCGAGGCCGAAATCGGTTCACGCCTGGAGGTGGTGGACCGGATCGCCCTGCAGGTGGAGGAGATCGTCCGCCGCGAAGTGCCGGAGATGACTACGATGATGGCGCGCGTGGGAGAGGGGAACACCGCCGACATCCGCATCAGCCTGGTGCCCAAGGACAAGCGCAAGCGCAGCAGCGAGCAGGTGGCCAACGACCTGCGCACGGCGACCTCGGGCATTCCAGGTGTGATCATCCGCACCCGGCAGGGGCAGAATTTCATGACCCGGCGGATGGGGCAGGGGGGCAGCAACGCTGTCAGCCTCGAGGTGCGCGGCTATGATCTGGCCACCGCCCAGGAATTGGCCCGCCAGGTGGACGGTATCGTCCAGAAGGTGCCGGGCATCACCGATACCGAAATCAGCCGCAAAGAGGGGAGCCCTGAACAGGTGCTGCGCATCGACCGGCAAAAGGCGGCCGACCTCGGACTGACCATCTCCATGATCGGCGGGGCGCTGGAAACGGCGGTCGGCGGCACCTACGCCTCCTACTATCGCGAGGGGGGCAAGGAGTACCGCATTCTGGTGCGGCTGAGCGAGGAGGACCGCAGCAGTCTCTCCGACCTGCTCGATCTGACCATCCTCAACAACCGCGGCGTGCCGGTGATGCTGCGCAACGTGGTCACGTCCGAGGCCCAGGAGGGCCCCTCCAGCCTTGAGCGCAAGGACCAGGAGCGCGTCATCTATATCAGCGCCCACTATACCGGCCGCGACATGGGTTCGATCATCTCCGACGTCAGGTCGCAGATCCGCCGGCTGCCGATGCCGAGGGATTTCGCGATCCTCTTCGGCGGCGGCTACGAAGAACAGCAGGAGGCCTTTCAGGAACTTTTGGTGGCGATGATCCTCGCCATCCTGCTGGTCTTTCTGGTCATGGCCGGGCAGTTCGAGTCGTGGCGCGACCCACTGATCGTCCTCTTCTCCATCCCGATGGCGGTGATCGGGGTGACTCTGACCATGGTGCTGACCGGCACCATCTTCAGCCTGCAGGCCTTTATCGGCTGCATCATGCTTGCCGGCATCGTCGTCAACAACGCCATCCTCCTGGTCGACCATACCAACCAGCTGCGCCGCCAGGAGGGGATAGAGCTGATGGAGGCGGTCGCTCTGGC
>CAZSYV010000260.1:0-1850 GCA_964610955.1 uncultured Klebsiella sp. | reverse complement strand
GGGCGGCTACCACGAAGGCGGTGAATCTGCTGTGAAACCTACCGACATCAGCGATCCTGAGTACTTCCACAAGGTCGTCGACTGCCAGTACGCGTGCCCCTCACATACGCCGGTTCCCGAGTACATCCGGCTGATCGCGGCCGAGCGCTACACCGATGCGTACATGGTCAACTGGGAGTCGAACGTGTTCCCGGGCGTCCTGGGCCGCACATGTGACCGTCCGTGCGAGCCAGCGTGTCGACGCGCGCGGATCGAGGAGCAGCCGGTGGCGATCTGCCGCCTGAAGCGAGTTGCCGCAGACAACAAGGGGGCGGTCGCCGCGCGCATGCCGAAGGCACCAAAACGCAGCAACGGCAAGCGGATTGCACTGATCGGTGCCGGTCCTGCAGCACTGACTGTCGCCCGTGACCTGGCACCGCTTGGCTACGAGCTCGACCTCTACGACGACCAGTCGAAGGCGGGCGGCATGATGCGCAGCCAGATTCCCGTATTCCGCCTGCCACCGGCCGTACTCGACGAGGAAACCGGCTATATCCTCGATCTCGGGCTCAATCAGCACTTCGATACCCGTGTCGGCAGCATGAAGTCCATCCTCGATGCCGACTACGACGCCGTGCTCGTCGGTACCGGCGCACCGCGTGGCAGCGACCTCGACCTGCCGGGTCGCACGGAAGCGGCGGCAAACATCTTCGTCGGTATCGACTGGCTTTCCAGCGTGTCCTTCGAACACATCAGCTCGATCGGCAAGCGCGTGCTGGTCCTTGGCGGTGGCAACACGGCGATGGACTGCTGTCGTACCGCCCGGCGCCTCGGTGGCGTTGACGTCAAGGTGGTGGTGCGCTCCGAGTTCGACAAGATGAAGGCTTCGGCGTGGGAGAAGGAAGACGCGATGGCCGAGGACATCCCGATCTTCAACAATCACGTGCCGAAGGAGTTCGTCCACCGCGATGGTCGCCTGATCGGCATGACCTTCGACAAGGTCGACGTGGTCTACGACGACAAGGGGCGGCGCAACCTGGTTTCGACCGGTGAGGCACCGGTTTTCTTCGAGGCCGACGATGTGCTGATCGCGATCGGTCAGGACAACGCCTTCCCGTGGATCGAGCGTGACCTGGGCATCGAGTTCGGCAAGTGGGACATGCCGGTGCTCGACGCGAAGACGTTCCAGTCGACCTTGCCGAAGGTCTTCTTTGCCGGTGACGCCGCCTTCGGACCGAAGAACATCATCACCGCAGTCGCCCAGGGGCATCAGGCAGCGATCTCGATCGACCTGTTCCTGAGCGGTGGGGACGTACAGGCACGCCCTGCCCCCGGCGTCACCCTGATCAGCCAGAAGATGGGTGTGCACGAATGGAGTTATGACAACGCCGTCACCAACGACCTGCGCTTCAAGGTGCCGCACGTACCGAAGGAAGTGGCGCTGAATGATCTGAAGGTCGAGGTGGAGCTTGGCTTCGACACCCGTGTTGCACTCGCCGAGGCGCAGCGTTGCCTCAACTGCGATGTGCAAACGGTCTTCAACGCCGCGAAGTGCATCGAATGCGATGCCTGTGTCGATATCTGTCCGACCGCCTGCATCAACTTCCTGATGAATGACGAGGAGCCGGCACTGCGCCTCAAGCTGCGCGCACCGGCAAACAACCTCGAGCAGGATCTCTACGTTGCCGATGGACTTGCACAGACCCGGCGCGTGATGGTCAAGGACGAGAACGTGTGTCTGCACTGCGGGTTGTGTGCCGAGCGCTGCCCGACGGGTGCATGGGATATGCAGAAGTTCTTCTACATGGTTACCAAGGCTGGACAGGCATGCACGCCAAGCAAGCAGTAAACGATTTCGTCGTCAAGTTCGC
>CAZSYV010000259.1:794-1863 GCA_964610955.1 uncultured Klebsiella sp. | reverse complement strand
TGCACTTTACGGAGAGTGTCGAGGAATCCATGGCGCTGAACCGGATCCGTTCCGGAGCCATCATCATTTCTGCCAGCGGCATGTGCGATGCAGGACGCATCCGACATCACCTGCGGCACAACTTGCCACGCCGAGAATGCAGCATCCTGTTTTCCGGCTTCCAGGCGCAGGGAACGCTTGGCCGTCGCCTGATTGAGGGCGCTGAGCGGGTACGCATTTTCGGCGAAGACATCCCGGTACGTGCCGCGATCCACAGTGTGGACGGTCTCTCGGCGCATGCCGACCAAAAGGCGCTGCTGGACTGGTCCCGTGGCTTCATCCATGCACCGGCGCACACCTTCGTGGTGCATGGAGAACTGTTTGCCGCACAGACATTCGCCGAACTCTTGCAGCAGCAACTCGGCTGGCAGGTCACAGTGCCCGAGCATGGTCATGTGCTGTGCTGGCCGGACTTTCTGGCGCACGAGCGATGAAATCCACAGACGATCTCGATGCGCGCCTGCGCGCCATCCGCGAGTCGCCGACGTATCGACTTGCGTACGAAGACATCGAGTTGCTTGGCCAGGACGAACTGCGACCGCTGCGGCTGCAGCTCGAACTGCTCAAGCCGGAACGCATCCTGCACGAACAGGGCATCCACTCGACGGTGGTTGTCTTCGGCAGTGCGCGTGTGAGCGATGCCGACACCGCTGCTGCCCGTCTTGGTGCACTGGAGCAGCAAGCACTCGCCACGCCCGGGGATAGCCGACTGAGGCAGGAACTCGCTAGAGCCCGCCGCCGGGTCGAACAGGCCCGCCACTACGAGCAGGCGCGGCGTTTCTCGACCCTGATTTCGACCCGCTTCCAGCAGCAGAACCGCCGTGATTTCGTCGTCGTCACCGGGGGTGGGCCCGGAATCATGGAGGCCGCCAACCGCGGTGCCTTCGAAGTCGGCGCGCGCTCGATCGGCCTGAACATCACCCTGCCGCACGAACAGGCACCCAACCCCTACATGTGTCCGGAGCTGGCGTTCCGCTTCCACTATTTCGCGCTGCGCAAGATGCACTTCTTGTTGCACGCCAAGGGCTTG
>CAZSYV010000259.1:0-780 GCA_964610955.1 uncultured Klebsiella sp. | reverse complement strand
AAAGATGCAGCGTATTCCGGTGGTGCTGGTCGGCCGTGCATTCTGGCGTCGCGTGGTTGATTTCGATCTTCTGCTCGACGAAGGCTATGTCTCGCCGTCCGATCTCGACTTGTTCACCTGCGTGGACGAAGCAGAGGAAATCGTCAGTGCTCTCGAACGCTTTTACGTCAACAGGGCTGCAGGCGATGGGGCAACATGATTGGCATCGACAGGGATCGCTGGAGCCTGCATGGCACCAAGATGCGGCAGCCGATGCAGTGCGTCACCTTATTGATTGCGGGTGCATTGTTCAGCCCGATTGTTGTTTTCGGTTCCGAAGTCCCGCTCTCTGCAAATCCTCCCTCCTGCTCGCCAGAGCAATCCCTGCGTTGGCGGGGCAATACCCTGCGCCTGGAGAACGATTTGTTCACGGGCACCGATCGCAATTACACCAACGGTGTGGCGCTCACGGTGGTTTCACGCGATCTGCAAGGCGCACTCCGCCCGGAGTGCCTGCCCCAGCCGATTGGTTGGTATGCCCGCTTCATTGGCTGGGTCGATCCCGAATTCTGGCGCGACTCCGGCGCGCAGTCGGCATCACAGAACGTCGTCGTTCGCTTTGGTCAATCTATGTACACCCCCGAGGACAAAGCGCGCACCGATCTGATTCCAGACGACCGTCCGTATGCTGGTTTGCTCTACCTGGGTATAGCGTGGAATCGCCGTGTCCATCCACAGGCCGCGAGTTACGAAATGCTTGACGTGCGTGAGCTGACCCTGGGCGTGATCGGCCCCTGGTCG
>CAZSYV010000258.1:0-1875 GCA_964610955.1 uncultured Klebsiella sp. | reverse complement strand
CCATTTGTCGTTTGGTTAGTGTTGTCTCCTAACGTTTAGCCCAGCTTAATCCGCTGGGCTTTTTTTTTGTGTGTCCGTACGGGGCGTCGGGTCAGGGTCGACAGCACATCGAGATCCGATGCTATCTTTCAATGATGGAATGACCCGAAGCAGATCGGCAGGTCGTCACTGGAGGCAAGATGCGGCAGAAACTGGTCCGGCAGGAGGCGCTGGCCCAGCACCTGTGGCGGGTGTTAGCCGAGTTGGTTGCGGTATCCGATGCCACCCTGGCCGCGTACCTGGCGGTGACCCTGAAGCAATGCCCTGGTATCTCGGCGGCGCGCCTGGCCGGCCCCGGGGAGTCAGTGCAGGGGCGCCATGCGATGGTGCTGCCCCTGGTAGCCCAAGGGCAGGAGTTCGGTGCCCTGGTGCTGCAGGGTGATGGCGAACTGGCACTTGCGCCGCATGAGGCCGTCTGGATGTCTTTTGCCACAGCGCTGGCCCATGTGCTGCGGGCACGCCGCCGAGTGGCTCCAATATCTGTGGGTGCCGAGTCCGTGAATGCCAGCGAAAAGCGGTTCCGGGATCTGTTCGAGCACTCGCCCGATCCGTGCTGGTTGATCGAGAACGGGCAGTTCACCACGTGCAACCATGCTGCTGTGCAGGCACTCGGCTACGCCCGACGCGAGGATATCCTGCAGCACCCGTCGCGGCTGTCACCCGAGTTTCAGCCGGACGGACGTCTCTCGTTCGAGAAGGCCGGCGAGATGATGACCCGCGCGCTGCGCGAAGAGGTGGTGCGTTTCGAGTGGGAACACCGGCGAGCCGACGGCAGCTGTTTTCCGGTCGAGGTGACGCTGGCGCGGATCGAGTTGCAGGGACGTGAGCTCCTGTACTGCGTCTGGCGCGATGTCACGGCGCGCAAAGAGGCCGAGATGACAGCCTGGAAGCTGGCTTTCTTTGATCCCCTGACCGGCCTGTCGAATCGCCGTCTGTTGCACGACCGGCTGGAGCAAAGCATGGCAGCCAGCGCGCGCAGCGGCAGATATCGTGCGCTGCTGTATCTGGATCTGGACCATTTCAAGACCCTCAACGACGTCCAGGGTCACGATATGGGGGATCGACTGCTGACCGAGGTGGCACGTCGCCTCACCCAGTGTGTGCGCGAGGGTGACACCGTGGCGCGCCTGGGGGGTGATGAATTCGTGCTGCTCATCGAGCAGCTCGATGAGCGTCTGGAGTCGGCCGTCGCTCAGGCGGGCCTTGTGGCCGAGAAGGTGCTGGAGCAGATTGCGAGGCCCCATGTGCTCGACTCCGTGCTCCATCAGAGCAGTGCCAGTGTGGGGGTGGCCATGTTTCTGGGGCGTGAGATCAGTGCGCAGGAGATTCTCAGGCGCGCCGATCTGGCGATGTACCAGGCCAAGGCGGCGGGGCGCAATATGGCGCAGTTCTTCGAGCCAGGCATCCAGGCGCGTATCAGCGCCCGCGCGCAGCTTGAGTCGGAATTGCGCCTGGCCCTGCCCCGGGATGAACTGGAGCTGTATTACCAGCCCCAGGTGGATGCGCTCGGGCGTTGCGTGGGCGTGGAGGCCCTGCTGCGCTGGAACCACCCGCAGCGAGGTCTGGTTTCACCGCCTGAGTTCATCCCTCTGGCCGAGGAGACCGGGCTGATCATTCACATCGGTCAATGGGTGCTGGCACAGGCCTGCCGCACTCTGGCTGCGTGGCAGCGCGATACACGCACGGCTGCTCTGGCGATGGCCGTGAACGTCAGTGCGCGCGAGCTGCACCAGCCGAATTTCGCCTCCCAGATGCGTGCACTCCTGCAGACCCATGCTGTGCCTGCAACCTTGCTGACACTGGAGATTACCGAAAGCACGCTGCTCGACAACATTG
>CAZSYV010000257.1:0-1882 GCA_964610955.1 uncultured Klebsiella sp. | reverse complement strand
GACGACCGGGGTCGAGGTCGAGCTGGTGCGCGCGGACGCGATCCGGGTCGTCGACGGACATCGTTGTCGCGGCCACGTCCGCACACTTCCACCGTCGGAATTCTTTACACATCGTCCGGAGCGACGACGCCGCCGGCCGTGCGGAGCGATCCGCTCAGGCCAGCTTGCCCGCGACTTCGACCAGGCGCCGCGCCTGATGTCCGATCGCGGCCTTCACTTCGTCGGTGAACTCCGCTCCCTGCGTGTGGCTGTAGCCGTACGGGTTGCCGCCGGCCTTGAAGATCGACGGGTCGGTGAAACCCGGGGCCACGACGACCGCGCCCCAGTGAATCGCGGTTGCGTAGAAGGACAGCAGGGTCGACTCCTGGCCTCCATGCGTGTTCTGCGCGGAGGTCATTGCCGAAACCGCCTTGTTCGCGAGCGCACCCTTGGCCCAGACACCGCCCAGGGTGTCGATGAACGCGCGAATCTGGCTCGCCATCACGCCGAAGCGCGTCGGCGCCGAAATCAGGTAGGCATTCGCCCACTCCATGTCCTGAGGGGTCGCGGCGGGGATGTGGGCGCTGCGTTCGACCTGCGCCTTCCAGGCATCCTGCCCGGCAACCACCTCGGCAGGAGCGGTTTCCGGCGCCTTCAGCAGGCGGACTTCGGCACCCACCGAACGGGCCGCCTCGGCGGCGATCTCGGCCATGCGATGGTTGGTGCCATAGGTCGAGTAATACAGGACAACAAGCTTGACGGCCATGTTCTATCTCCTTCGAAATCGGGGGCCGCCGGGCGGATGCGCCGGCGAGCAGAGCATGACAACCATTCTATTGGTGTTCATCAAGCTCATGAAGCCCGGTTTTCGGGTTTCATTGTTCCCTTTACGGTACGTAAAAGCCCTCGGCAGCGCCATCGGCCCGGCGGCCTCCGACAGGCCGCGTTCGCATGCAACGCTTACCGCGCCCGCTGCACTTCCACCGCACTCACCCAGGGCGCATCGTTGCCCCAGGACTGGCGCACGAAGGACGCCAGCGCCGCGATCTGGGCATCGTCGAGAATCTGTCCGAATGGCGGCATGCCGTAGGGCCGCGGATTGCCGGCAGTGGTCGGCGGGAAGCCGCCATCGACGATCGTCTTCACCAGGTTCGCGCTCGAGGCCATGGTGACCGTCCGACGGCCGGCCAGCGGCAGGTAGGCGCGGTTTTCTATGAATTCAGCGAGTGTCTCTTTTTCTTGTTGGTCAAGCAAGTCATTGGCGCACTTGTAGTCGAGAAATTCGAGCCAGACTTCTTCTTGGGCAAGCTTTTCGAGCATGGTTTCTCCATAATCAGCACAGCCCCGTATGAAACGGGGCCGTGCGCTGCGGGAAAGCCTTTGAAGGCCACGTTGTGGCCACGAAACCACACTGGTACACCGCCGCCTGCACAGCTCTTCATGTGTACCGCTTCGTTCCGGCGCAGACGTTAAGTAACATCCCACAGATTAATTGGATTATGAGGGAGGCACTGAAGACTGTCAAGGCGGTGGGGAGTAAGGCCCATCAGCGCTTTTTTTACTAGGTGGAAACCAAGTAAATCAGCTATGCTTTAAAAAACAAAAACCTGTCTGAAAAGCGGTGTCAGCGTATTCGACAGGTTTTGTCATCTGGTGCCGGTGGCCGGACTCGAACCGGCACGGAGTTGCCCCCATCGCATTTTGAGTGCGACACGTCTGCCATTCCATCACACCGGCTTAACTTTTTAAAACAGGATCGCCCCCCTTGCGGAGGGGCGACCCTTCAGACAGTGGTGGGGGAGAGTGGATTTGAACCACCGAAGTCGTTGACAACAGATTTACAGTCTGCCCCCTTTGGCCGCTCGGGAACTCCCCCATTGCCTGTCATGATGGTGGGCCATCA
>CAZSYV010000256.1:0-1910 GCA_964610955.1 uncultured Klebsiella sp. | reverse complement strand
GAATCACCGGCCTGCACTTAAACCAAATGGCCTCCATGAAACCCGGGGCGATTCAAAGTAGTGAAATGAAAGCCTTACGGAAAACGTCCATAGTTGCTCTCTAACGTAGAAGTGAGCGGCCTGCGCGGCTTTTCGCGCAGGTCCGCTCGACTGCCGGGTTGGGCATCGTCAGTCCCCGCTGAGTTCTGGAACTGACGGCCACGCGGGTCGATTTGCCTTGACCCAATTTTTCAATTTCCTTCTAGCTGAGTCTCCCGCAGTTTCGATCTTGAGCAGGTCGCAAATCGTTTGCCAAGTGGTTAGCCCCTTCTTGCCCTTTAGATCAGGAACGCTCGCTGCCCATTGTTCAGGGCTGGGCGAAGGAGCTTTCTTTGGCGCTCTCTTCGCCAACGCCATAGACTCGGCTAACAATTGTTCCAGTTCATCGTCTGCTTTCTTCGGCTTGATGTGCTGCTGAAGGACACGCCTCAGAGCCGCATTGAACGAAAGATTCTCGAATGGTTTCGGCTTCGCAAGCTTTTCTACTAGTGCAGCGAGGTCTTCATCAACGGTGAATTGCGGCATTTCGGTCTCCTATAAAAAGTAACGGGGTAACACTAGTGAAGCACTAGTGTCAACTAGTGTCAAGTAAAAAACACTAGTGTTACGTCGCATGCGGAGACCGGATCAAGATGCCCAACGTTAAGTAGACACCTGAATAGGTGTATATCGAAAAATCCGAAAGGTGTATAACACGTTCTGTTCCATGGCAACCTGTTGTTCTAATTGATTCTGGACTTCGATAGGGAACGCATATGCAGACAGCAAACACACCTTTGGCGCAGCCTCCCAAATTGCTTGACCAGGTGCGTGATCGCATAAGAGTCAAGCATTACAGCATCCGCACGGAAACGCAATATGTTCAGTGGGTTAAGCGTTTTATCCTGTTCAACGAAAAAAAGCATCCTCGTGAAATGGGCTCGGCAGAGGTCGAGGCGTTTCTGACGCATCTGGCTGTGGACGGCAATGTGGCGGCCGCCACCCAGAATCAAGCGTTGTCGGCGCTGCTTTGCTTGTACAAGGAAGTGCTGGAGGTTGATTTGCCTTGGCTCGACAATGTGACGCGCGCCAAGCGCCCGCAGCGTATGCCGGTGGTCTTGACGCGCGAGGAGGTGCATGCGGTGCTCAATCGCATGGCGGGCCTATATGGCCTGATGGCGAGCTTGCTGTATGGAACCGGGATGCGCTTGATGGAGTGTGTGCGGCTGCGTGTGAAGGATGTGGACTTCGCGCGCCGGGAGATTCTGATTCGCGATGGCAAGGGCGCGAAGGATCGGGTAACGATGCTGCCTGATTCTGTCGTGTCAGCTTTACGAGCGCACTTGCAGCAGCGGCGTGCGCTGTTTGACGACGATATCCGGGTGGGCAAGGCTGGGGTGTATTTGCCAGATGCCTTGGCACGCAAGTACCCCAACTCGCCCACGGAGTGGGGCTGGCAATATGTTTTCCCCTCGGGCGGTTATTCGGTCGACCCGCGCAGCGGGGCGGGGCGCCGTCATCATCTGGATGAGAAGCTGCTGCAGCGGGCGATGAAGCGGGCGGTGCAGGCTTCGGGTCTGGTCAAGCCGGCCACGCCCCACACCTTGCGTCACTCATTCGCCACTCATCTGCTCGAAGCCGGCTACGATATCCGCACGGTGCAGGAACTGCTGGGCCACAAGGACGTGGCGACGACGATGATTTATACCCATGTCTTGAATAAAGGCGGACGCGGGGTCATGAGCCCGCTGGATCGCTGATGACGGACGAAGACTACATGCGCGCCGCGCTGGAACTGGCGCGCCAGGGCCGGGGCGCGGGCGAGGTGCCGGTGGGCGCGCTGGTGGTGTGCGGCGGCGAGATCGTCGGCCGCGGGTTCAACCAGCCGATCT
>CAZSYV010000255.1:0-1917 GCA_964610955.1 uncultured Klebsiella sp. | reverse complement strand
CAAGCTTGCCGAAGAACTGCGCGACATGATCGACGCGGCGAAAGCCCGTGTCTCACCGAATGGCACCGAGGGTAAGCTGGTGCCGTTGGCCCGTCCGCGCGGTGAGCTAGCGAACTTGCTGACGGTTTCCTATCCGAAGAATCGTCTGTCGGACATGGTGCTCGATGCGGAGATGGTCGAACAGCTTGGCCGCATCATGAAAGAGCAGAAGCACCATTTGCGCATCCGCGAGCATGGCCTGTCGCCGAGACGCAAGCTGCTGCTGGTCGGCCCGCCGGGTACCGGCAAGACGATGACGGCCTCCGTACTGGCTGGTGAGCTTGGTATCCCGTTGTTTGCCGTTCGACTGGATGCCTTGATCACCAAGTTCATGGGCGAGACCGCCGCCAAGTTGCGCCAAATATTCGATGCCATCAATGATGTGAGAGGCGTTTACTTCTTTGACGAGTTCGACGCCATCGGCTCACAAAGAGGACTGGCCAACGATGTGGGAGAGATTCGGCGAGTACTGAACAGCTTTCTGCAAATGATTGAGAGCGACCAATCCCATAGTTTGATCGTCGCGGCGACGAACCATGCGGAGATCCTTGACTACGCACTGTTTCGCCGGTTTGATGACGTGATCGAGTATCGGCTTCCAAGCGCGCCGCAGGCTGCCAAGCTGATCCAGTCGCGACTCGGGAAGTTCGCGCCCAAGCCCTTTCCACTCAAGGCCATCACAGCCAAGGCGGACGGGTTGAGTTACGCGGAGATCAGACGCGCTGTGGATGAATCCATCAAAGAGGCAGTGATGCACGACGAGGAGCGCGTGAAGGCAGATGTGCTGAAACGCGCTTTCGATGAGCGCCGCAAATTCAGCCTCAGTATGAACAATAAGAAGGTCGCGCCGAACCATGCCGGATCAACCGCAAGCTAAACGCCCGCATTTCATTCTTCGAGATACATCCCAAGCCGTCGAATTCAAAGCGCACTCTGCTGGTGGTGGATCGACACGCAACGTGCCGACCTTGCCCCGGCAGCAGCACGGGGCATCCCTTCGCGGCCAGGTTGAAAACTTGAAGCCCGTAGCAGCAGAAGCGGCTCAAGGTCAGCGAGACCTGCAACTGGAAAGCGGATTGGGCTTACAAATCCAGTTTTCCAGCCAGCCTGATGTCGAGTTGGCGTTCGAGAGCTTGGCGAACGAAACCAAGAAGATTGAACTTCTCAGTGTTCGCCGCGAAGGCAACCAGACCTTCGCCAATGTCTTCGTTCCTGATGGAAAGCTGGCGCATTTTGAAAAATACATCTCCGACTATCTGGAGGAGAAGAAGGATAGTCGCGGTCAAGCACGCGATCACAGGAAGCTGTTGGATGCAATCGAATCCATTCGAGCAGCAGAAATCAGGGCTCTGTGGACTGACGTCCCCGAACTACTGCCTGACGATCTCGCTACCGCCTTCTGGTGGGAGGTATGGCTTCCGGTTCGAGGGGCGGGACAGCGGCAAGTCGTTGTAGGGGACTTCAAGAAGCTCGCCCGCTTGGCAGAATGTGTCGTCAGCGACAAACAGGTCAACTTCCCCGAGCGCACTGTGCTGCTGATGTACGGATCGCAGCAGCAGCTTTCTCGGTCAGTAATGACGCTGAATTGTGTTGCCGAACTTCGCTATGCCAAGGAAACCGCCGAATTCTTCGATGGCATGGATGTGGGTGAGCAACGTGAATGGGCGGACGATTTGCTGCGTCGCGCCCAGTTGCCGCCGTCGGATGATGCAGCCCCCCGCGTATGTTTATTGGACTCCGGCGTGACGCGCACGCATCCGCTGCTGGAGCCTCTGATGGATGCGGGAGACCTGCATACGGTGGAGCCGGCATGGGGCGTGGAAGACGAGGCGAATCACGGCACAGGGCTGGCTGGCCTGGCGGCCTATGGCGATCTCA
>CAZSYV010000254.1:0-1919 GCA_964610955.1 uncultured Klebsiella sp. | reverse complement strand
TTATAGTTACGGCCGCCGTTCACTGGGGCTTCAGTTCAGCGCTTTCACGCCTCCCGTTGACCTTCCAGCACCGGGCAGGTGTCACACCCTATACATCCCCTATAAGGGTTAGCAGAGTGCTGTGATTGTGGTAAACAGTCGCTAGAGCCAATTCACTGCGCCCACCTCAGGCGATCATCACTGACAACCTTACACGTGGGACCCCTTCTCCCGAAGTTACGGGGCTATTTTGCAGAGTTCCTTAACCAGGGTTCTCTCGCGCGCCTTAGTGCTCTTACACTCGCCTACCTGTGTCGGTTTTGGTACGGGCGCCATCGCTTCAACGTTTAGAGGTTTTTCTTGGCACCGTGGATTCAACCAGTTATCAGTCCCGTAGGACCTTCCCGACGTACGTCATCTACGCGGAGGGCGGATTTTCCTGTCCCTCCAGACTTCGCACGCCGCCGGGCATAGCCATAGCTCCGGATGGCCTATCCTAATGCGTCACCCCATCACTCCACGACGGCGGGGCAGGAATGTTGACCTGCTGTCCATCGACTACGCCTTTCGGCCTCGCCTTAGGTCCCGCCTAACCCTGAGAGGACGACCCTTGCTCAGGAACCCTTAGGCTTTCGGCGGAAGGGATTCTCACCCTTCTTATCGTTACTAATTCCTGCATTCGCACTTCCGATACCTCCACGGCTCCTTGCGGTACCGCTTCAACGGCTTACGGAACGCTCCCCTACCCAGCGCAACTTGGTTGCACTGACGCAGTTTCGGTGCATGGCTTAGCCCCGATCATCTTCGGCGCAGAGACGCTCGACTAGTGAGCTATTACGCACTCTTTAAAGGAATGGCTGCTTCTAAGCCAACCTCCTAGCTGTTCTAGCGTCTCCACATCCTTTACCACTTAGCCATGACTTGGGGACCTTAACTGGCGTTCTGGGTTGTTTCCCTCTTGTCTGCGAAAGTTAGCTCACGCAGACTGACTCCCGGGGTATGAACCGACGGCCTTCAGAGTTTGACAGGGTTTGGTAAGCTGGTGAGCCCCCTAGCCCAATCAGTGCTTTACAACCATCGGTGAACCCCCGAGGCTAGTCCTAAAACTATTTCGGGGAGAACCAGCTATCTCCGGATTCGGTTAGCTTTTCACTCCTAACCACAGCTCATCCCAAGAGTTTTAAACCTCAACGGGTTCGGTCCTCCACTTCCTTTTACGGAAGCTTCAACCTGGCCATGGCTAGCTCATCCGGTTTCGGGTCTACTGATAGCGCCTGAACGCCCTGTTCAGACTCGCTTTCGCTACGCCTCCGCCTATCGGCTTAAACTCGGCACTACCAGTAAGTCGCAGGATCATGCTTCAAGAGGCACGCCACTACCCGTTCGCATCCGAAGATGCGCATAGGGCTGTGACTGCTTGTAAGCACACGGTTTCAGGTACTATTTCACTCCCCTCACGGGGTGCTTTTCACCTTTCCCTCACGGTACTTGTTCGCTATCGGTCAGTCGGAATATTTAGCCTTACGGGGTGGTCCCCGTGGATTCACGCGAGGTTCCACGTGACTCGCGCTACTCAGGTGCCGGCTAGGCTTCCGCGCATTTCGCGTACGGGGCTATCACCCGCTATGGCGCGCCTTTCCAGTGCGCTTCCGCTATACGCTCGAGTCCATGTTGCCGGTCCTACGACCCCGGCTCCCGTAGGAGTCGGTTTAGGCTGTTCCCTTTTCGCTCGCCGCTACTGGGGGAATCGAGGTTTCTTTATTTTCCTCCAGGTACTTAGATGTTTCAGTTCCCTGGGTTCCCTCCACATGACCTATGTATTCAGTCAAGGGTAGTGGGGGTTCGCCCCACTGGGTTTCCCCATTCGGAGATCCTCGGATCTACGCTTGCTTCCAGCTTCCCGAGGCTTATCGCAGGTAGCCACGTCCTTCATCGGTTCG
>CAZSYV010000253.1:0-1926 GCA_964610955.1 uncultured Klebsiella sp. | reverse complement strand
CGGCAACGGCAACGGCAACGCTCGGAGTGCGTGCCCCGGGCGTACCGGCCTACTGCCCACCTTTCTCCGGCACGTAGACCACGCTGCCGTCCTGCATGCGGTAGGCAACGCCCGCCTTGGTGCCTTCACCACTCCCTGTCTGGCCGTTTGCGCGAAAGCGCTCGATCTTCTCCCCCCGCTTGATCAGCATCTGCATCGAGTCCTTGCCCGGATCGGTGACCACGGTGAGTTCCTCGTGCTGCATCATCTGCATGAGCGGGTTCTGTGCCACGGTGATCAACAGTGCGGTGATCACCACCAGGAAGACATCGATCAGGTTGACCACCGAGAGGATCGGGTCATCGGCCTCGTCGTCCAGGAACTTCATGCTGCCTCCCTGAGTTCACGCTGCAGCTTCGCCTGCCTCGGGCTGGCGAGCCACACCAGCTCCTCGGCAAGCCAGCGTCGGCGCACCGAGACGATCCAGAAGGTGATCGCCGCGGTCAGCAGCGCGATGATGACTGCCGAGAAGGCGATCGCCAGATTCTCCGAAACGCTCGTGAGCTCACCACCGGCAAGCGCCTTGAGCGCGGGCCCCATCGGGATCATGGTGGCGACGAGCCCGAGCATCGGTGCCGTGCGCGTGGTGATGCGCAGCGCCTCCAGCATGCGGTGTGCGCTGAGCTCACGCTCGTCGGCGCTTGCGCCCGGGTGGTGTGCCGCCCACTCGAGCAGCGCGTAGCCCGGAGCGGCCGCGGGTGGCCTGCGCCGTTGCCAGCGCATGGCGGCAAAGGTGCCGAGCGCATACAGCGCGTAGACGAACAGGATGGTGATTGCGGCAAGGGTCAGCGGCAGGAAGGTCTGCCCGACCTGGTACATCACGGATTCGATGGTGTTGATCATTGCGGGTCCTTGTGGGTCTGTGGGTGAGTTTCAGGCTGCGGAGAGCCGCCGTGAACCCTGGCGGATCAGGCCGGCGGCAATGCAGGCGGCGAGTGCGGCGGGAATCCATGGCAGGAACGGGCTGATGGGTGCATTCGGGCTCAGGGTCGCAGCCTGCTCGAGTTCCATGCCCTCGACCTGCTGCGTCGCGGCACTGTTCGCGGCGTCGAATTCGGGGTTGCCGGGCGCCGCCTCGTGCGGGCTGAACTCGGCAATCTCGCCACTGGCGACGTACTGCAGGAATGCCTGGTTGTCGGTCTGTACGTCGAAGCGTGTCGCAAGGTCCTGGTAGCGCGCCTTGAGTTCGTTCACCGTCTCGGCGCTCGCCTGCCAGTAGCCCTTGCGTGCGGCTTCGAGCATGCGCTCGATGATCTGCGCCTGGGCGTTCGGGTTTTCGTTCTCGAACCAGGTGTCGATGCCGAGCTGGTACTTGTCGTGCACGTAGACATCGACCATCTCCTGCCACTGGTCGTCACGCACGACCTCGCCGTGTGCAACCGCAGTCCAGCCCCACAGGTTGTTGGTCGATTCGAGCACGCTCAGCGTGCCGGCGTAGCCTTCGGCCATCAACGCCTTGATGTAGCCGGGGTGGAACTCGCGGGTGCTGAGCTCCCTGGCGAGAAAGCCCGCGGCACTGTCGACCTTGCCGGCACCGCCGCCGCGCAGGTTGGAGATGTAGAGCTTCGGCGATGCACCGTCGAGGCTGCGCACGGCAAGCCCGATGCCGCCCAGGTACTGGAAGGGATCATCGGTGGTGAGCATGCCATAGGTGTTGGAGGTGCGGG
This sequence comes from uncultured Klebsiella sp., assembly GCA_964610955.1. Lineage (GTDB taxonomy): Bacteria > Pseudomonadota > Gammaproteobacteria > Pseudomonadales > UBA5518 > UBA5518. Next base: position 220 of record CAZSYV010000253.1, on the reverse strand, counting down.
AGAGCACGGCGCCGTCGGTACCCTTGAGGTGGTTGGCGTAGAGGTTGATGTCGGCCTTGCCGGCAACGCCGCGCTCGCCCCAGAGCGCCTCGTCCGGGCCGTAGGCGTACTGCATCTTCTCGAGGTAGAGCGCGGCGAGCTTCTGGTCGCCCTCGGCCCTGCCGCCCCAGGTGTCGCTGGCAAGGGTCGCCTCGTCGAGGCCCGTGCCGTAGCGCCCGGA
>CAZSYV010000252.1:0-1972 GCA_964610955.1 uncultured Klebsiella sp. | reverse complement strand
CAATCCCTTCGTCGGCGAAGGCGCGTAGTCACAGGGTTTAGCTGCTGTACGGAATACCGGCGACGGCACAAGCACCGGGAGCACGGCGGACGTTCATTCCGGTGGGCGTTCGCCGCAGGGATGCGGCGATGGAGCCTACAGGGATGTATTCACGGCGTCCCACCGGAATGAACGTTCGCCGTGCACGCACCGCACCTCGACCCCGTGCGAGTACATCCCTCACATCGGCCTGAGCTGCCCGCCGCCGTTGACTGCCTCGTCGGTATCCGGCGCCACGTAGGGCTCGAACTTGCCCAGCCCGCAGCTTGCGCCACGTTCGGGTCGCCCGGCAGTCTGGCGCACCACCCAGATGATGTCGGTGCTGCAGAGTTCGCTCAGGCTGGTCTCGTAACCAAAGGCCTTTTCGCTGCCAAGGCCACCACAGCGGTGCGGCAGATGGTTCACCAGCGTTTCGCCGCCGTTCATGTTGAAAAGAATGGTGCTGTCGTCCAGTACCTTCGTGTCGCGGATGCTGCTGAGTGGAATACAGTTCTTCGCTTCGGGGCTCGCCGGTGCGGGCGCCGGGTCCGCGGCGTACAGGCTGCCGGATGCCGCCAGCAGGGCTGCGGCAGCGAGTGCGATCGGGCGGTAACTGTGTGACATGGCACGTGTCTCCTGTCCTGGTTGATTCGGGTACACGAATGCGGCCTGTCCGGGCCGTAGTGAGCAATCAGACAGCCGCTGCAGGTGGCGGTTCCGATCCGAAGGCTGCCATGCAGAATTTTACCCGTTCCTCGACACTGCGCTGGCGCAGCTTCGCCTCGGCAACCACACGCTTGATGCGCGGTGCCAGACCGGTGTTGTTGGCGATCTGGATGGAGAGCCCCGGGCGCGCGTTGAGCTCCATGATCAGCGGGCCGCGGTGGCGATCCATCACGATGTCGGCACCCAGGTAGCCCAGGCCGGTGATCTCGTAGCAGCCTGCGCCAAGACACATCAGCTCGTACCAGTGCGGAATGGTGAGCGTGTTGAGCGGCTGCCCCGTGTCGGGGTGCAGCTTCAGTGGCCGGTTGTACTGCACAGCAAAAAGCGACTTGCCGTTCGCCAGGTCGAGGCCGACACCGATCGCACCCTGGTGCAGGTTCGCCTTGCCGTCCGAGGCGCGGGTTGCCAGGCGCATCATCGTCATCACCGGGTACCCCTGGAGCACGATGATGCGGATGTCGGGAATGCCCTGGTAGCTCTGACCCTCGAAGCGTGGGTCCATCTCGACCAGCGCCTCGATCATCGCCACATCGGGCTGACCGCCGAGACTGTACAGGCCGCTCAGGATGTTCGAGACGTGGCGGGTGAGCTCGAAGAGTGTGGCTTCCTCGCCGCTCGACTTGATGAAGACATCATCACGGCGCCCGACGATCACCTTGATGCCCTTGCCGCCGCTGCCGCGGCTTGGCTTGATCACGAAGCTGTCGCGGCCCGCGAGCAGCTTGTCGAGCATCTCGACCTCGTACTGGGCGCGCACCACGGAGTAGAGTTCTGCCACCGCCAGTCCGTGCTTCTCGGCAACCGTCTTGCTCTTCAGCTTGTCGTCGACCAGCGGATAGAGCGAGCGCGTGTTGAGGCGCGAGATGAAGAAGTTGCGCTCGTTCATCCCGAGCAGGCCGACCTCGCGCAGACGCGACGGGCTCGCAAACAGCATCTCAGCGGTTCTCCAGCAGCGGTCGGAAGCGCCTGAGCTCGGTGAGGCGATAGCCCGTGTACTGCCCGATCAGCAGGATCAGCGCAAGCTGTACCAGCAGCAGCTCGGGAAAGTTGAACGTCAGGTGGGCGACCAGCTGGTTGCTCATCAGCAGATACGCCGCCGTGGCCACCAGCAGGCTGCCGCCCCCCTGGATCGCCACCTCCCGCGGGCCTTCCTCCTCCCAGAGGATCGACATGCGCTCGATCGTCCACGACAGGATGATCATCGGGAAGAAGGTCACGGTGAGGATCT
>CAZSYV010000251.1:0-1996 GCA_964610955.1 uncultured Klebsiella sp. | reverse complement strand
CTGACCAGGCACCGGTATAAACAAGCCACAACCCATCCGCAACGTGACCACCAACCCAGATTGGGGAGGCTTCTGAAGAGGTTTTGTATTGGCGATCAACAGCAAACCCGATGCTCTCGAGCTGATTGGCAACGTAATCACCAATCGGGATACGAGTCTTGTCTGAGTCGTTTCTGATGAGGAAGATTAATTGAACTTGCTCGCCACCGAACATGTACTTGCCATCTTCAATGGTTACACCTTCGATACCAGCCATAACCTCATCCATCTGAGCTTTTGCTGTTTCAGGATTGTAGGCGTATTTGGCTTCCAGGCGGCGAACGGTTTCGGCAACTTTGGTGTAATCAGGCATGTTGGTAACAATGCTCCAGAATTTGGGCAATGCACCACCATTGTAGACCTCACGATTAATATAATCACGGTCGATTAACCAGTTCAAGGCCTCGCGAGCTTTGGATTCTGAAAATGGGTTGACTTTACCGGTGGACTGATCAAAGATTGGTCCATAGGTGTTGAAAGTCAATTCATAATAAAGACCATTGCTCTGAGCATATTCCAAACCAGCGGCTTCGATTTCGGGTAAAGCGTCAGATGATAAACCAGCGGCAAAAATATCAATTGCACCAGCTTGGATCTGGGTAATGGCAGAGTCGCTATCAACAACCGAAATCACGATCTCATCCAGCCAACCACCATGACGGGTGGTTCTGACTGGTTCTGGGGTGGGTTCTGCAGTGGGCTCTTCCACTACTGGCTCTTCCGGTTCTTCCGGAGCCATGGTTGGTTCTTCAACAACAGGCTCTTCAACAACAGGTGCTTCTGTCGCAGGAGCCGGGGTAGGCTGGCACGCTGCCAATACCATACTGGCAATGATAACCATACCTACTAACAACATAAGGGTATTTCGTTTCATTCTATTCTCCTCCTTAATAAATTTGGATCGAACGAGATGATTTTCGTGTTAATGAAATACCAGAAATCGCCAATAACCGCTTTTTATTGGCTCATCAGGCGTCATCCCTCGACTTTCAATTTCATCAACACTTATTTGTGCTGTAAATATAGCATAAGGTGACAGGATAGTCAACAGATCATGCGATTTTTTGTGACACTTTTAAGAGGAAAATCAGGAATTTGGCAAGATAAGAATAATACGAAAAAAAAACGAATCATTACTCGTTTAAGCAGAATTCTCCATAACCAAAACCCTCAATTTTGTTCAAAATACTGCGATTGCTGACATCCAAATTTTCAAAACCACAAAAATCCGCGCGGCTCGCGGCAATTTTTAGTTGATAATACAGAGGCAATACCGGCAATGCTTCATTAAACAGTCGTTGACTCTCCGCTTGCGCTTCAACATCATCTATGGCTGCATGTTGAGCCTGCTGGCAAGCCAGGTCATATTGAGGGTTGGAATAACCTGTAATATTAGCTCCTACCCATAAATTATCTGCATTTGGAATTTGAGCACTACTATAGAGGAAGCATGGATTTGTTCTACCAGACTGCCAGGTGAATTGAGCCAAATCAAAATTACGCCCAAATAACACGCCATCCGGTCCCTGCGCATAAAGTTCAGCAGGAAATACATTTTGCACGACGACTTCGATGCCACAAGCCATTAATGAGTTGGTTATCTCCGCCGAAACCAGCTGTCGCAGCTCGGATTGGGATGTCGTGTAATCCAACACCAGCGGCGTTCCATCAGGTACATTGGCCACTCCTTGTGAAATTCTGGGGGTGCTGGGATTATTATCCTCATCACGCCAGCCAAGCTGATCCAGAAGATTACTGCCCATGGCTACATCATACGGGATACTGGGGAGGTCAGCGTTGTAAGCTGGATGTGAGGGGGGATAAAAACTGGTTGGCACGGACGAGCGGTTGATAAAATAGCGATTGGCAATCGAAAAGCGATCCGTACAATAAGCCAGAGCTGTGCGCATACGTACATCGCCAAACCAATCCGGGCGGTCGGAGTCAAAGTCATAGC
>CAZSYV010000250.1:0-2012 GCA_964610955.1 uncultured Klebsiella sp. | reverse complement strand
GTGCGAACAGGTTCACATGGGCATCGAGGTCACGCATGTCGAGCGAGAGCGCATAGCGCGCCGGAAGCTGGCGGATCGCCTCCAGCGACTCGAGGCGATCGATGCGCGCCAGCAGATTGGAATCAGAACTCATATTGCCTCCGTATCAGACCGCGTCCATAGCGCCCATCGACGCCGAACCGGTCGACAACTCGCAGGTCTTGCCGCCATCGACGACGAGCTGCGTGCCGGTAATGTACGAGGCCTCGTCGGAGGCGAGGAACAGGATGGCATTGGCAACTTCGTTCGGCTCGGCAATGCGCCTGAGCGGTACACCAGCAGCAGTAGCGAGCTGCGCCTCGCGGGTCGGTATCGCCATCTCCGTTCCCGGTGTCATCACCACACCCGGAATGATCGCGTTGACGCGGATGTTGTATGGTGCTCCTTCCAGTGCTGCGGTACGCGTCAGGCTCAGCACCCCGGCCTTGGCGGCACCATAGGCCGCCGTGTACATCGAACCGAGCAGCCCACACACCGATGACATATTGACGATCGAGCCACCGCGCTGGTGCTCCATCACGCGAAACGCCGCCTGGATGCCATAGAACGTGCCGTCGAGCGAGACACGGAAACTTGCGTGCCAGTCTTCCTCGCTCATGTCGGCAATGGTCGCGCCGACCATCGAATAGGCATTGTTGACGAGGATGTCGAGACGCCCCTCCCCGCCTGAGACGCCCTGCACGACGTCGGCGAAGGCCCCTCGATCACTCACGTCGAGCACCGCGGCGCGTGCCGTTCCACCAGCGGCTCGGATTTCAGCCGCGATCTGCTCGAGCGGCTCGATGCGTCGTCCGCAGACAACGACCTTCGCTCCCTCCTCCGCGAAACGCCTGGCCGTGGCGGCACCGATGCCGGTGCCTCCGCCCGTGATCAGCGCAACCTTGCCTGCCAGTCTACCTGCCATCGACATTCTCCCTGTTTCGTTCGCTGAGGCGTGCGCGGCACACCCATAGGATCACAACATGTGGCTGCCGCCGTTGGCGGCAAGCGTCTGTCCGGTGAAATAGGATGCCTCGTCGCTGGCGAGGAACAGTGCCGTGTACGCCACCTCGACCGGTTCGCCCATGCGCAGCAGCGGGATCGCATCGGTGATCGACTTGGCATAGGCGGGATCGAGATCGGCCATCATGCGCGTGTTGGTCGCGCCGGGGCAGATCGCGTTGACCCGGATGCCACGCCCGCCAAGCTCGCGCGCCAGGCACTTCGTGAAACCGAGGACCGCAGCCTTCGAGGCGCAGTAGTGCACGGCACCGGTGCCGTTCAGCCCCGAGGTGCTCGCGATATTGACGATCGACCCCCGTGCGCCCGACTTGATCATCAGGCGTACCGCCTCGCGGCTGTTGTAGAACACGCCGTTGATGTTGATGTCCATCACGCGCTGCCAGCCGTCATCGTGCATGTCGATGATGTGATCGAGATGCACGGTCGGTGTCTCGCCACGGGCAAGCTGGGCATTCAGCTCGCCAAGGCGCTGGTAGAACCTGTCATAGCCATCGTTCGGCGCCGTGCCCACGCCCGCGTTGTTGACCAGCACATCGAGCCGGCCGTAACGCTTTTCGACTTCCGTGTAGACCTGTGCCACCTGCCCGCTGTCCGAGACATCCGCAGTCAGCGCACAGCAGTCACCGCGGGCGTTGATGCGGTTCAGCGTCTCGTTGACATCCCCCGGGGTGAGATCGACCGCAACCACCTTCGCACCCTCGCGGGCAAAGACCTCGGCCATCGCACGGCCCATCCCCAGCCCGGCTCCCGTGACGAGAGCCACCTTGTCCTGCAGTCGCATTGCCCGAACCTCCCCTGTGGGTTTGCATCAGCCGTGAACTATAACGACCCACGCCCGTGCGCGGAAGCACCGATTCCGCTGCGATCCATTGATCTCCGGGTTCGGTTTGGGGAGACACCCCTGCCCGCGCGGAGCCCTCTGGGTTCCCGCTTTCGCGGGAATGACGAGCGGAGGGACGGGAATGACGAGC
>CAZSYV010000249.1:0-2026 GCA_964610955.1 uncultured Klebsiella sp. | reverse complement strand
ATCTACGAGGGCGAATACCTGCTCGGCACCTCGATCGCCCGCCCGCTGATCGCCAGGCGCCTGGTCGAGATCGCGCAGGCCTGCGGTGCCGATGCGGTTTCGCACGGCGCCACCGGCAAGGGCAACGACCAGGTGCGCTTCGAACTGGGTGCCTACGCGCTGATGCCGGGCGTGAAGGTGATTGCACCGTGGCGCGAGTGGGAGCTGAACTCGCGCGAGACGCTGCTTGCCTACTGCGAGAAGCACAGCATTCCGGTTGAAATGAAGCGTGGTGCGAAGTCACCCTACTCAATGGACGCGAACCTGCTGCACATTTCCTATGAGGGCGGCGGCCTCGAGGACCCGTGGTGGGAGCCCGAGGAGAGCATGTGGCGCTGGTCGGTGGCCCCCGAGGCGGCACCGGACAGCCCGACCTATATCGAACTCGATTTCCGTGGCGGTGATGTGGTCGCCATCGACGGCAGGGCGATGAGCCCCGCACAGGTGATGATCCACCTCAACCGCGTTGCCGGTGCCAACGGCATCGGGCGCCTCGATCTGGTCGAGAACCGCTACGTCGGCATGAAGTCGCGCGGCTGCTACGAGACGCCTGCCGGCACCGTGCTGCTGAAGGCGCACCGCGCCATCGAGTCGCTCACCCTCGATCGCGAGGTTGCCCACCTGAAGGATGAGCTGATGCCGCGCTATGCGAGCCTGGTCTACAACGGCTACTGGTGGTCGCCCGAGCGGCACATGCTGCAGGCGGCCATCGACGAGTCGCAGCACCACGTCAACGGCACGGTGCGGCTCAAGCTCTACAAGGGCGCGGTTGCCGTGGTCGGGCGTCGGTCCGACGACAGCCTGTTCGACCCGACGATCGCCACCTTCGAGGATGATCGCGGCGCCTACGACCAGAAGGATGCCGAGGGCTTCATTCGCCTCAACGCGCTGCGCATGCGCATCGCGGCCCGTGCCGGTCGCAAGCTCGGTTGATGGAACAGGGCACGCTGCAACGCGAGGTGGCGCGGCGGCGCACCTTTGCGATCATTTCGCACCCCGACGCGGGCAAGACGACGATCACCGAGAAGCTGCTGCTGTTCGGCAACGCGATCCAGCTCGCGGGCACGGTCAAGGCGCGCAAGAGCGCACGCCACGCGACCTCGGACTGGATGACGATGGAGCAGGAGCGTGGCATCTCGGTCACCTCCTCGGTGATGCAGTTTCCGTACCGCGAGCGCATCGTCAACCTGCTCGATACGCCCGGCCACGAGGACTTCTCGGAGGACACCTACCGCACGCTGACGGCGGTCGATTCGGTGCTGATGGTCATCGACGGTGCAAAGGGCGTGGAGGAGCGCACCATCAAGCTGATGGAGGTGTGCCGCCTGCGCGACACGCCGATCCTCGGCTTCGTGAACAAGATGGACCGCGAGACGCGCGACCCGATCGAGCTGCTCGACGAGATCGAGTCGGTGCTCGGCATCCGTGCCGCCCCGGTGAACTGGCCGATCGGCGCCGGCAAGCGCTTTCGTGGTGTCTACGACCTGGTGACCGACACCATCCACGTCTACCAGCACGGCCAGGGGCACCGCATCCCGGATGATGTGCGCGTTCAGGGGCTGGAGAGTGCCGAGGCCGATGCGCTGCTCGGTGACCTGGCCGATGAGCTGCGCATGCAGATCGAGCTGGTGCGCGGCGCGAGCCATGTCTTTGATCACGACGAGTACCTTGCCGGGCGGCTGGCGCCGGTGTTCTTCGGCACCGCACTCGGCAACTTCGGCGTGCGCGAGATGCTCGATCGCTTCGTCGAGTGGGCTCCGGCACCGAAGTCGCATGCCACGCAGACGCGCCAGGTCGAGGCGACCGAGCCCGCCTTCAGCGGTTTCGTGTTCAAGATCCAGGCGAACATGGATCCGCGCCACCGTGACCGCGTCGCCTTCCTGCGCGTGTGCTCGGGTGCCTACGAGCGCGGCATGAAGATGCAGCACGTGCGCATCGGCAAGGAGGTGCGCATCGCCGATGCCGTGACCTTCCTGGCCGGTGAGCG
>CAZSYV010000248.1:0-2055 GCA_964610955.1 uncultured Klebsiella sp. | reverse complement strand
CAGGGGCAGGCGGGCGCCACCACGGGGGTTCCCGAGGGAATGCACGCCAGTCGATCGCACAGCCAGCCAAAGCCCACGCGCTCTTGCTCAAGCCGCAGCCTCGGCTTGAGCCGGTCGAACCTCAGCTCGTCATAGACGGCAGCCTCCTCGGCGGTGAGACGCGGCAAGTCGTGGCGCGCAGGCTCGGGTTCCTCGCCCCAGTGCGGGCGGTGGGCGAGCAGCGTCTCCCGGTCCATGAGGAAGGATGCCGCGTGCGGGAAGTGGCTGCGCAGCTGGTCCAGGATGGCGAAGCCGTGGGTGTCGATGTCGCCCCAGTAGTGTAGCTGGCAGCGATGCAGCCATGTTGCGCGTGCCAGCGCCTCCCAGCCGTAGCCGGCGCCGAAGACGGCGATGGCGCAAGAGACTCGAGGGAAGGCCAGAAAGTTCGTTTCATTCTCGGTGATGAAGACGCGCTCGACAGGGAGCGTCAGCGCCGCGAAGCTCGTGGCATCGAGCGTGATGTCGGCCAGACCCTCGCAGCCTGGCAGGCTGGGTATCACGGGATCGAGGGGCCGGAAGCGAATCCGCACCGGCTTGTCCAGGAAACCGAACCGGCGGGCAAACTGCGCGGCGCCAGTCGCCGTGGATTCGATGGACTCTGGCGGCAGCGTCAGGTCCAGCAATTCGATCAACACGCCGCGGTGGGACTCGATGAACTTGCTGTCCACTCCGGGTACGTCGACCTGGCGCAGGTATACCCCTGGACGCGGATGGGCCTGCAGCCATGCGACGATGGCCAACAGAAGCTCCCAGCGCCCGGCCAGTTCGAGCGCCTGAAGCGGTCGTCTGGACAGCCACTCCAGCAGTGCGGGTTGTGCGGCTGCCGTCTGCTGCCACAGGACATCGAATCGTTGCGCCTGGCGAGTCTTGGCAATGAATGCCAGGGCGTCCTGCAGGGTATCGAGCCAGGCGGCGCTCGGAAGTCGCTGCAGTCCCTGAACCCGGTGGTTTCTCTCTCGCCATTCGATGCGTACCGGTGGTGTGTCACCAATCTCACGAACCCAGTCGCGAACGCTTTCGAATCGATCGGACAGTTCGGCGGCGGTCGGCACTTTCAGGCTGAGGCGCAGTGGCCAGGACATGGTGTCGGACACGGCTGAGCGCAGCAGCTCACCGCGATCCCACAGGCGCTCGACCTGGATGCGCAGCGCTGCCGGCGTGGTCCAGCTCATGGTGCTGCGACGCCTCCCGCTGCAGCGCTCCCCTCCGTCACTCCCTCGGCCTTCTGCGCCTGGTATTCCTCGATCGAGAGACACCGCAGCCGTGAATCCCGTCCCGCCTCGTTGTGCACGAAGCCGACGCTCGCGACGAATGGCTCGATGATGTGGATCTTCTGCAGCGGGGTGACGATCAGCAGCTGCAGGTTGAGCTGCTGGAACAGGCGCAACCCGTACTGGGTCGATTCATCCGATCCGCGCCCGAAGGCTTCGTCGATGACGACGAAGCGAAATGAGCGCGAACGCACGGCGCCCCACTCCAGCCCGAACTGGTAGGCCAGGCTCGCGGCCAATACGGTGTAGGCCAGTTTCTCCTTCTGACCGCCCGACTTGCCGCCGGAATCCGAATAGTGCTCGTGTTCGGTGCCGTCGGCGCGCCAGCGCTCGCTCGCCGAGAACAGGAACCAGTTGCGCACATCGCTGACCTTGGCGCTCCAGCGCCGGTCGGCGTCCGACAGCCCCTCGCGGCCGCGGAAGCGGTCGATGATGGCCTTGACCTGCAGAAACTTGGCTTCCGAGTACTGCTCATCCGCAGAACCGGTCAGCGCACCCTCGGTGCAGGTGCGCAGATCCTGCTGGAAGTCCCGGATTTCGGTGTCGGGGCTGGATTGAAGCACCAGCTTGATGGTGCGGCCCGGGTTGTAGTCGATGGCTTCGAGCGACTGGTTGATGAGGCCGACACGCTCCCTGATCGTCTCCCGCTCGCGGGCGAGCTGGGCGTTGAAGTTGGCGATCTCGTTGATGGTGTTGACGTTGAGCAGCTCCTTGAAGCGCGCCTCGAAGCGCGGCAGGTCGTCGC
>CAZSYV010000247.1:0-2069 GCA_964610955.1 uncultured Klebsiella sp. | reverse complement strand
TCGGCAACCAGCTTGTCGGTCACCACGGTGATGGCCTGCGGCACGTCGAGCAGGCGCGCATCGATCTTGGTGGCGCCACGGGTCTGGCGTACGTTGTAGTCGGGCAGGTAACGCTGCCCGTTCACGACGATGGTGTCGATCTGCTCCTGCGACCGGGCGCCGAGTGCGGGTGAACACAGCGTGGCTCCGATGGAAAGTGCGATCAGGGACCGTGAGGCGCGCAGGGCAAGGGACTGGGCAGGGGAGTGTTGCATGGGTTTTTGCCGGCAGGGAGGAATGGGAGCAAGGAACGAGTCGCGCATAGTATTGAGATCGATTTGCATCCGCAAGTGATAATCAGCTCCGCTGAGTGAGTGTTTGCCTGCGCTCCCTCGTCCGAGACGCTGCTCGACTACGCTGTGTGCCTCCGTACAGTTCGCGAGCGCTCCGATGTCCCCATACCTGAGCACGGTCACCCTGCTGCTCTGCAGCAATGTGTTCATGAGCTTTGCGTGGTACGCGCACCTGAAGAACCTGGCCGACAGGCCCTGGATCGTTGCGGCGCTGCTCAGCTGGGGCGTGGCGCTTGCGGAGTACCTGTTCCAGGTGCCGGCAAACCGCATCGGTCACACCGTGATGAACCTCGGGCAACTGAAGATCCTGCAGGAGGTCATCACCCTGCTGGTCTTCGTGCCGTTCTCGCTGTTCTACATGCGTGAAAAACTCACACTCGACTACCTTTGGGCCGGGCTGTGCCTTCTCGGTGCGGTGTTTTTCATGTTCCGTTCCCGGCTGTCCGGCTGAGTTCATCACTCAAGATCTGGTGCACGTCCTTGCTGTGCTCCACCACATGTTGGGGGTCCGTGGGGCGCGTTCGCGCTCCGTGTACTAGTATGCAGACAGTTCGGAAGGCCGTGGGGATCAGGCGGTGACTTGCAGCTCCGGAAACAGTATCTATACTGTACGCATCAACAGTATGTATGGAACATCAGTCATGCTTTCGGGTGATAGTTTCTTCGTGCAGGTCGATCACAGCGAGTTCAATCGGCGACTGGGCTGCACTCCGGGGTGCGACATCCGTCGCAAGGCCTGGGAGACGGTGATCTACGATGCGGCCGGCGATATCCTCGGGATCGTTCATGCCGCTGCGATCGACGACATGGGGCGCGTCCATCCGACCGAGTACTACCTGCGCCGCGTCGATCCGCCGTCGCAGAGGCGCCGTCTGGTCGCCTGAGCCGCGCCGGGCGCCCGCTCAGGCCGGTGCGAGGCGCTCCCGCCAGACCGGATCGGCGACCGCGATGAAATCACTGTTGTACCAGTGCGGGCGGTAGGCGTAGCGCAACCGTTGCCAGTGGGCGTCGTAGACCGCGCCACCGGCTGCTTCCAGAATCGCCTGTCCCGCAGCACTGTCCCAGCCGCAGGTGCGGGTCCTGCGCAGGTACACGTCGGCATCACCCTGGGCGAGGTGACAGAACTTGATTGCACCGACTTCCGCCGTGACCCGGGTGCCGATGCCGAGCGTTGCAAGCTGCGGCCTGATCTCGGCGCGCAGTGCATCGACCTGTCCAGGGCTCACCAGCACCCGGCAGTCGCTGCCCGGGCCGTGATCGGTGCTGCCCGTATGGATCGGCTCGCCGTCACGCCATGCGCCGAGTTCGCTGGCTCCGTGATAAAGGATGCCGCTCGTCGGCAGGTAGATCACGCCAAAGCAAGGGTAGCCGTCACTGATCAGGGCGATGTTCACGCTGAACATGTCGCTGCCGCGCAGGAACTCGTGCGTGCCGTCGAGCGGGTCGACCAGCCAGAAGCGCTGCGCATCGCCGGGATCGTGCTCGCCTTCCTCACTGATCACGGGAACGCTCGGATCGAGTGGCGCCAGCCGTTGCACGATCGTGTGCGAGGCGGCGTGGTCAGCTGCGCTCACCCAGCTACCGTCGGGCTTGCGTCGACGCTCGGGAGCGGGCTGGCGCAGAGCAAGGATTGCCGCCCCGGCAGCTCGTGCCGCTGCGGTGGCCGTCTCCAGCCAGTAGGTGGGAATATCTTTCAGGAAACCTCCGTTGTGGCGCCGGTTACAGCCTTGCGCAAAT
>CAZSYV010000246.1:0-2088 GCA_964610955.1 uncultured Klebsiella sp. | reverse complement strand
CTGGTCTCCGCCTTCAAGTACGACAAGACCTACTTCGACAAGATCGTGAGCTCCGTTGGCCCACTGATGGAGAAGCTGACGACCGGGCGGATCGCTGAACTGATCTCGCCGGATTACCTGAACCCGGACGATACCCGCCCGATTTTTGAGTGGCTGGAGGCGATCCGGCGTAACGGCATCGTCTACGTCGGACTCGATGCGCTGACCGACACGACGGTCGCGAGTGCTGTCGGCAACTCCATGTTTGCCGACCTGGTGTCGGTGGCAGGTCACATCTACAAGCACGGCATGGCGGACCCCGCCGAAGACGCCCCAGCAAACCCTTCCCGGATGCCTTTGATCTCGATGCACGCGGATGAGTTCAACGAGCTGATCGGTGATGAGTTCGTGCCGCTCCTGAACAAGGCTGGCGGCGCGGGCTTCCAGGTCACCGCCTACACGCAGACCTGGTCCGATGTGGAAGCCCGGATCGGCAATCGCGCCAAGGCCGGGCAGGTAGCCGGTAACTTCAACACCCTGGTCATGTTGCGGGTGAAGGAGCTGGCGACCGCCGAGATGCTGACCGAGCAGTTGCCCCGGGTCGAGGTGTTCACGCTGATGAATGTCTCGGGCGTGAACGATTCCTCCGACCCGACCTCGAATATCGACTTCCAGTCCCGCAACGAAGACCGCATCAGCGTTACCGAAGTGCCGATGCTGACGCCGGCCGAACTCGTCCGGCTTCCCAAGGGGCAGGCCTTTGCGCTCCTCGAGGGCGGCAGCCTGTGGAAGGTGCGCATGCCGTTGCCGGATGACCGTGGGGACGCCGAGATGCCGGAGAGCCTTGCTGCCATCGCGAACGAGATGGAGCGCACCTACATCACCAACGACCACTGGTACCGTCACCGGGAGAGCTGGTGGCTCGCGCTTGCCGATACCGAGGTGTTGTTGCCAGCCGAGGGCGCGGATGGCCACTGAGGTTGCCGAGTCCAGACGGCCCCGAGAGGTGCGCCAGGGGTTACTCGCGCGACTGCTTACGACCATCGCCCAGGGGATCAAGTGGCTCCTCCTCTCGCTCCTCTTCTCGATCGTGATCGAATGGGTCGGCATGACACTGTGGTGGCCGGCCGAGGGACTCGAGCACAGCCGGGCCATGCTGGTCACCGAGATCGGCTACCTGCAGGCTGACTTTGGCCGCAGCCTCGTCAGTTCGGATCCCGCGCGGTTCACGCGAAACGTGGCAGATCGCACCTATTACCTGCTGTTTGAGTTCACGCACCTCAGTGATTTCATCGCATGGGTTGGGCGAACACCGGAACCGGCCGATCCGCGATTGCGCAGGTGGTTACACAGCGTCTTTCGGCCGATCGCAGACTACGTGTTGGCGGCGATGCAGGTGACGCAGATCTTCTCGGTCCGGCTCGCGGTGCTCGCGCTCGCCATGCCGGTGTTCCTGATGTTCACCCTGGTGGCCATTGTCGATGGTCTCGTCAGGCGCGATCTGAGGCGTTGGGGAGGCGGGCGAGAGAGCTCCTTCGTCTATCACTGGGCCAAGCGATCGGCGCTGCCTCTGCTGGTGCTGACCTGGGTGATCTACCTGTCGCTTCCGTTCAGTCTGCATCCGAGCTTTGTGGTACTGCCGTTCGCTACGCTGTTCGCGCTGAGCGTGGCGGTGACGGCGAGTACGTTCAAAAAATATCTTTGAGCCGATTTGGCCATTCCTGAAACAAGAAAATTGATCCTGTGCGCCACCGCTGTGCACGCCAACGCGGTACATCGACGAGCCGTCATCTACGGCGTCGGCAAGGGTGATTGGTCGCCAATGTGCGTGCCCAGCCTGGCGCTCGGACAATCGCCCTCCCCGCATAACCCAAGGCGGTTCTCCAACGAATGACGATGACCCGCAAAAACCGGGCACGTCAGTACCCATCTGCTGGTCGGGAGCATCACCAGACGTTGCGGCCCGCCTCCCGGCAGGCCGGGCTCATCGAACGTATGCGGGAAGCGAGATCATCACGTCAGTTCGGAAACGGAGAGCTCACCGACCGAGGGTGTCGTTGTTTTTCTCTTCGCTGCGGGCGGCGACCTCGTTGATGCGCGAGACGATCA
>CAZSYV010000245.1:0-2134 GCA_964610955.1 uncultured Klebsiella sp. | reverse complement strand
GAGGGGAAGTAGTTTTTCCATTACGGTGCTGAGCAGGAGGTCGTGGCCCACCAGCATCAGGTCGATGTCGCTTTGGGCAGTGTCGGTTCGCTTGGCGATTGAGCCGTATATCCAGGCTGCTTCCAGCGGTGGGACGAGTGGTTGCAAGGCCTCGCGCAGCAGGGGCTCGGCGCCCAGTGTCTTGCGTGTCAGGTTGACCAGCTCGTCGTAGACCGGACTTTCTGGATTGGCCTGGAAACGACGCAAGTTGCCAACCCGCTTGGCGTGCACCAGGCCCGCTGCGGCCAGTCGGTTCAGTTCTCTTTGTAGGGAGGCACTGCCCAGCCCGGTCAAGCGGCGCAGTTCGCTCAGGTGAAAGCTGCGCTCGGGCTGGCCGAACAGCCAGGGGTAGAGGCGGGACTGGCTTTCTGTGAATAGAGCGCTGGCGAGTGACATGGCTAAAGAATAGCATGATCATGCTAAATACTGGCATGTCCGTTGGCGCCGGGCGAAGGATGGTGTCAGGGCGCAAAGATCAGGTTTCACGTTTAAGGCTTGCTGCGTTACCGTGCCTCATCGCCATGACGGCGTAGAACTGGATTGCCGCGTCGCTGCGCTCCTCGCAATGACGGCGCTGGGGATTGCCGTGTCGCCGTCGGCTTATCGCAATGACGAGCTTGGGCGTCATCGTGTGCCACGGAAGGGCGTGGTGTCCCACACCCCGCGTCATCGCGAGGGGCGAAGCCCCGTGGCGATCCAGACCTTTCGTCACCATGTGGACAACGGCTCGGTCCTCCACACCCCTGGATTGCCACGTCGCCTTCGGCTCCTCGCAATGACGGGCTTGGGAAGTGCGGCGCCTCGTAATGACGTGCCTGTGTCGTCACGCGCGCCCCATACCTCGTCATCGCGAACGCAGCGTGGCGATCCAGGCCTTTCGTCTCCATGTGGACAACGGCCCAGTCCTTCACACCCCTGGATTGCCGCGTCGCCTGCGGCTCCTCGCAATGACGGGCTTGGGTGTCATCGCGTACCGCGGAGGGGCGTGGTGACCCACACCCCTCGTCATCGCGAGCGTAGCGTGGCGATCCAGGCCTTTCGTCACCATGTGGACAACGGTCCGGTTCTTCAAAACCCTGGATTGCCGCGTCGCCTGCGTCTCCTGGCAATGGCGAGGAGGGAGTGGCGCGCCGCAATTGGCTGGATCCCGGCGATGATGACGATGAGCTTCATGCTCCACGCATATCCGGCAACGTGGCCGAACGGCCTTGTGCCGTCAGCAGGGCCACCGCTTTCCTGTCGAAGGAAACAAACGTCTCGGCTCCCAGCCAATTTCCTTCATGAGCAATGGCGCCATCGGCAAAGTCGCCTCCCGCTTGAAGCATCTCCAGGCCTGCCTCTGCCGCGTGTCGATTCACCGCCACGTTCGCCGTGTCGAGCAACGCCTCCACGGCTGTGGCGATGTCCTCCGGGTCCAGTTTGTAGACTCGACGCAGGACCCAGACAAACTCGCACAGGGTGGGCATCGCCACCGCGATCAGGCTTGCCTCACGCAAACAGCGTATGGCCAGTGCTGCCTGGTCGGGGTCATCACGCACGACGGCCCGCACCAGGACATTGGTATCGACGGTAATCTTCACTGCTGATCGGCCCAGGCCTTGGCTATCGCTTCCTCCATTTCGTCGAGGGTGGCCACCTTCGTGCTTTTTCCGGCAAGCAGACCAATGAAGTCACCTATCGTGCCTGCCACACGAGCAGCTCTTATTTCGATGCGGCCGCCAGGCAACTCGGTGACATCGATCTTCTGGCCCGGCTCAACCCCCAGGTGCTGCAACAAGTCCTTCCGCAACGTGACCTGGCCCTTTGCGGTAACCGTCAATGTAGTCATGCCACCACTCCAACAAAAAAGTAAGGCTATTATGCATTACTTTATGCCTTGATGTTTAACCAGGCACTCCGCCATCGCCGACGTAGTGAAGCGATCCAGGAGTGGGCACGTCCTGGATTGCCGCGTCGCCTCCGGCTCCTCGCAATGACGGGCTTGGGGAAGTGCAGCGCCTCGTAATGACGCGCCTGTGTCGTCACGCGCGCCCCCACCTTGTCATCGCGAGCGTAGCGTGGCGATCCAGGCCTTTTGTCACCATGTGGACAACGG
>CAZSYV010000244.1:0-2173 GCA_964610955.1 uncultured Klebsiella sp. | reverse complement strand
GTCGTGATCGGTGTGGCTGTGTGTCATTGCGAGCGGCATCAGCACGCGCTCGCGCACCAGTGCGTCCCAGCGTCGATCGGTCTCGGCCTGCAGGATTGCACCGAGCAGCACATAGTTCAGATTGCTGTATTCGAAGCGCTCGCCGACGGGGCGATTGAGCTTCACCGTGCCCGGATCGCGCGCAAAGTCGCTGACGCCCGCCTCACTGCGTCTCACGAGCGGGGCAATACCGTCGGCGCGCGCAAGGCCGCTGGTCTGGTTCAGCAGGTGGCGCAGCGTGATCCTTGACGAAGCTTCCGCATCGGCGACGCGAAACCACGGCAGGTAGTGCTGGACGGGTGTGCCGGCATCGAGGCGCCCTGCCTCGATTTCCTGCCGGGTGAGCAGCGCCGTGAAGGATTTCGTGAGGGAGCCGATCGGAAACGGCGTATCGCCGGTGATGGCCCGACCCCTGCCGTCTTGGCCGAAGCCGCGTACATGCGGCGCGTGGCCGTCACGCAGCACCGCGATGGCGACGCCGGGCAACCCCGAATCGACGACCTCCCTGACCACAAAGGCGTCAATCCGGTTGATCATCTAGTCATCGAGGGTCGGGATCGGTGATTGGCCGGATGCCGGCAGTGCAGGGAATGCAGTCAGCCACGCGATCAGGAGGCCGCGCACGTATCGTGGTGCATGGCGCTCAGACAAGCACACTCTCCACCGGCCTGCGGCGTGATCGGGGCATTACCGGACCGTGCCCGATGCGCACGATGAAGTCGGGTCGCCGATGCCCGATGCCGAGGAAGGCGGCAAACTGGGTGCGAAGCGCAGACACCTCCACGGGCTGGTTGATGAAGGCCGTGCGCAGATCCAGTGCCGCAGCCTGCAGGGCGAAGCGTTCGTAACAGCGACCGGCCTCGATCCAATGTGGTATGTCGTCGCGCTCCGAATGCACCACGGCCACGGCAGCAGAGCTGTGGGTGTGCGCGACATCTTTCCGGTTCTGGCGCTCTGCCGAGAACCCGAGGCGCATGAAGAGCGCTCCCAGCCAACGCGGTACATCCGGGCTGCCCATCACCGGACCGTAGAGGCCATCCCCGCTGCTGGCCGCCTCCCGGGCGTTGAAGCGAATCCAGGTTTTCAGCTCTTGAGTCCACGCAGGATCCGCAAACTGCGTGCTGTTGCCGGCGGCGACGAACTCGGCGACCTGCGCGATCACCTTGCGATCCGTCAGCAGCCTGACCGACACCCCATCGCCCTGGCCCGCGTCCTCGAGAAGTCGTAGCTGCTCCGTGGCGAGTGCGGTCCCATCGTACTGCGCGCGGCTGCACTGGCGCTTCGGGATGGCCTCGAACAAATCCGTGGGCGAAGGCGCCATCTTCTCGAAATCCACCCGCACGCCGGCCTCGGCGGCGGAGTACGAAGCGTGGCCTTTCAGCCCTGCCGCCTGCGCGGCGATGAGCAGGTTCTCCGCAGCGCACCCGAGGCTGGCGTACAGATGGTGATCGTCCGGATCGACCGCCGGACAGCGGCGCGACAGGTCGGGCAGGATTGAGATGGCGTGGGGCTCGAGCCGGAATTTCCAGGGCTGGGTATTGTGGCTCGATGCGGCCAGGATGGCCTGTCGCACCAAATCGACATGGTGACGCTGAGCCGTGCCTGGCTCGGCGGAAGACGGAGGTTCACGCGTAGAAGCGGCGGACATCCTGTGCTCCACGAGATCCTGCGGCACCCATTCTGCAACGTGTCGGCCCGGATGTACCTGATTGAGATGAAATCAGACGCCACGACGTGGTTGAGGGCCGAAGCGAGGGGCGGCGCGCCTCGCGGACAGCAAGTCGGCACTTGGTATCTGATAACGTGTGCCCCGTCCGGGAGCGAACTGACTTGGTGTATATCGGCTGACTTGTGCGATCGTGGTACATCTGGAGGTATCGAAATTCGCAGGCTGGATCTATCTGGCGTAAATTTAATGAGTTGACTTGCTGGCGCGAGGGCCAGCAGCGAGTTCGGCAAGCGTTGCCACGGAAATCGCCGATTCATCGGGCAACAAGTCGGAATCGCGCGGCATCGATCGGGCGCGCGTTCGGCCACGTGCAGCGACTCGACCTCTCGATCGATGCGGTGGAAGAGGGCGGCGACATGAATCAGCGAGTTCCATAAAAGTGCTCGGTGAACGGCTTGCGGAAAC
>CAZSYV010000243.1:0-2186 GCA_964610955.1 uncultured Klebsiella sp. | reverse complement strand
TGGCGAGATGGAACGGGCGTGGCGAGATGGAACGGGCGTGGCGAGATGGAACGGGGGTGGCGAGATGGAACGGGCGTGGCGAGATGGAGCAGGGGTGACGAAATAGAGCGCGAAAGCGGGCAACCAGTACCACCCCCGTCATTCCCGCACCCCCGTCATTCCCGCGACAGCGGGAACCCACACTGCATCGGTAGCGTCGCTGCACGCGAGCAGACTGGCCCCCCGCTTTCGCGGGAGTGACGCAATGGAGTTGCGTGCCTCAGCGCCCCTTGCCGAACAGCACCACTTCCACGGTCTGCACCAGGATATGGAGGTCGAGCAGGAAGCTGCGGTGCTTCACATAATAGAGATCGAACTTGAGTTTTTCCAGCGCATCCTCGTTGCTTGATCCGTAGGGATACCTGAGCTGTGCCCAGCCGGCCAGCCCCGGCTTCACGTTGTGACGCTGGTTATAGTACGGGATCTTCTCGATCAGATCCTTGACGAAGTGGGGGCGCTCGGGGCGTGGCCCCACGAGCCCCATGTCGCCGCGCAGCACATTCCACAGCTGCGGCAGTTCGTCGATGCGGTACTTGCGCAGATACTCGCCGACGCGGGTTGTGCGCGGGTCGTTGCGTTCCGCCCACACGGGCTGGCCGGGTTCGGCGTTCTCGCACATGCTGCGAAACTTGATGATGTTGAACACCTTGCCGTTCAGTCCAACGCGCTCCTGGATATACAGTACTGGCGCACGCAAACCGTCCTCGAGCTTGATCGCCAGCCAGGCACCCAGCATGAATGGGGACGTGACGAGAAGCAGAACTGCTGCGGTCACCGCGTTGAACAGCCGGTCGAGGGCGTTGCGCAGATCGTTGGGCGAGGTGAAACCGTTCGAGTAGATCACCCAGCTCGGATGGATCAGGTTCGCCGCAACCTGGCCGATCTCGCGTTCGATGAAGTCGACGATCTCGATCACGCTGGTGCCGCGCATCTTGCATTCGAACAGCAGGCCGATGGGCAGGTTGTTGCGGCGCTCGTCGCAGGCGATGACCAGTTCATCGATATCGTTCTTCAGGATGTACTCGGAGAGGTTCTGGCCTTCGAGCGTGAACTTCCTCTCTTTCTGGATGCCATCGGGGGAGTCGCCGCGCATCACCACGAAGCCGTGGAGGTTGAAGTGCTTGCGGTCGACGTGACGCTTCATGCGCTGCTCGATGATCGAGGCGCGCTTGCCGGCGCCGATCACCAGCACGTTGATCTTGCGGCTTGTCAGGAACTTGGAGTGGTAATCGGCAAACCGGACCAGGCAGACGAGACACATGCTGACGATCACCGCCAGCAGCACTGCCTCGGGTGACAGGGCCACCGTGGCAAACATCAGGGTTACCAGCATCAGGGTGAAGCCACCCATCGCGATTGCCAGTATCACGCGGCGGACGACGGCGCGGTAGGGTTCACGCGATTTCGGGTTGTAGAGCCCGAGTGACAGCGAGAACAGCTGCGTGATGAGTGCGAAGATCGTTGCGTAGACGAGCGACAGGTTGACGACTTCGAATTCGAGCAGCGGTACCTGGACGTGCAGCAGGATGATCGCGAGCAGCAGCGAGCCTGCCTCGATCCCGAACTCGACGAGTGTCAGGATCTTCATTCTCAAGGAGGAAAAGCCGCGAAATTTCATGTCGTGCATCGCATCCCTGGATGGAGACCTGTGACCCCGGAAGACTCTCAATGAGAGGCTAGCATCGCCCGGGTACTTCTTCGTGTGCCGGTGGCGGTTCCCGGGGAACCTGGGGACGGGCGAGCAGCGTCGCCCCGAGGATCAGCAGCCCACCCGCGATGGTGCGTGTCTCCAGCGTCTCTCCCGCCAAGCCTATGGAAGATAGTGCAGCAAACACCACTTCGGAAAGCATAACTATTGCCGTGACCGCGGCAGGCAGGCGTGCCGCACCGTACTGCAGGGCGAAATTGCCACCCAGCAGTGCCAGTGCGAGCACCACGTTGCCGGCCAGCCACAGCCAGGAGAGCGCAGGGGGCGGAGCAATCGTATCGCTTGTCACCAGTGCGAGCGCCATCAGGATCGCCACCGCACAACCACCGATGAACATGGCCAGTGCGCGCGTCTCGTCGGGCACCTCGCGGTTGCGGCGCACCATCACGTTCACCAGCGCGAAGCTCGCCCCGCCGATGATGCCGAGCCAGTCGGCAAG
>CAZSYV010000242.1:0-2194 GCA_964610955.1 uncultured Klebsiella sp. | reverse complement strand
TCATGTTCCTCTACGGGGTCGTCTGGATGTCGCTGATCTGGATGTACTTCACCGAGGTGCGCAAGACCGAGGTCATGGGCCGGCATTCATCCGAATTCAGCCTGCGTGGAGCCGTGACGGCCGCGCCTTCCGTGGAGAATCCTTCATGAGCGAAAGCAAGTCCGCCACCCGCCTGCTGCGGATCTGGACGCCCGAGGACCGGGTGTTCTGGGAGACCGAGGGGCGCGCAATCGCCAACCGCAACCTGTGGATCTCGATTCCGGCGCTGTTTCTTGCCTTTGCGGTATGGATGGTCTGGAGCGCAGTGGTGACCAAGCTGCCGCTGGCGGGCTTCGACTACACGACCGACCAGCTGTTCTGGCTGGCGGCCCTTCCGGCGCTGTCGGGCGCCACCCTGCGCATCTTCTATTCATTCATGGTGTCGATCGTCGGCGGGCGTCGCTGGACGGTGATCTCGACGCTGCTGCTGTTGCTGCCGTGCATCGGCATCGGCGTTGCCGTGCAGGATCCACAGACACCGTACTGGGTGATGCTGGTGCTGGCGGCGCTGTGTGGTTTCGGTGGTGGCAACTTCTCCTCGTCGATGGCGAACATCAGCTTCTTCTTTCCGAAGGAGCGCAAGGGTTCCGCGCTCGGCCTGAACGCCGGGCTCGGCAACCTCGGCGTGTCGTCCGTGCAGTTCATGGTGCCGCTGGTGATCGCCGCAGGCGTGTTCGGCTGGTTTGGCGGCACGCCGCAGACGGTGGTGCTCCCGGGTGGTGACATCGAACACCTGTGGCTGCAGAACGCGACCTTCCTGTGGGTCGTGCCGATCGTGATCGTCTCGCTGCTCGCGTTCCTGATGATGCACGACATCGCCGATGCGCGCGCTTCCTTCGTCGACCAGAGCGTGATCTTCCGCAACCGGCACACATGGATCATGTGCTGGCTCTACATCGGCACCTTCGGCTCGTTCATCGGCTTCTCCGCGGGTTTTCCCCTGCTGATCAAGAGCCAGTTTCCGGGAGTCGATCCGCTCGAGTTCGCGTGGATGGGGCCCTTTGCCGGAGCGCTGGCGCGCCCGTTCGGGGGCTGGCTTTCCGACCGGGTGGGTGGTGCCCGCGTGACGCTGTGGAACTTCATGGCGATGATCATCGGGGTCGTGCTTGCGCTGCATTACCTGCCGGCCGCAGGCGCTGCAGGGGCGCCGGGCAACCTTACCGGTTTCTTCCTTGCATTCATGCTGCTCTTCATCACCACGGGAATCGGCAACGGTTCGACGTTCCGCATGATTCCGGTGATCTTCCTCGATGAGTGCGCCGAGGCCGCCCGCGGCCGTGGCGCCGGGGCAGAGGAGAACGCACTGCGCGAAGGCAATCGCCAGGCAGCGGCGGTGCTTGGCTTCAGCGGCGCGATCGGTGCCTACGGCGGCTTCTTCATCCCCAAGAGCTACGGCACCTCGCTTGCACTGACCGGCACACCGCACGCAGCACTGTGGATGTTCATCGTGTTCTATCTGAGCTGCGTCGTGCTCACCTGGTGGTTCTATTCGCGGCGCGGGGCAGCCCGTCCGTGCTGAACGATCCACTGCTGCGCAGCAAACCCGTGGAGGCAACGCTATGAGTCATTTTCTCGATCGTCTGAAGTACTTTTCCCGCCGCCGCGAAAGCTTTGCCGATGGGCATGGGACGACCACGGGCGAGGACCGTACCTGGGAAGACGCCTACCGCAACCGCTGGGCGCACGACAAGGTGGTACGTTCCACGCACGGCGTGAACTGCACCGGATCGTGTTCGTGGAAGATCCACGTCAAGGGTGGTCTGGTCACCTGGGAGGCACAGCAGACCGATTACCCGCGCACCCGCCCCGACATGCCGAACCACGAACCGCGGGGCTGCGCGCGTGGTGCGAGCTATTCCTGGTACCTGTACAGCGCCAACCGGGTGAAGTATCCGATGGTGCGCGCACGGCTGCTGCGCCACTGGCGCGAGGCGCGACGCACGCTCGATCCGGTCGCGGCGTGGCAGTCGGTGGCGGGTGATGATGCGAAGCGCCGCGACTACCAGAGCCGTCGCGGCCTGGGTGGCTTCGTGCGTGCGAGCTGGGACGAGGTGAACGAGATCGTTGCCGCCGCCAACGTCCATACCATCAAGCGCCACGGGCCGGATCGGGTCGTCGGCTTCTCACCGATCCCGGCGATGTCGATGATCAGCTA
>CAZSYV010000241.1:0-2215 GCA_964610955.1 uncultured Klebsiella sp. | reverse complement strand
GCACCTTACCAACCGAATGAGAGGAGCGATAAAGTTCCGCCAGGACGGGACGTTATCGCAAGTGAATGGCAATCTTTAACAAAAGGTTAAAGGACATGCGCGGAGGCGCATGCGAGCTGGATGGCGACATCCGGTTGGATTGACTCAAGAGCAATCCCGAGAATAAGTTACAAAGGGCACAGGGTGGATGCCTTGGCGCCAGGAGCCGAAGAAGGACGCGGTAGACTGCGAAAAGTCACGGGGAGCCGTCTGCGGGCGCAATATCCGTGAATTTCCGAATGGGGCAACCCGGCGATGTGAACCATCGTCATCTTTGGATTGAACACATAGATTCAGAGAAGGGCACCAGGAGAACCGAAACATCCAAGTATCCTGAGGAAAAGAGAGTATTCCGCAAGTAGTGGCGAGCGAACGCGGAGGAGTCCAAACCATACTGCAAGCAGTATGGGGTTGTAGGCCTCGACCGCCGCAAGGCGACAAGCAAAAAGGTGTTTGTTATCCGAACAGGTCTGGACAGCCTGACCGGAGAGGGTGAAAGTCCCGTAGGAGAAAGCGAACACGCTTGGGTCGAGCGCCTGAGTAGGACGGGG
Organism: uncultured Klebsiella sp.; assembly: GCA_964610955.1. Classification (GTDB taxonomy): domain Bacteria; phylum Pseudomonadota; class Gammaproteobacteria; order Pseudomonadales; family UBA5518; genus UBA5518. Next base: position 1,625 of record CAZSYV010000241.1, on the reverse strand, counting down.
CACGCTAATCCTGTCTGAAGCAGGGAGGTCCACCTCCCAAGACTAAATACTCTTGGCGACCGATAGTGAACGAGTACCGTGAGGGAAAGGTGAAAAGCACCCCGACGAGGGGAGTGAAATAGTACCTGAAACCGTGTGCCTACGAGCAGTCCGAGGGCGATGGGGGATCGCAAGATTCTCAGGGCCTGAGGGCGTGCCTCTTGAAGAATGACCCAGCGAGTTACTTTACGTTGCGAGACTAAGGGAGAGACACCCGGAGTCGGAGCGAAAGCGAGTCCGAAGAGGGCGGCAAGTAGCGTGGAGTAGACCCGAAACCCGGTGAGCTACCCATGGGCAGGTTGAAGTGCCGGTAACACGGCATGGAGGACCGAACGCACAAATGTTGCAAAATTTGGCGATGACCTGTGGGTAGGTGGTGAAATGCCTAACGAACCGGGAGATAGCTGGTTCTCCTCGAAATAGCTCTAGGGCTAGCCTCACGTAGAATTCGCAAGGATTCAGAAATCAACGCAGGTAAAGCGCTGGCATGGCTAGGGCGCTATAAAGCGTACCAACCCATATCAAACTCTGAATGGCGTTGAGGAGCGTGGGAGTCGCACAGTGGGGGATGAGCTTCATTGTGGAAAGGGAAACAGCCCAGACCGTCGGTTAAGGTCCTCGAGTGTATGCTAAGTGGGAAACGATGTGAGAATACTTTGACAGCCAGGAGGTTGGCTTAGAAGCAGCCACCCTTTAAAGAGTGCGTAATAGCTCACTGGTCAAGTGTTCTTGTGCGGAAAATATAACGGGGCTCAAGCATACCACCGAAACCACGGAATGCGACATCTGAAAGAGGGTGTGCATTGGTAGAGGAGCGTTCCTGAGCGATAAAGCCAGACGGTGACGACTGGTGGAGCGAAAGGAAGTGCGAATGCTGGGATGAGTAGCGAGAGCAAGGTGAAAATCCTTGCCGCCATAAGTCTAAGGGTTCCGCCGCAAGGGTCATCCGCGGCGGGTTAGTCGGGCCTAAGCCGAGGGCGAAAGCCGTAGGTGATGGACAATCGGTCAACATTCCGATACCGTCGTTTTGGACTGAGGGAGAGACGCAGAAGGATAGCCGAGCCTGCCGAATGGACATGGCAGGTGCGAAGCATCAACTTGATGAGATCTGTAGGCAAATCCGCAGATTGAGGGGAGATGTAAGCGGTGGCGCAAGCCCGCAAGTCGGTGAGTTCACGCTGACGAGAAAAACTTCTAAAGGAAGAAGAAACGACGCCCGTACCGCAAACCGACACAGGTGGACGGCATGAGAAATGCAAGGCGATCGGGAGAACCTCCGTTAAGGAACTAGGCAAAATGCATCCGTAACTTCGGGAGAAGGATGGATCTTGGGCGTTACAAGCGATTGGAAGCGTTTGAGATTCGCAGCGAAGTGGCTCTACTGACTGTTTAACAAAAACACAGGTCTCTGCGAAACCGTAAGGTGAAGTATAGGGGCTGATACCTGCCCAGTGCCGGAAGGTTAAGAGGAGAGGTTAGTTGGATGGCAACATCTGACGAGGCTTTGAATCGAAGCCCCGGTGAACGGCGGCCGTAACTATAACGGTCCTAAGGTAGCGAAATTCCTTGTCGGGTAAGTTCCGACC
>CAZSYV010000240.1:0-2217 GCA_964610955.1 uncultured Klebsiella sp. | reverse complement strand
GGAGGAATGCAGCCAGCAGGTGCCCGGCGGATCGACCCGCGTTCTCATGCAGAAACGTGGCGCACGCCAGCGTTCACCGCGGCCGATGCTGTCACACAGGGCGCAGGCAATGGCCAAGGCTCAACTCACTTCTTCAGCTTGCCGGCGTGCAGATGCGAGACCCGCGGACCGGCGATTGCATCCAGATCCATCGCCGGCTTTGCCTTCTTGGCGGGCGTTGAGGCGACTTCTCCTGTCGGCTCGGAAGCCATCTCAGTCGCCGGCCCGGGCTTCTGCAGGCGGATCGTGCCGTAGCGGAACGGTTGCAGCCGCGTGCGCAGCTCTTCCACGAAGGTCTCGGAAGCGTCGGACACATCGGTCTCGAAAATGTCGCCGGGCAGGCACTGCAGTTCGTTGCAGATCGCTTCGATCATGGAAAGCGCGAGCGATACATCCTGATCGCGAAACTTCCGGCTCAGTGCGGTGCGCGTGATCTTGCAGCCTTGATTCTGCGTCAGGCGCTGGGCCATCTCCTCGAAGCTGTTGACGCCCGAGTCCTTCATCAGAACCTCGAGTCGGTTGCGGAGCTTGATCTTCATGGTCGGACCTCGTGTATCACGTCATTCCTCGTCATCGCGGAACAGGGCAACGGCGCTGTTGACCTCGTGCGCGGCGTTCAGCGGTGTGGGGTGGTAGTAGTAGAGCGTAGTGAACAGGTTCTTGTGGCGCATGTACTTCTGCGCGATTTCGGGCGAGTACACCGGCACCATGAGCGTGCACCCGGTATGGCGCAGCACATGCGGTGTGAGCTTCTTGCGGATCACGCCAGCGCGCATCGCCATCTTCTTCAGGCGCTTGCGAAATGCCTGGGGGTTGATCACGCCGCCGCGCTCGCTGGGGAACAGCAGCTGTGAGGTGACGAACTTCCGCCCGTCGAACTCGCACAGGCCGTTGCCAGCGTCTTTCCGACGCAGCAGGATCTTCTGGCGGACAGAGGACAGGTACCACTCCAGCAGACCAAAGACTTCCGGCTCCCGCATCGGGATGGTGCCGGTCACGTCGTTTTTGCCGGTGATCGTCAGCGTGCCGAAATTTCCGAAGTGAGCCAGCTTGGGATCGTGGCTCGGCTGGAACGCCGGAAGCTCGACCGTCACCAACTCGGAAACGCGCAAGGCGAAGTGGATCGAGAGGTGGAACATGACGCGGTCGCGCTGGAGCGGCAGCAGGGACTTGCTCCGGGACGCAAACGCCTGCTTGATGTCGGCCACGAACTGGGCATCAATCGCGTCAATCTCTTCCGGCGTCAGCGCCCAAGCCTGCGGAACCCAGTTCGCCTTGTACTTCTTGACGGCAATCGAGTTCTCTTCGGTGACGAACTTGCGTGGTCGCGTCTTGAAGCGCGCCACGATCTCGTTGACGCGATCCAGTTCGAGCATGAAGTTCTGGAACGAGCGCCAGGCAGCGCAGTAGCTGCCGACGGTCGCCGGCGACAGCGCGCCGCTCGGCCGCAGCTTGGACCGCGCCTGCAAGAAGCTGGTGACATGCTCTTTCTTGAGGTCCCACGGTGCGACCTTGGCGTGGTTGAGCAGCCGGAACACGTCGTCGGCGAAGCTCTTGGCGCTGTTGCCCTTGAGCCCTTCCAGATGGATGAGCTGAGCTTCCCAGTCGCGAACGAGGTTGAAGGCGTAGGCGTGGCCGTCGCCACCGAGGAACGCAAGGCTGCGCTCGCTACCCGGCTCTGGCCGGTTTTCCTTGGCCAGTGAACTATTGGGCGTTCCAGAGATGGCCACAACGTTCGTCATGGGAACGAATGTAGCCTGAGAGTACGTAACGTGCAAGTTGTGCACGTTTCTGCACTGGCCCTACTGAGGAGGGCCGGGAGAAACCCGCAAATCCGTCCGAAACGTGCAATTCCTGCACGCCAGAAGTAGCCATAGTAGTGAGAAAAAAAACCAACCGAGAGTGGTTGGTTTTTTGAATATTGGTGGCGGACGGCACCGCCATCGAATAGACGAAAATTATAGCGTATGGCAATGGGGCGGGTTGCCGAGGGAGTGCGGGTGGCTCAGACCGAATCCCCGCCGGGATGCGCCTCCAGCCATCGCCGCCCGATGGCCGTCAGGCGGTAACGCTGCTTGCTGCTGCGGGGCGTGTCAGGCAGGGTCATCTCGATCACCTGCAAGGCCAGCGCAGGTTTCAGTAGGCATTGCGGAAATGATCCTCGTGCTTGAGCGCCAG
>CAZSYV010000239.1:0-2263 GCA_964610955.1 uncultured Klebsiella sp. | reverse complement strand
GCACCGCGGGATTGGCAATCTTGTAGCCGTTCAGATGCAGGATCGGCAGTACTGCGCCGTCGGTGACAGGATTGAGGAACTTGTTCGAGTGCCAGGCGGCCGCGAGCGGGCCGGTCTCCGCCTCGCCGTCTCCGACGACACAGCAGACGATGAGGTCGGGGTTGTCGAAGGCCGCGCCGTAAGCGTGCGACAACGCGTAACCGAGTTCGCCGCCTTCATGGATGGAGCCCGGCGTCTCGGGAGTGGCGTGAAAGCCCACGCCGCCCGGGAATGAGAACTGCCGGAACAGCTGCTGCATGCCTGCGGCGTTGCGCGGCAGGTCGGGATACAGCAGGGTCATGATCGAGGCTCTGCCACCTCAATGACCATGCGCACCAGCTGCGCAATGGAGCCGGCTGCCATCTTGTCCATCACTTTGGCACGATGGATCTCCACAGTGCGCTGACTCAGATTCAACTCCGCAGCCATGGCCTTGTTTGATTTGCCCTGGGTCATGAGGTCGAGCACTTCGCGTTCACGCGCCGTCAGTGAGCTCAAATGCGCGCGGATGAGATCATGCTCCTCGAGCGCCTCGCGATTCATCCGATCCCTGGTCATGGCGCGCTGCACGCTGTCGAGCAGGGCCTGCTCGCGGTAAGGCTTCTCGATAAAATCAAACGCTCCGTGCTGCATGGCTTCCACCGCCATCGGCACATCGCCGTGGCCGGTGAGGAAGATGACAGGGATCATCGCACCCCGCAGATTGAGTTCGATCTGCAGCTCGAGCCCGTTCATGCCCGGCATGCGAACGTCGAGCAGCAGGCAACCCGGATGCGCGGCGTGGTAGCTGGCGAGGAATTCCTGCGCGGAAGAGAACGTGGCTGCTGCGATGCCGACAGATTTCAGCAGGCTCCGCAGGCTCGCGCGTACCCCTTCGTCATCGTCGACAACATAGACCAACTGGGGACGCGTATTCACGGCCCGTCGACTTCGGTTGCGGGAAGCCGGAGCCAGAAGCAGGTTCCGGCAGGTTGCTGCGGGCGATAACCAATCGACCCGCCATGTGCGCGGGCGATGGCGCGACTGATGGCAAGACCCAGTCCCGTTCCGTTCTCTTTGGTACTGCTGAATGGATCGAACAGGGTGTCGGCAATTCCGGGGAGCACGCCGGCCCCGTTGTCCGAGACACTGATCTCGATATCGCCATCGGCGGCAGGGGCCGTACGAATCACGACTTCGCGCGCACCCACGGGTGTCTGTGGGAGCGCCTCGAACGCATTGCGCAGCAAGTTCAGCAGCAGGAGCTGAATCTGGATGGCATCGAGGCTCACACACGGCAGGGTGGGATCGAGTTCGAAATGGACCTGCGCACCGTGAAGGTGGGCGTCGGCGACTGCCAGCACCCGTAGATCCTCTATCAGCACATTGATGTCGCAGAGGGCGCACTCAGTGGATTGATTGCCAATCAGCTTGCGCACGCGACGGATCATATCGCCCGCGCGTAGCGCTTCGGCGCCAATCTCGCGCACGGCGATCCGCGCCTCCTCGAGGTCGAGTTCATCGGCGGCCAGGAAATGCTCGCAGGCGCGCGCGTAGTTGACGATGGAGGTAAGCGGCTGGTTGATCTCGTGGGCAATGCCGGCGGTAACCTCTCCCATGGTCGCGAAGCGCGCAACCTGCAGCATGCGCTCGTGTATCACTCTGACATCCGGCGCGGTGGGCGTGACAGGCGATTTCGCGGAGTTACCCATAGGTCTGGATTTCATTCCGTGAATAGCAGTCCTGATCTTACGCACTTCTTCTCTGCTGGCAGAATTGGCACGATAATGATTGCGGGCTCCACCGGGGCTTGTGCGCTGACACTCGGAGGCAGATGTCCCGGATAGGGGCAATCAGGGCCTCAGAGCGTCTTCGATTCGCCGCTGGTTATGGATCGAGCCGGCCACGTCCTGCAATTCATCTGCGAGGTGGTTGACGATGTCATCCAGCGAGACGATTCCCGCGAGATCTCCTGGCGGGCCGACTACCGGCAGGCGGCGTACGCCGACGCGCCGCATGATCTTGAGCGCCGCGCCGATGGGCTCGGCTGCTGTCACGGTGACGGGCTGCTGCGTCATGACGTCTCCGACGCGCAGCGCCGCCGGATCGGCACCTCCAGCCACTACCGTAACCACGATATCGCGATCGGTGAGCACGCCGACGGGTCGCTCTCCCCCCGTCGCAACATCGGGTTCCACGACCACGAGATAGCCGATGTGCTTCTCGCGCATGAGCCGGGCAGCAG
>CAZSYV010000238.1:0-2311 GCA_964610955.1 uncultured Klebsiella sp. | reverse complement strand
CTGTTCCTGTTCTTCCTGTTCTGGGAAATGATGCTGGTGCCGATGTACTTCCTGATCGCCCTGTGGGGGCACCGGGCGGCAACGAGGCGCTCACGCATCTCGGCGGCAACGAAGTTCTTCATCTACACACAGGCCTCCGGGCTGCTGATGATGCTGTCGATCCTCGGCCTGGCATTCGCGCATTTCGACGCCACCGGCGTGCTCAGCTTCGACTACGAGATCCTGCGCGGCACGAGCCTCGACGCAGGCGTCGAGCTGCTGCTGATGCTCGGCTTCTTCGCGGCATTTGCCGTCAAGCTGCCGATCGTCCCGCTGCACGGCTGGCTGCCGGATGCCCACTCGCAGGCACCGACCGCCGGTTCGGTGGACCTTGCCGGGCTGCTGCTGAAGACCGCCGCCTACGGCATGCTGCGCTTTGCGCTGCCGCTGTTCCCGGATGCCTCGGCCGAGTTTGCGCCAATCGCGATCTGGCTCGGCATCGCCGGCATCTTCTACGCGTCGATCCTGGCCTTTGCGCAGACCGACATCAAGCGCCTGGTCGCCTATACCTCGATCGCCCACATGGGTTACGTGCTGGTCGGGATCTACGCGGGCGGTGCCATGGCGGTCAAGGGCACGATCGTGCAGATGCTCGCGCACGGGCTCTCGGCCTCGGCGCTGTTCATCCTCTGCGGGCAGGTCTATGAGCGGCTGCACACGCTCGACATGCGCGAGATGGGGGGACTGTGGTCGCGGCTGCCGCTGCTGCCGCCCTTCATGCTGTTCTTCGCACTGACCTCGCTCGGCCTGCCGGGCACGGCCAACTTCGTCGGCGAGTTCCTGATCCTTGCCGGCAGTTTCGCAACCGCACCGGTTGCAATCGTGCTGGCCACCGGGGGACTCATATTCGCCGCTGCGTACTCACTGGCGATGGTGCACCGCAGCATGTTCGGACCGGCGCGCTCCAGCGTGCCGATTCCGGGTCTCGGCAGGCGTGAGACGCTGATGCTGCTCTCGCTTGCTGCGGCCAATATCTGGATCGGGCTCAACCCGCAGCCGGTGCTCGACCTCGCCGAGGGCAGCGTCGCCCATGTGCGCCAGTACTACCCGCCACTCATGCAAGCCACAGGAGCTGCCGTGCCATGACGATCGGAGCCCCCGAACTCCTCGCGCTCGCACCCCTGCTGGTGACGGCGACGACCGCGGTCGCGGTGATGCTGTCGATCGCCTGGCGGCGCAACCACTTCATGAGCACGCTGCTGACGATTCTCGGCCTGAACGCCGCGCTGCTGGTGACGCTGTTCACCCGCCATGCCCTGCCGCTCGAGATGCCGGTCACCGAACTGCTGCAGTACGACGGGCAGTCGCTGTTCGGCACCGTGACCGTGCTGATCGGTACGCTCGGCTGCGCAACGCTCGCCCACGCCTATCTGGAGGGCCTGCAGGACAACCGCGACGAGATGTACCTGATGCTGCTGATCGCCACCTGCGGTGCGATCGTGCTGGTCGGGGCAAACCACATGGCCGCGTTCCTGATCGGCCTGGAACTGATCTCGATGCCGCTCTACGGCATGATCGGCTACATCTACCGTGACCGCCGCTCACTGGAAGCCTCGATCAAGTACCTGGTGCTGTCCGCCTCCGCCTCTGCCCTGCTGCTGTTCGGCATGGCGCTGGTGTATGCACAGACCGGCTCGCTCGCCTTCACCAACGTCGTGGAGCCGATGCAGGCCGGTGATCCGCTGCTGCTCGCCGGACTCACGCTGATGCTCGCCGGCATCGCCTTCAAGATCTCGCTGGCGCCGTTCCACCTGTGGACACCGGATGTCTATCAGGGTGCCCCGGCACCGATCGGTGCCTTCCTTGCCAGCGTGGCCAAGATTCCCGTGGTACTGGTGCTGTTGCGCTGGTGGCAGCACTCGGGGCTGGGAGACGCGGCACTGCCAAATGCCCTGCTTGCCGGACTGTCCGTGGTATCGATGCTCGGCGGCAACCTGCTGGCGCTGTTCCAGAGCAACGTGAAGCGACTGCTCGGCTACTCCTCGATCGCCCACTTCGGCTATCTGCTGATCGCGATCCTTGCCGGCAGCAGCATCGGTGACGAGGCACTGCGCGTCTATCTGCTGTTCTATGTGGCAGCGATCATCGGTGCCTTCGGCGTCCTGACGCTGCTGTCATCACCGTATCGTGGCGACGATGCCCAGGGACTCGCCGACCTGCGCGGCCTGTTCTGGCAGCGCCCCTTCCTGGCGGCAACGATGACCGTCGCGATGCTCTCGCTCACCGGCGTTCCGCTCACCGCCGGCTTCGTCGCCAAGTTCTACGTTGCGGC
>CAZSYV010000237.1:0-2314 GCA_964610955.1 uncultured Klebsiella sp. | reverse complement strand
GTTTTTCCATCCTGCCGCTGATTTCCTGGCGCCTGTTCGACGGTGGCCGCGTGCGCGCCGAGATCCGTGCCAGCAACGCGCGCCAGCAGCAGGCTGCGCTTGCCTACGAGCAGGCGGTGCTTGCCGCGCTGGGTGATGCCGAGCGGGCGCTCGGCGAGTACCACGCCGGGCTGGATACGCTCGATCGTCGACGGATTGCCGTGGATGCGGCCAATGCGAGCCGAAGTCATGCCCTGGCTCGCTATGAGGCCGGTGATATTGCGCTGATCGAGCTGCTGGCGGCCGAGCGCAACATGCATGAAGCCGAAACGGCTGCCGCGCGTGCCCACACGGTTGCTGCAACGCAGTTGGTGGCGCTCTACAAGGCGCTGGGCGGTGACTGGGAAACGCCTTCACCAGCAGCCCATGTGCAGCGCTCAGGAACGGACGAAGGCAGGAGGCAATACCCATGAAACTGTCCTTTCTCGGCGCCGCCGGCGAGGTGACCGGCTCCTGCTTCCTGGTGGAAGGCCACAACACCCGCTTCCTGGTGGACTGCGGCATGGTGCAGGGTGGTCGTGAAGCGCCTGCCCGTAACCGCAGACCCTTCGACTTCGCGCCCCGGTCCATCGACTTCGTACTGCTGACACACGCCCACATCGATCACAGTGGCCTGCTGCCCAAACTCACGCGCGCAGGATTCAAGGGGCCGATCTTCACGACACCAGCCACGGCCGAGCTGCTTGGCGTGATGCTGCGCGACAGTGCACACATCCAGGAATTCGAGGCGCAGCGCGAAGCACGCCGCCGTGGTGCCCGTGCGCCGACCCCGCTGTACACCATGGTCGACGCGGAAGAGTGCCTGGAACGGGTGCGAACGGAGCCATACGACCACGAGTTCAGGCCACATCCCGGCGTGCGTGTGCGCTTGCGGGACGCTGGACACATTCTTGGGTCGGCCATCATCGAAATCTGGGTCACCGAGCATGGCTTCTCAACGAAGCTGGTGTTCAGCGGCGACCTGGGCCAGCCGGGACGCCCGATATTGCGCGACCCGACGCCCATCGAGGATGCCGACATCCTGGTCATCGAGTCGACCTACGGCAACCGTCGACACAAGGACTTCTCGGCAACCGAGGAGGAGATGATCGGCATCGTCAAGGAGACCCTGTTCGAACGCGGCGGCAACGTCATCATCCCGGCCTTTGCCGTCGGCCGGACCCAGGAGGTCCTCTACCACCTGCACCGTCTGACGTGTGAAGGGCGCCTTCGGCACACCAGGGTATTCGTCGATTCGCCGATGGCCACACAGGCCACCCGCATCACTCGTCAGCACCTGGAGCTGTTTGACGAAGAGGCGCGGCAATTGGTGGGATGGCACGCACGCGGCGAGAACCTCCCCTATCTGCACTTCACGGAAAGTGCCGAAGAGTCGATGGCACTGAACCGGATTCGCTCCGGTGCCATCATCATCTCTGCCAGCGGCATGTGCGATGCCGGACGCATCCGACACCACCTGCGCCACAACTTGCCACGCAAGGAATGCAGTGTTCTGTTCCCTGGCTTCCAGGCACAGGGAACACTGGGGCGCCGTCTGGTCGATGGCGCGAAGCAGGTTCGCCTGTTTGGCGAGAGGATTCCCGTACGCGCGGCGATTCACTGTGCCGACGGCCTCTCGGCACACGCAGACCAGATGGCCCTGATGGCGTGGGCCCGAGGCTTCAGGCAAGCCCCGGAGCAGACCTTCGTGGTGCACGGGGAACCCTCCGCTGCGCAGGCGCTCGCCGAGCTGCTGCGCCAGCAGCTCGGCTGGCAGGTCTCGGTGCCCGAGCACGGACAGGTGGTTCCCTGGCCGGTTTCCCTGGTGCCCGGACGATGATCCCAGCAGCAGATCTTGAGGAACGTCTGCGCGCCATCGTCGAGTCGCCCGCATACCGCCTTGCGTATGAGGACGCCGACCTGCTCGCTCAGGACGATCTGCGCCCGCTGCGCCTGCAGCTCGAACTGCTCAAACCCGAGCGCGTCCTGCGCGAGCAGGGCGTGCATTCGACCGTGGTGGTGTTTGGCAGCGCACGCGTACGCGACGCCGCGACTGCACGACACCGGCTTGCTGCGCTGGAGCAGCAAACGGGCCCCATGTCGGGTGACCCGGACTTCAGACGCGAGCTGACCCTGGCGCGTCGCCGCGTCGAACAGGCACGCCATTACGAAGAAGCGCAGCGCTTTGCCCAGCTGATTTCCACTCGCTTCCAGCAGGAGGGGCGGTGTGACTTCGTCGTCATCACCGGTGGCGGCCCAGGCATCATGGAGGCGGCCAATCGCGGCGCCTTCGACG
>CAZSYV010000236.1:0-2318 GCA_964610955.1 uncultured Klebsiella sp. | reverse complement strand
CGTGCGTGGTGTTCGATGGTCGGGGCCCGCTGAAGTCGGACTATCGACGCTTCAACATCGAAGGCATCACACCGGGTGACGATTACGCGGCGATGCGCCAGGCGCTCAGGCGACGCTACACGCGGCTCAAGGCGGGTGAGGCCCGGCTGCCGGACCTGCTGCTGATCGATGGTGGCAAGGGGCAGCTTGCCGAGGCACTGGGGGTGCTGGAGGAACTGCAGGTCCAGGATGTCACCGTGGTTGCCGTGGCAAAGGGCAGCACGCGCAGGCCGGGTCTGGAGACGCTGATCGTTGGCGACGAGCGGCGCGAGCTGGTGCTTGCCCCTGACTCGAGCGCACTGCACCTGATCCAGCGTGTGCGTGACGAGGCACACCGCTTTGCCATCGGGGCGCTGCAGAAGCGGCGTGCGAAGAAGAGCACCGCGTCGCCGCTGGAGCAGATTCCGGGAGTGGGGCCGAAGCGACGGCGTGAGCTGTTGCGCTATTTCGGCGGCATCCAGGGCATCGAGCGCGCAAATCTCGAGGAACTCATGCGCGTTCCCGGCATCGATCGCCGCATTGCCGAGGATGTTTATGCGAGTCTTCACAACCAATAGAATGGTGCCACGTGCTCTGCCGAGGCGCCCATGAATATCCCGAATGCGCTGACCCTCTTCCGCGTCGCCCTGATTCCCGTGTTCGTCGCACTGTTCTACCTGCCGTTCGCGTGGAGCCATCTGGTCACTGCCGGGGTGTTTGTGCTCGCTTCGATCACTGACTGGCTCGATGGCTATCTGGCGCGTCGGCTCGACCAGTCGACCCCATTCGGAGCCTTCCTCGACCCGGTTGCCGACAAGCTGATGGTCGTGATCGCCATCGTGCTGCTGGTCAGCAGGTTCGAGAGTGCGTGGTTCACGGTGCCTGCACTGGTGGTGGTAGGGCGTGAAATCCTTGTTTCAGCGCTGCGTGAATGGATGGCCGAGATCGGCAAGCGCACCAGTGTCGCCGTATCGTGGCTCGGCAAGGTCAAGACCTTCGTGCAGATGGTGGCGATCATCCTGCTGATCGTTGCTCGACCCATGGCTTATGATTCGTGGCTGCTTGGTGGTTTCCTGCTGTTTTACGTCGCCACGGGGTTGACGCTGTGGTCTGCGTTCGTCTACTTGAGGGCTGCGTGGGCTGATCTGAGTGCGGCGGCGAATCGACCCGCGCCTGCAAGGCAGGAAGACCGATCATCGGGTTGACAGGACCCATTCACACACTAGAATACGCAGGCCTTTGTGGCACGCGGGAATAGCTCAGTTGGTAGAGCGCAACCTTGCCAAGGTTGAGGTCGCCGGTTCGAGACCGGTTTCCCGCTCCAACCTTTCAGTATCTCCTGTCAGGAGAGGCTGCAAGACGGTCACGCGGCGCGGTGGCAGAGTGGTCATGCAGCGGACTGCAACTCCGCGTACGCCGGTTCGATTCCGACCCGCGCCTCCATCTTTTCGATTTTGCGTTTGCCGGCACACTTCCGGTTCGGTTCAAGTGCTGCCCGGGTGGCGAAACAGGTAGACGCAGGGGATTTAAAATCCCCCGGCTGCAAGGCCGTGCCGGTTCGAGTCCGGCTCCGGGCACCATCTTCGATGAATCCGGCATTTGGTCGCCCGGCAGTGATGCAGCGTCCGTGTGGCGGTGTGGCGGTGGCTGGGGCTACAGACCCTCGAGGATGCTTCGGTTGCGGGCTGCGAAGGTGCTTCTGAAGAATTCCCCGGTAGGGACGATCCAGAACCTTCCTTTGTCTATTGCAGCAAACACTTCGGCTGCAAATGCATCGGGAGTCGATCCCTCATCGACCGCGCTGGCGACGGCATCGTGGAACTGGCGCTCACTTGAGCTGCCAAGATGGCTGTGCTCCTGCTCGGGTCGCAGCCGGTCCGAACTCCAGATGCGGGTCGCCACCTCGCCGGGACACAGGCAGGAGGCGCTGATCGGTGCGGGTTCGAGTGCCAGCTCGGCATGAAGTGTCTCGGTGATCGCCGTGACGGCATGCTTGCTTGCCTGGTAAGGGGCCATGAAGGTGCCACCGCCAAGCAGCCCCCCCTGCGAGGACGTATTGATGATGCGCCCCGCCTCCCCCTGAGTGAGCATTCGCGGAACGAAGCTGCGGATGCCATGGATGACACCAAAGACGTTCACGTCGAAGCTCCAGTGCCAGTCGCGCAGCGGCCGCTCCCAGCTCTTGCCATCGACCAGCACGCCTGCGTTGTTGAACAGCAGGTTCACCCTGTCGTGACGCTCGAACACCTCGTGTGCCAGTTCCTCGACAGCCTGCGCATCGCGCACGTCGACGCACCGTG
>CAZSYV010000235.1:0-2372 GCA_964610955.1 uncultured Klebsiella sp. | reverse complement strand
CCCGTCATTCCCGCGAAAGCGGGAATCCGGCAACACCACCGCATGACCTGCGCACCCGCCCTCGCGGCAATGTCGAGGCCGGACCGGGTCTCCGTTGTCACGGGGGCGGTGGGGGGCGAAAGCGCCTCGGGGGCGTTGCCCGTGCCGGGTGCAGCCCCTAGGATGAAACCGACATGACGAATGGAATCCCGATGGCCTTGATCACGGACACACTCGCGGCGGCCGGCAGCAGGGCCGGTGATCTGCTCGATCGCGTACTCGACCGCCAGCTGCGCCTTGCGGTCACGGGGCTGTCGCAAAGTGGCAAGACGGCGTTCATCACGGCGTTGGTGAACCAGCTCGAGAACGCCTGTGCCGCCGACTCGCGCCTGCCGTTGTGGCAGGCACAGCGGCGCGGGCGCCTGCTCGGCGTGCGCCGGGTGCCGCAGACCAACGCCGACATTCCTTCATTTGCCTATGCCGCGGCGCTCGAGCGCCTGTTCGGCAGTCCACCGGCCTGGCCGGAGTCGACCCGGGGGGTGTCGGAGGTCCGGCTCGAGATCCGCTATCGCCCGCACGGGAGGTTCGCGCGCGAGAAGGCGACGCTGTACCTGGACATCGTCGACTATCCGGGTGAATGGCTGCTCGACCTGCCACTGCTGAAGCTCGATTACCGCGAGTGGAGCGAGCAGGTTGCGGCGACGCTCGTGCCGGGCTCGCAGCGCAGCGCGCTGGCCGCGCCGTGGCGCGATCGGGCACCGGAGACGGATGCACCGTTCACCGAAGAGTCTGCGGCCACGCTGGCGCTCGCATACACCACCTATCTGGGCGCATGCCGCGAGCAGCTTGGGCTGAGCCTGCTGCAACCTGGGCGTTTCCTGCTCCCCGGGGAGCACGCCGGGGCGCCGATGCTGCAGTTCGTGCCCTGGGTGTGGTCGATGCCACCCGACAGGGGCGAGGAGGGCAGTCTCTTCAGGGTCTTCGAACACCGCTACGAGCAGTACAAGAAGCACCTCGTGCGTGGTTTCTACCGCCGCCATTTCGCCGGCTTCGACCGCCAGATCGTGCTGGTCGACTGCCTGCATGCGCTGAACCGCGGGCCCGAGTGTTTCCGTGACATCCAGCGGGCGCTGCACCGCATCATGGAGAGCTTTGCCTACGGCAAGGGCAACCTGCTGTCGCGGCTGTTCACCCCGCGGATCGACCGCATCCTGTTTGCCGCCAGCAAGGCCGATCACGTCACGCCCGATCAGCACGCCAACCTGGTGTCGCTGCTGCAGCATCTGGTTCGTGACTCGCAGCGGGTGGTGCGCTTCGAGGGGGTGACGACCGACTGCATGGCGATTGCATCGGTGCAGGCGACCGCCGTCGCAACCGGGCGCGCCGATGGACGCACGCTCACCGGGATCCGTGGTCATTCGATCGATGGCCGTGAGCTGTTCGTGCGCCCCGCAGTGGTCCCGGCGGCAGTTCCCGACGAGCACTGGTGGCGGGAACGCGGGGAGCCTTTCGACAGCTTCCGCCCTCCCGCCATGGACCCGATGCGCGCGATGCCGCACATCCGGCTCGACGCCGTATTCGAATACCTGCTTGGCGACCGGATCGGGTAGCGCCGTGAGGAGGGAGGTTCCGATGGCCGATCGCCGTACCGTTCTCGAGCCGCTGGACGACGCGCCGGCGCCGGCGTCGGACGCACAGCTGCGTACCGTGCTCGAACCTGTTGCCGATGACGCCCTGGATGCTCGGCCGCCGGGATCGACCGACCCGCATCGGGCCCGCCTTCGCGCCGGTACCTTCTTCGGCGCAGCCGGCCTTGCGGTGCTGCTGTTGCTCGGGCAGACGGGGCTCGAGCTGTGGCGGCTGATCCTCGAATCGCCCCTGCTTGGCGCCGGGTGGACGCTCGTTGCCGTCCTGCTGCTTGGGGCCACGGGCAGCAGCGCGTGGCGTTTCTGGCGTGTACTCGCACGCCTGCGCGGGCGCGACGAACTCCAGCAGCGCGCCCGCTTCCTGCTGAGTCATCAGGGCGTGAGCGAGGGGGTGATGTTCTGCACGCGCCTGGCGACACTGAGCGGTGATGTCGGGCGCGAGCCGTTCCGGCGCTGGCACGATTCGCTCAGCGCCACCCACAACGACCGTGAGGTCCTGGCCCTCTACGGGCAGACCGTGCTTGCCGAAACCGATGCACGTGCACTCGAACGCGTGATCACTCACGCCGGGGACGTGACGGTGATGGTCGCGCTCAGCCGCTTCCCGCTCCTCGACATGCTGTTCGTGCTGTGGCGTCAGCTGCGCCTGGTCGAGGATGTCGCCCGCGCCTACGGCGTCGATGCGGGTTACTGGGGGCGCATCCGGCTGCTGCGCGTGATCCTGCGCAACATGGCGCTTGCCGGCGC
>CAZSYV010000234.1:0-2395 GCA_964610955.1 uncultured Klebsiella sp. | reverse complement strand
AGAAACGGATGGTATCGGGGCCGTGCAGCGGCACCAATTCTTCCAGCAGTGCCTGGATGTCTACAGCCGCAAGATCACCGGCTGGGAGATACATCACGATGAGCTGGCCGGTCACGCCGCCACGCTGATCGAAAAGGCCAGCCTGCGTCACCACATCCGGCCAGATCAGCTGATCCTGCATGCCGATAACGGAAGCCCCATGAAGGGCGCCACGATGCTGGCCACACTGCAGCGCCTCGGCATCCTGCCCTCGTTCTCCCGACCTTCGGTCAGTGACGACAACCCGTACTCGGAGGCCCTGTTCCGCACACTCAAGTACACGCCCGCCTATCCAGGCAAACCGTTTGCCAGCATCCAGGAGGCACGCCACTGGGTGAGCCGCTTCGTCAGCTGGTACAACACCGAGCACCGTCACAGCGCCATTGGCTTCGTCACGCCAGCGCAACGCCATGCAGGCCATGATATAGCCACCCTGACCCATCGGGCGCGGGTGTACGAGCGTGCCAAGGCAACCCATCCGCTACGCTGGAGAAACCGTCCAGTGCGCAACTGGGAACCCGTCCGTGTGGTTTATCTCAACCCGGACAAAACCAACATGCTGTCATCCAAATCAATGGGCATGGCAGCATGAAAAAGCGGACATCTTTGTTGACAAACACCGCAGGGCAACTTCGGCGATCACAAGTTCTGTCGTGATGGCGTGTGGGAACTGCGCATCGATGTGGGATCGGGCTATCGGGTTTATTACGCCCTCTCCGGTCGACGTATCGTGCTGCTGCTGTGCGGCGGCGACAAGCGAACACAGGATGCGGACATTGATCGCGCGATCCGATACTGGCAAGACTGGCAACTTCGAGGCGATGATGAGAAGCAGACCCCATGACGAGGCGATGGCCGAGCTGTATCGCAACGATGCGACGCTCGCGCTCGAGGTCATCAACGGGATTCTGGAAGATGGCGATCAGGCCGAACTGCTGAGCGTGCTGCGTCATTTGACTCAAGCCTTTGGCGGCGTGCAGGCCGTGGCCGAACAGGCTCACCTGAATCCAACACAGCTCTATCGCACACTCTCGCCAAAGGGTAATCCGGCGCTCAGCAGCCTGTCTGCCATTCTCAAGGCCATGGGGTTGCGACTGGCCGTACAGCCGCTCCCTTCGCCACCAACCGCGCACGCTCGCTGACGCAAAAGTACGCGTAGCACCAATGAACCGCAGCGGATACCGGACTTGCTGCGACCCGCCGAGTGTGGCCTGATAGGTGGGGCAGCGCGGCGACGCCTCAGCGGGCCAGCGGTAGGCGTCTGCGCGTTGTGGTACGTCGAAATCCAGGGAGGCGGATCCGTCCAGGAAGGCACGGACCTCCTCGAGGCTCTGAAGGCGGTGGGTATGCAGTTTCACGATCATCCTCCGATGATCCCGGAAACCGCGCTCCTCCAGGCTCACTTCCCGGTGGATTCATGCCCCCCGCTTCAGGCTCATGTGCCGTTGGACAAGGCTCATTTTCAACATGACCTTCTTGTTGCGTGAAATGGTCGACCAGCATCAATCCGGCCTGCGTGATTACAGCGCGTCGCTATGGACCGTTATGGTGTTCGAAGCATTTTTGCGCAATCAAATAACGCCGCAAATCAGGGGAAAGTAGGGGCATGAACGGACTCTTCAAGGCTTGCTTCGCGTTATGGCTGCTCTTTGCCTGTA
Source organism: uncultured Klebsiella sp. (assembly GCA_964610955.1). Lineage (GTDB taxonomy): Bacteria > Pseudomonadota > Gammaproteobacteria > Pseudomonadales > UBA5518 > UBA5518. The sequence goes on along the minus strand of CAZSYV010000234.1, from coordinate 698 downwards.
TGCCGGTTTTCGCTTCCACACCGACCAAGGGAAACACTGATTTATTCGCCACACGGACACACCTCGACTGCCCGATCACCGATAATGCACACATCACGCGGCTGCACGGTTCCCACCCCCATGAAGCAGATCAGTTTCTCGGATGCAGAGTTCACGGCGAAGAAGAAGGTCACCCGCCGTGAGCGGTTTCTGATGGACCTCGATCGCCTGGTGCCGTGGACCGCGCTGGCTTCGCTGATCGAGCCGTACTACCCGAGAAGTGGCGAACGCGGGCGCCCGCCCATGGGGCTCGAACGCATGCTGCGGATGTATGTGGCGCAGAACGCGTTGGGGCTGTCCGACGAAGGAATCGAAGACGCCATCTACGACAGTGGTTCGGTACGTCGCTTTGTGGGTGTGGACCTGGCTGCCGAGTCGGCACCCGATGCGACGACGCTGCTCAAGTTCCGGCGTCTGCTGGAAACACACGCGCTCACGGAGCAGCTCTTCGCGGTGATCAACGCAGGACTCGAGTCTGCCGGGTTGCTGCTGCGCAAGGGCGCCATCGTCGATGCCACGCTGATCGCGGCGCCTCCCTCGACGAAGAACCGCGCCAAGGCGCGTGATGCCGAGATGCATCAATCGAAGAAAGGACAGCAGTGGTATTTCGGCATGAAAGCCCATGTGGGCGTTGATGCGGACTCGGGCCTGGTGTACAC
>CAZSYV010000233.1:0-2406 GCA_964610955.1 uncultured Klebsiella sp. | reverse complement strand
GCAGGAAGCGGTTTCGGAGGGACTTCTATGCGCTGCGCAGATGGTCGCAGGTGCGCTTGACCATATCGACTACGAAGGATCGGTGCGGCTCTTCCAACTCGGCAAGCCATGCAGCAATTTTGGTGGCCTGATCGTCCGGCTGGGCGGATGTCTCTGCCAACAATTCGCCGATGCGCACACGCAGGCAATGGCTGATCTTTTCGAGTGTCTGTAGAGATGGCGTGGTCGCGCCGCGTTCGAAACGGCTGATGGTTTCTGGCTCAACGCCAATGCGCTCGGCCAGATCGGCCTGCGTCCATTCCTTGGTCTTGCGCAGTGTGGCGATCTGGGTGCCGAGGCGCTGCGCCAAAGGCTTGCCCGGATGCTTCTTCTTGACCATATCTGTTGAGTTTTTTGACAACAGATATGGTTGTTTTCACATCACATTTCGACCAGAATCTGATATGTCTACATTGGACATATTGGGGCTATATTGGGACGGAAAATTGCTATCTGGGCCGCTGGCGTGGCGGTTGTCGTCGGCGGTGCGTACTTGCTGGATGCCGCGTATCAGAGCCGCGCGGCGCGCGAGGTGCCAGCCGGATCGTCCTCGACGCTGACGCCGGACGATGGCTGGTACACGCCACGGGGCACGGCGCAAAGAACGTTGGATGGGGCGCCGATGTCGGAGTGCGCACCTTCCCAGTTTTCTCCTGCGGAAGCGATGAAACACGCTGCCGACCAAGGCTGGACGTATCAAGTCGTGGACGACAAGACAAGTGAACCGGCCCAGTTCCTGAGCCTGATCTTGCACGAACCCAATGGCGCCAAGCACAACGTCCTGTACTTCCGAGGCAAGAGGTTCTGTGAATTCTTCTTGAACGGGCAAGGCGCCAAGGTTCGGGATGTTGAACGCTACAAATAAATCATGTGCTGCGTGGGTGTGGGCCTGCCGGTACGACATCGAGGGAAAAATGAACAGCAAGTACATCTTCAATGCCGTTGGGGCACTGGTGCTCGGCATCGCCCTGCTGCCATCGGCATCGATGGCGCAGGTCTTCAAGTGCAAGGATGCCTCCGGCAAGACCGCTTACCAAAGCACGCCGTGCGCAGCAGCGCAACAGGAGTCGCGCCCCGTCATCCTTGACTCCCCCACGTTGACCGACGAGGAAAAATTCAATGCGGCGGCCTACTCGGCAGGGATGACGCCGAAAGAGGCCAAACGGGTTTTACAACAGGGAGCGGCGGGCTCCGGGCAACCTGTTGCCAGTGAAGGCCAAGTCGAACCGAGTGGGCAGGATCGGCCGCATGCTGTCGATCCACGCAATGCGGCGTACCGCTGCACGAGGCTCAATGGGACCTCTTATGTCAGCAGCACGCCATGTCCAAAACGGGGGCATGTGGCCGTCAACGGAACAACCACCAGCGGCGCACCGGCCACAGGGGGGTTCTGGGCACCGATGCAGCAAGAGGTGATCGACAAGGGCGAAGCTTGTCAGGAGGCGAAGGCACGCCGCGAGCGATCGGAAGAAAGCCATCGCAAGCAGGGCCGCACGATGCCGGACGAATACCGGCGCAGACTCGATCAGAACGTCAACGACGTGTGCAAGAGGTGAAGCTTGATGGAGCCGCCTCGAAAAAACGAAGTGCTCCTGTTTGAGGCGTTCCCCGAAGCATCGCTTTTCGCTCGGCAACTGGCCAAACGATCAGGCAAGGTAGTACGCTTGTGGCCTGATGCCCGGGGGTGGAGGGTTGAAAATATGGCCGTTGCGCGCAAGTCGCATGGTACGGGATTTTTTGAGGAAGAGGACTATGGGCGCGCTGATCCACTCGCCGAAGAAATCGAGTATCAGGAACGGCAACGCTTGATGGACGATCCCAAATTTCCGGGGGAAGAAGCGTATTCGCTGGGCGGGGACTTGAACGAGGACTGGATGCTCGACCATGGCTGAGAACGTCAAGCAATCGCGTTTCGTCCGCGAGTACGCCGTGGACTGCAACGGCGCGGCGGCGGCGGTACGGGCAGGCTATTCCCCGCGTTCGGCCAAGGTGACGGCCAGCCGCTTGCTAACTAAGGCTAACGTGCAGCGTGCGCTGCGGCAGATTCAGCAAGCGGATGCCGAGCGCTTGGCGCTGAGCCGAGAAGCGGTGATTGGGCAGCTACAGGACGCCGTCGATTTCGCGCGGGTCAAACAAGACCCGATGGCGATGATCTTGGGGTTGCGAGAACTCGGGCGGATGATGGGGTACTACGAGGCCAAAGATTGAGTGGGCAAATTTGCTTGCACCTTTTCGCCCCTTGCACCAGTTGCCGCTTCGATGGCGGCAGACACCATATAGAACGGCCATCAAGCGTAAGTGATTGATTTTGTTGTTGTTTTTCGGCGCTCTGATTTGATGGGCATCGAATCCAAGCCGTTGATTTAA
>CAZSYV010000232.1:0-2443 GCA_964610955.1 uncultured Klebsiella sp. | reverse complement strand
GCCGCAGGTGCTCGGCTATCACCTGCGGCGCACCCAGGTGGCGATCTTCCGGCATTTCTCGCGCACCGTCGGCGCGGCGATGGACATCACGCCGGGGCTGCTCGGGATGCTGCAGGTGATTGCCGCCAATCCCGGGCTGGCGCAGAGCCGGCTGGCCGAAGCGATGGGCGTCGACCGCTCGGCGATCGTCCGGATCGTCGATCAGCTCCAGGGGCGCGGGCTCGTCGTGCGCGAGCCGTCACCGCACGACAAGCGCAGCTACAGTCTGCACCTGACCGCGGATGGAAAGACGAAGCTGCAGACGATGAAGCAGTTGATGCGCGAGCACGAGGACGACTTCACGGCTCCGCTGAGCGCCGACGAGCGGCGCACGCTCATCGATCTGCTGGCACGGCTGCACCAGGGCTGAAGCACACTGCACTAGCCGGAAGTTCCAGAGCGCCGTAAACGAGTTTCGCCTTATGCGCCAAGCACTTGGCGTGAGATCGAGCTTCCGGTTTCTGTCTACAACTGGAGGTTGTGGATCAATTCGAGTGCGCGCTTTTGCCTGGCGTTGGCGGTGGTGACGATCTCGAAGGTCGGCGCCGGCGCCCCGGCGCTGGGCGTGCGGCAGGTGTTGCGCACGACGGTGGCCATCTCGGCCATCAGCGTGCAGAAGCTGTGCGCGGGCGTGCCATCGTCGAGCGTGTGGCTCGCGGCCTTCGCAAGCGCCTTGTCCGAACGCCGGGCCGGCGCCACCGGATCACGACAGGCTTTCGCGTGCTGCTCGGCGTCGGCGAACGTCAACTCCCGCCACGCCTCGCGCATGTGCCACTCGACGTAGTAGGCGAGCATGCACAGGAAGATGTGCGCACGCACGCGATTTTCCGTGCGATGGTGGATCGGGCGCACCTTCAGATCCACGGTCTTCAGGCAGCGAAACGCCCGCTCGACGTTGGCCAGCGCCTTGTAGCTGCGCACGCACTCGGGCGCATCCATGCGCCCGGTGCTCACCGAGGCGCGGATGATGTAGATGCCGTCGAGCGCGGCCTCCGCGGCAATGGCGTCTTCCTTGCGCGCGAAGGTGAAGCGGCTGTCTTCGATCGCCAGCTCGAAGTGCTTGGCTACCTTGTACTGGTTGATCGCTTTGCCCACGCGCAGGCCGATCGCATCCATCCCCCGCAGCCGGCCCGCATCGACACGGTCCCTGATCGCCTGCAGGCTCTTCTCGGTGGCCCGCAGCAAATCCTCGCGTTTCAATGCCCGCAGCTTCGCCAGTTGCGGATTGCGGCACGCAACCAAGCGCTCGCCCGGGTACTCGGGGCTGGCGAGTTCGATGAGGTTGCGCTCGTCGAACAGCCCGAGCTGCAACTGCCCCTGCTCGACCAGGGCGCGGATCGAGACGTTCTTGAGCGCCGTGATCCAGCCGATGCCCTCGTGGCTGCGCAACTCGGCGATCGCCTTGTGCCCGATCATGCCGCGATCGCCCACCAGCACGAGCTCGCCGATGCCGAAGCGCTCGCGCAGGCGCTGCACCGCGGGCAGGAACGTCGCGCTGTCGGCGACGTTGCCCTCGTGCACCGACACCGCCACCGGGCAGCCGCGCGCGTCGGTGAGCAAGCCGTAGTTGACCTGCAGCATCCCCTTGCGCCCGTCGCGGCTGTGGCCCAGGCGCGCCAGCGGGCAGGTCGTGCCCTCGAAGTAGCTCGACGACAGGTCGTAGAGCACGAGGCCACCTTCGGTGAGGTGGCGCGCAGCGAGTTTCTTCTCGATGCGCTCCTGGCGCTCGAGCAGCCAGTCCATCGCCGCGTACAGGTCGTTCTCGTCGGCGTCGGCCACGCCGAAGTCCTCGGCCAGCGTCGTCGTGTGCCACCAGCGCGTGGTGGCGAGTTTGGTGTGCGGGGCGACGATGCGCGCGGCAATCATCGCGAGAACCCGGTCGCGCTCGGGCGAGGACTTCGCACCGAGCAGCGAAGCGACGCCCAGGCGGCGCATCGCGGCGTGCACCGCCTGCACGTGGCCGTGGGCGCGCGAGCCGAGCACCTCGAAGGCTTCCCCGGCCGGCACGAACGTCTCGCCGCGTAGCGCGCGGCGGATGATCTCGATGAGCGGCTCGGGCAGGTGCGAGAGATTACCCAGCGTCTCGTTCTTGACGCTGCCGCCTTCGCGGTAACTGCGCCGCAGCAGGTGCGTCTGGTAGACGCGGCCGTTGTAGGTACGTCGGGTGGTGACGACGTGAGCGGTTCCGGTACGGGCGGCCATACCAGGCAGTATAGCGCTGAACAGGCGCATTGCAAATGGAATTTAGTGACTACATGAAGAAGCGAAATAAAGCGCCCCTATGGCGCGAGAAAGAGCGCAGACGCGGCTTTGCGGACGACTGCTGACTACGGCTGGCTCAGGAACTTCGGTCTAGGAAAGATCGACGCGGCTGAACAATGAACATCCGGCCGTGTTCCATAGC
>CAZSYV010000231.1:0-2463 GCA_964610955.1 uncultured Klebsiella sp. | reverse complement strand
TTTGCCGAGCCGCTTGCACAATCCGCTGGTTGATCGCGGCTGCCATGCAAGCGGCCCCATAGCCATTATCGATATTCACCACAGAGACGCCCGAAGCGCAACTGTTGAGCATGGCCAGCAGCGCGGCGAGACCACCAAAATTGGCCCCGTAGCCCACCGAGGTTGGCACCGCGATCACCGGGGCCGCGGTCAAGCCTCCGATCACACTGGCGAGCGCGCCTTCCATCCCCGCAATGGTGATCACAACCTGTGCGGCCTGGAGGGTGGGTACATGGGGCAGCAGTCGGTGCAACCCGGCCACGCCGACATCCACAATGCGCTGCGCCGCGTGCCCCATCAGATCCAGCGTGATCACTGCTTCTTCCAGCACGGGCAGGTCACTCGTCCCCGCGGCGGCCACGACAATGCCCCCATGACGCGGGCGCGCGGGCTCCCGGTCGATCCACAAACAGCGGGCCAGCGGATGGTAATTCACCTCGGCAACCAACTCGCGTGTAGCCGCATAATGCTCCGGGGTGGCGCGTGTGGCCAACAAACGTGGCCCGCGTTCCGCCAGCCGCGCCATGATGATCGCCACTTGTTCCGGCGTTTTGTGTTCACAAAAGACCACTTCGGGAAAACCCCAGCGCAAACTGCGGTGATGGTCGAGCGTGGCGAACTCGACATCTTCAAAGGGCAGCGAACGCAGCGCGGCCAGTGCCCCATCCACAGGTTGTTCGCCGCGCGCAACCGCTTCGAGCAATAAACGAACTTTGGCTTGATCCATAACTTGTTTCTAGAGATCTATGTAAACCAAAACGCTTTTAGAAACCACAGATTACACGGATTTCACAGATTTTGCATTTGAATCAGTGTCATCTGTGGATAAGTGTTTGAAGCGCTTTTAGGTTTTATGACTGACCGCTCACCACCGTGTGGGGTGCGGGCCAAACTGAGCCTCGTAGAAGGGCGAAACCATGCGCCCCGGTGGCACCAGATTGTCAATCACCTGATGATCTTCGCTCGTCAGCGTAATCTCCAATGCCCCGAGATTGTCTTCGAGCTGTTCCATGGTGCGCGGGCCGATGATTGGGCTGGTAACACCCGGCTGCCCCATGCACCAGGCCAGCGCCAGTTGCGAGAGCGTACAATGTTTGGTGTCGGCCAGCGGTTGCAGGCCTTCGACGATATCGTACACTTCATCCACCATGCGCACCCGCCGTTGTGGATTGGTCTCGTAATCGGCGAAGCGACTATCCGCGGGCACCGGCGCGCCGCGGCGATATTTGCCCGTCAGCAGACCACCGCCGAGCGGGCTCCAGGGGATGATGCCGATGCCATAACTCTGCGCCATGGGGATCAAGCCGCGCTCAATGCGCCGATCCAGAATGTGATAGGGCGGCTGCTCGCAGACAAAGCGATGTAAGCCATATTCTTTGGCTACCCACAACGATTCGACCACTTGCCACGCCTCGAACGTGCTGGTGCCGATGTAGCGCACCTTGCCCGCGCGGATCAGATCATCCAGCGCGCGCAGCGTTTCGTCGATGGGAATGTCGGGCTGCGGGCGGTGAATCTGGTACAGGTCGATGTAATCGGTTTGCAGGCGGCGCAAGCTGGCTTCGCACTGCGCAATGATGTGGCGGCGGCTGTTGCCGCTGGCGTTGACCTCATCATCATCCATGCGGCCATGCACTTTGGTGGCCAGCACGATCTGCTCTCGCTTGCCATTGCGCTTGAGCGCTTCGCCGGTCACTTCTTCGCTGCGCCCGCGGCCATAGACATTGGCCGTGTCGAGAAAATTGATACCCGCGTCAATCGCGCGGTCGATGATCGCATACGAATCTTCGGGGCTGGTCTTGCCGCCAAACATCATACAGCCGAGACAAAGTGTACTCACCTTAACGCCGGTACGCCCCAATGTTCGATAAGCCATAACGCTCCTCCTTGTATGCGCTGGGTGAATGGGTGAGACGGGTAGTCAGGTAGGCAGTAGTTATTCTCGAAAGTGTACCACAGAATCAACACACTGTTGAGCTTGGCCCAACGTGTTGGCATCAAATGGCAGATTCGGCTACAATGCTCCTGCCAGAACCCGCCTGCCATCAAAAATTGCCATCATCAGGAATCATCAAGAAGGTCGCCATGAAAACAATTGTGTTGGATGCGCCAGGCCACTTTCGCCTGACCGAAACCGAGCCACCGCCCGCGCCCGGCCTCGACGAGGTCCTGGTGCGCGTGCGCCGCGTTGGTATCTGCGGCACCGATCTCCATGCGTTTAAGGGTGACCAGCCTTTTCTCACCTATCCGCGCATTTTGGGCCACGAATTGGCCGTGGAAGTGGTCGAACTGGGCCCGACATCCCAGCCCCATGCGCTGCAAGTGGGTGATCAATGTACGGTGGAACCTTATTTGAATTGTGGCACGTGTAGTGCGTGTCGCCGCGGCAAAACCAATTGCTGCGCTACCTTGAAGACGTTGGGC
>CAZSYV010000230.1:0-2467 GCA_964610955.1 uncultured Klebsiella sp. | reverse complement strand
AACACGCATCCCGCGCGCCAGTGAAGGCTCGAAGTCTAGCAGCAAACGGCCGGACCGATACCCGCTGCTATACTGCCCCCGGGCTTCGTGTGTCGTTCGGGAGAACCATGAGTACGCTTGCAGGATGGGCCGTCGCGCCCGGTGAAACCCCTGTCGATGCCGCCGTGCTTGCACGCATGCTGGGCAAGGCATGGCAGGACCCGGCAGCCACCACCGAGAGCAGTGTCGAGGGACATGCGGCAACGGCGGTCGTGCGTGGTGCAAAGCCCGCCAGCATCTGCCGGGACGCGGAGCTGCAGGCTGCGATCACGGGCAACGTCTACTGGACCGACCCCGAGCTTGCCCGCTGCGCCGCCGAGCAGGGCGATGCCAGTGCGCTGATCCGTGCGTACCGTCGCGATGGTGAAGGCTTCCTTCGCCTGATGGATGGCTCCTTCGCGCTCGCACTGATCGACCTGAAAGACGGCAGCACGCGACTGGCGATCGACCCGATGGGAATCGAGCGCCTTTGCTATGCGCCCAGGGCCCGGCAGCTCGTGTTCGCCAGTTCGGTGCAGGCACTGCGTGGGCACCCCGCCGTGGAGGCGAGGATCGCACCGCAGGCAGTCTTCAGCTTCCTTTATCACCATATGATTCCGGCGCCACTCACGATCTACACGGACGTGTTCAAGCTGGAGCCGGGCGAACTGCTGCATTTCCGCAACGGGCGCATCGAGCACTCGCGCTACCGCCCGCAGCGTTTCCAGGACCGGAACAATACGCCGGTTGGGGCCCTGGTCGACGAGTTCAGCCGGGTGCTGCAGCACGGCGTGGCGCGCCCGCTCGGGCGCTTCGACGGGATCGGTGCCTTTCTGAGCGGCGGGCTCGACAGTTCCTGCGTCACTGCGGCCGTTTCGCAGGCGCGTGGTGCAGTGCGCACCTTCTCGATCGGCTTCGACGCCGAGGGCTACGACGAATCGGCCTATGCACGCATCACCGCCGAGCGCTTTCATGCCGAGCACCACCACCATTATGTGACGCCGCAGGAGGTCTGCGAGGCGCTGCCGCGCGTTGCGGCCTACTACGACGAACCCTTCGGCAACGCTTCTGCGGTACCGGCCTATATCTGTGCGCGGATGGCGCGTGACGCCGGTATCGCCAACCTGCTCGCGGGTGATGGCGGCGACGAGATCTTCGGTGGCAACGAACGCTACCTGAAGCAGAAGATCTTCGAGTACTGGAACCTGCTGCCGAAACCGCTGCGCAGCGGCCTGATCGAGCCGCTGCTCAGGCACTTTCCCGGCGGTGCGCGGATTGCGCCGCTGCGCAAGCTGCAGAGCTACGTCGCGCAGGCGAACATCCCCCTGCCGGACCGGCTCGAGACCTACAATTTCCTGCACCGCGAAGCGCTCGGTGCGATGTTCACGCCCGAGTTCCTGGCCGCGGTCGACACGTCTGCACCACTTGCAGCGCAGCGCTCGGTGTGGGAGCGCGCCGAAACCGGGGAGGCGCTGAACCGGATGCTGTTCCTCGACATGAAGTACACGCTGGCCGACAGCGACCTGCGCAAGGTCGAGGGCATGTGCGAACTTGCCGGGGTGAACGTGCACTTCCCGCTGATCGACATGGGAATGGTCGAGTTTGCTGCCCGCGTGCCGGTCAACCTGAAGATCCGGGGTCACCGGCTGCGCTGGTTCTTCAAGCACGCGATGGAGGGCACGCTTGCGCCCGAAACGCTGAACAAGTCAAAGCATGGATTCGGGTTGCCCTTCGGCGTATGGCTGCGCGAGGACCCCGACCTCCACCGCATGGCGACCGCAAGCCTGGAAAGCTTCAGCTCGCGCGGCTACCTCAGCCCGTCCTACATCGATACGCTCTGGCGCCAGCACCGCGAGCAGCACAGCTCCTACTACGGCACGCTCATCTGGGTGTGCATGGTGCTCGAGCAGTGGCTGCAGGCGCACGCCTGATCAGCCCGACCTGCGCCCCGCCACCGGCGTGGCAACCGAGGAAAGCGCATGGGAGCGGGGCCGCAGCGTCGTTGCCGACACACGCCGTTGCTGCTCTGGCGCAAGTGCCGCCAGATGCTGCGCGACGAGCACACGCGTCGCAACCGTGAGCACGACCAGTAGATAGATGAAATCGAAATAGGCCATGCCCAGAAAGACGCCGGAGGCGCAGTACGCCACGCCGCTCACCTGCAGCATGCGCGCAAGATTCTCGGCCCACTTCAGCTCGGCGTGACGCCTCGCGTTGCGGATGATCCAGTCGGCGCTCAGCCAGGTGAACGCCAGCAATATCAGGAACAACCCGAGGCCCGTGAAACCGTGCTCGCTCAGTACCTCGAAGTAGATGCTGTGCACATCACGCATCCCGGACACGACGAGCGCCTCGAAGCCACCGCCCGTGAAGTAGCTCGTCCCGATCCACCAGGCAAACTTCCAGGCCTCGATCCGGCCCATCGAGGACGCATCCTCCTCGTAGTTGG
>CAZSYV010000229.1:0-2491 GCA_964610955.1 uncultured Klebsiella sp. | reverse complement strand
GATCCATCACGCGGTTTTTTTCATGGTCGGACGCACGATGACGTCACCGCCCTTGGCACCGGGCACGGCACCCTTGATCAAGAGCAGGCCGCGCTCCGCATCCACCCGCACCACCTCCAGGTTTTGTACAGTACGATTCACCGCGCCCATGTGGCCGGTCATCTTCTTGCCCGGAAAAACCCGGCCCGGATCCTGGGCCATGCCCGTGGAGCCAGGGACATTATGGGAGCGGGAGTTGCCATGGGAGGCACGCTGGGAGCGGAAGTTGTGGCGCTTGATGGTGCCGGCGAAGCCCTTGCCCTGGGTCACGCCGGAGACATCCACGGCCTGGCCGGCCTGGAAGATCTCCACGCTGACGGGCGCGCCCGGCTGATATTGGGCCAGCTCTTCTTCACGCACGCGAAATTCGGTCATACCCGCTGCGGCATCCACAGCCCCCTTGGCCAGATGCCCGGCCACCGGCTTGGTGAGGCGATTGGGCTTACGCTTGCCGTAAGCCACCTGCAAGGCGGTATAACCATCACTGGCAGCCGTCTTCACCTGGCTGACCCGATTGTTCGACACATCCAGCACCGTTACCGGTACGGAGACCCCGTCCTCGGTAAATATGCGGGTCATGCCGATCTTGCGACCGACAAGGCCTAGACTCATTTCTATTTCCCTTCTAAAAGGTGCCGACTGCAATTGGCCGGCTCGATTCAAGCGGGGCATCAAACCCCACACAAAAACAATTACTGCAACTTGATCTCCACATCCACACCGGCAGGCAGATCCAGCTTCATCAAGGCATCCACGGTCTTGTCCGTGGGATCGATGATGTCCATCAGGCGCTTGTGCGTGCGGATCTCCAACTGATCCCTGGAGGCCTTGTTCACGTGCGGCGAACGCAGGATGTCAAAGCGCTCGATGGCCGTAGGCAGGGGCACGGGGCCTTTGACCACGGCACCGGTACGCTTGGCGGTATCCACAATCTCCATGGCCGACTGATCGATCAGGCGGTAGTCGTAGGCCTTCAAGCGGATGCGAATCTTTTGGTTTTGCATGTTTCTTCCAGAACCAGAAAAGGGCGGGATTATACCCGCCCTTTCCTCATATTACGAGAACTTTACTCGATGATCTTGGCCACCACGCCGGCGCCCACGGTACGGCCGCCTTCACGGATGGCAAAGCGCAGACCTTCTTCCATGGCAATGGGGGCAATCAGCGCCACCGTCATGCTCACGTTGTCTCCAGGCATCACCATCTCCACGCCCGCAGGCAGATCAATGGAGCCCGTCACGTCCGTGGTACGGAAGTAGAACTGCGGACGATAGCCATTGAAAAACGGGGTGTGACGCCCGCCTTCGTCCTTGGACAGCACGTATACCTCGGCAGCAAACTTGGTGTGCGGGGTGATGCTGCCGGGCTTGGCCAACACCTGGCCCCGCTCCACGTCTTCTCGCTTGGTGCCACGCAGCAACGCGCCAATGTTGTCTCCGGCCTGGCCCTGGTCCAGCAGTTTGCGGAACATCTCCACGCCCGTGCAGATGGTCTTCTGGGTGGGCCGTATCCCCACGATCTCGATCTCTTCACCTACCTTGACAACGCCCCGCTCTACCCGGCCAGTCACCACCGTGCCCCGACCCGAGATGGAGAAGACGTCTTCAACCGGCATCAGGAAGGGCTTGTCGACGGCACGCTCCGGGGTGGGGATGTAGCTGTCCAGGGCTGCCGCCAGCTTGAGAATGCTGGGTTCGCCAATGTCGCTGGTGTCGCCTTCCAGGGCCTTCAGGGCAGAGCCAATCACGATGGGGGTGTCGTCACCGGGAAAGTCGTACTTGGAGAGCAGTTCACGCACTTCCATCTCTACCAGCTCGAGCAGTTCGGCGTCGTCCACCATGTCCGCCTTGTTCATGTAGACGATGATGTAGGGTACGCCTACCTGACGCGCCAGCAGAATGTGCTCACGCGTCTGCGGCATCGGGCCGTCTGCAGAGGACACCACCAGAATGGCGCCGTCCATTTGCGCCGCACCCGTGATCATGTTCTTCACGTAGTCCGCGTGACCAGGACAGTCCACATGGGCGTAGTGGCGGTTCTCCGTCTCGTATTCCACGTGGGAGGTGTTGATGGTGATGCCACGCGCCTTCTCTTCCGGCGCCGAGTCAATCTCCGCGTAGTTCTTCGCAGCTCCACCAAACTTCTTCGACAGAATCGTGGTGATCGCCGCCGTCAACGTCGTCTTGCCATGGTCCACGTGACCAATCGTGCCAACGTTCACGTGCGGCTTCGTACGCTCGAATTTTTCCTTGGCCATCGTCTATCCCCTAACAATAACGGATCAACAAAACACAGCTGGTGCCCATGGGCAGGATCGAACTGCCGACCTCTCCCTTACCAAGGGAGTGCTCTACCACTGAGCCACATGGGCAAAACTCTAAAAACAACATTCCAATCTGGAGCGGGTAGCGGGAATCGAACCCGCGTCATCAGCTTGGAAGGCTGAGGTTCT
>CAZSYV010000228.1:0-2554 GCA_964610955.1 uncultured Klebsiella sp. | reverse complement strand
GGGTTCTTCAGCAGCCAGCGCTGCTGCGGTGAATTCGCGCCAATCAGGCGCAGGTTGTCCGCATAGCGTCGGTAGCTCGCGGTCTCGTCACGACCGTGCCACCAGCGGTCGTAGCTCGGCAGCCCGAAACCCGTCGACGGGTAATGACTGACGAAACTCTGCGCCAGCAGGTTCAGGCATTCGTCGACCTCGTCCGCCTCCACCTCGTGCGAGATGCGCAGCTCCGGTACGGCGGCAAGGAAAGCCTCCTGCGCCGCAACGGCGTTGCGGAACTCCGCCACCTCCGACCATTGCGCGCGCGGCGGGCGCGGCATCGGCGTGGCGATCAGCCACTGCTCGAGCCCCTGGAACTGCGGATCCATCGACAGCAGCTTGTGCAGTGCGGTGGTACCGGTACGCGGCAGTCCGGTAACCACCAGTGGTGCGCTGATCGGCTGCCCGAGGCACTGCGGATTGTTCTTCCAGCCCGCCTGCGAATAGAGGCGACTGATCAGCAGTCCGACGATCGGTCCGGCGAGCCGTGGCACATTGTCCGCGCTCAGCTCGATATCGCTCACGATGGCATCACGCAGCACGCCGAGCGCCGGCTCGAAGTCATCGCCGAAGTCATCCAGTCCGGTTGCCGCGCTGGCCTGTGCCAGCAGCTCGGTAACCGTCGGAAAATCGATACTGCCCATCACGGACTCACCAGCGCCGGCGCAGCTGCGCCCCGAGACGGCGCGTGCGCAACTGCTCGGCACGCTCGGCCGGACTCACCACCGGGGTATCCGCCGGCAGGTGCCTGCGAATATCGGCAAGCGGCACACTGGTCAGTGTCGGCATCGGCAGCGAGTCGGCGGCATACCAGCGCCCGATCAGCATCCCGTAGGTGGTACCGACCGGGTCCAGCCAGTTCGGCACACCCGGATCCTCGAGTGCGATCACCGCACGAAAGCGTCCGTCCGCATCGATGCGTGCCTGATGGCCGTTCAGGCTGCTCTGGCGGTAGACGAATTCGAGCGCGTTCCACAACTCGTCGTTCAGCTGCACGTTCCAGTAACGCTGACGCTCGGGAAGCGTGGTCTCGAGGATCAGTGCCTCACCGGGTTCGAGACGGAACATTCCCTGCCAGTACACCTGCACCGGCGCACTGCCGCCGAGATCGGTCATCTCGAGACGGTTGATGATGCCGCGCCGGATCACGTCGTTCTGGTAGTTCAGCCACTGGCGCGACAACCGCTCGGCGAAACCGCCGAGCAGCGCGCGCAACCGGTGGTCGATGGCCGCAATATCCTGGCGTGGTTTCAGCGGATCGCCACCGACACGCTCGATCGCCAGCCGCGCCGAACGCTCCCCCGCCCAGTCGTAGGAGCGCTGGCGCACCATGATGAATTCCGCCTCGGGGTGCAGCTGCACCCAGTCACCGGTGTAGCCGTGCGGACGTTCGGCGCTGAAGATGACATCGATCCCGCCATCGGGGCCAAGGGTGAAATCGTCGTCGGCATCGTGGTAGCTGAAGTTCTTTCCCGGCCCCTCGCCCATGCCCATCATGTTCGCGCCGACCAGGAAGGTGAGCAGCCGCACCGTGCCACGCTCCCCGGTGATGCGATAGACCGCATCGCCACGCACCGGTGCGAACAGGTAGGTGTCATCAGGGTTCGGCTGCAGCAAATAGACCGAATTCAGGAACGGCGCCCAGTCGGGGTGGTCGGCACTGGACTGGAAGTACAGGAAATAACCGAGCGAGAGGTTCATCAGAAACTGTCGGTACTGCTCGGCGCGCAGCTGTTCGCTGTGCGGATCGACGGTGAGCTCGTGCAGCTTCGCGGCCGGCTTCAGCAGGTCGACGTATTCTGCCCACGGCAGCAACTGTGCATCCGTCATACGGAATCCTCCGATGGTTCTTATCGTACTCAGCAACTCATGCAGGGTTCGGTTGGCAGCTTGCGGGCCAGCCAGCCCGGGCCTGCCGAACTGCCGGCCATGCCTTCGCCGACATTGTATACATGCGTGAATCCGTTGCGCTCGAGCAGATGCTCGGCACGCGCCGAGCGTCGTCCGGTACGGCAGATCACCGCCACCGGCCGGTTGCGGTCGCCCCCGACCAGTTCGAGCACATCGGCAACGAAGCCGCGCTCCCCACCGGGATGTACGGTCACGCTGATGGGGGCTGCTCCCTCTGCCACACCGGTCTGCTTCCACTCCGCCGGCGTGCGCACGTCGACCAGCACCACCTGCTGCTCGCGGGCCGCTTCCAGCGCCCGTTCGGCATCCATCTCGGCGGCATTCGCCGTGGCGGCAAACACGAACAGCAAGGCAACCAGCAGCGAGCTTCGTCCCCGATTCATCGCAAATCCTCCCATGGCGGCACTCCCGTGCCTTTTCCCCCGTGACGCAGGGCTCTATCATGCGGCGATTTACATAGCCGCTTCAAACCCGGACAACCGAGACTACGCGACCCCATGACCGACCATACGAAAATCCTGCTCGACGAATCCGAGATGCCGACCCGCTGGTACAACATCGTTGCCGACCTGCCGGTGGCCCCTCCGCCTCCCCTGCACCCCGGTACGCT
>CAZSYV010000227.1:0-2560 GCA_964610955.1 uncultured Klebsiella sp. | reverse complement strand
CCGCAACCATGGGAGTGATCGTGTCCATCGCCTGTCTCTCCAGTGTTCTCGTCAGTTCGCTCGTCAGCCTAGCACCGTCATCACCTCGCGGGCGATCTCGAGTTCCTCGTCATCCGGCACCACGAGGAGTGCAACCCGTGATGTGGCGGCATGGATCGCTCCGCCGCCGCGACACGCCGCGTTGCGCTCCAGGTCGAGTTCGATGCCGAAACCCTCGAGACCGGCAAGCACGCGCTCGCGCACCCGCGCATCGTTCTCGCCGATGCCGGCGGTGAACACCAGCGCATCGGCGCGCCCGAGCACGGCCAGGTAGGCGCCGATGTACTTGCGCACGCGATGGCAGTAGATCGCCAGTGCCAGCTCGGCGTCGGGATCACCGGCATCGGCGAGCGCATGAACGGCACGCATATCGTTTTCGCCGCACAGGCCACGCAGCCCGCTGTCGTGGTTCAGTCCCCGTTCGAGTTCCTGCACCGATGTGCCGCTGCGCAGCAGCTGCAGCAGGATGCCGGGGTCGAGGTCACCGCCACGCGTACCCATCACCAGGCCCTCGAGCGGCGTCATGCCCATCGAGGTGTCGATCGACACACCGGCACGCACCGCGGCGATGCTCGAACCGTTGCCGAGGTGCAGCGTGAGCAGATCGAGCGCTGCAACCGGTGCATCGAGCAGGCGCGCCGCCTCGTGCACGGCGTGCTGGTGCGAGATGCCATGAAAGCCGTAGCGGTGGATTCCCTGGCTGCGCCATGCGGCGGGCAGTGCGTACTCGCGAGCCACCGCTGGCAGCTCGCGGTGGAATGCCGTATCGAAGACGGCGATCTGTGGGCAGTCGGGCAGCAGTTCGAGTGCGAGCGCAATGCCCAGGCGGTTTGCCGGATTGTGCAGTGGGGCGAGCGAATCGAGTGTTGCCAGCGTGGCGAGTGCCGCAGCATCCATGCGTGCGGCTGCGCGAAAGTGCGCACCACCGTGCACCACCCGGTGTCCGACAGCAGCGATGGCGTGCTGCCGGGCAACTGCTGCCAGTACGCTGGCGAGCGCACTGCGGTGATCACTCGCCTCTCCGCCGGGTTCGCCAATGCGCTCGATGCGCCCGGCACCCAGCACGCGTTCGTCGCGCATATCATGCACCGCGTATTTGAGTGAAGAGCTCCCGCAGTTGAGCACGAGAATGGGGGTTGTCGCTGTCATGTCCCGCCGCAGGGTTCCGGCGCAGGGCCGAGGATTTCGGGCGCCACAGGATGTGCCTATCATCGCCGTTGCCAGCCTCTACGGGAAGCTCGCCGCCGTGCTCGATCGCAGGACGCTGCTTGCCTATCTGGCGTGCCGCTACGAGGTGCACGCCCGTCGCCCCTTCGTGCTGCGCATCGGGCAGTACAGTCCTGCGCTTGCTGCGCTGTACGCCCGGCAGGACTGTGCCTGTGCGGCCTTTCTCAGTGCCGGCAATCCGCGTGGCAGGCTGGCCACGGACGCGCGCAATGCCCGGGCAACACGGCGCCTGCGGCGGCTGCTCGAAGGCCGTGGTCAGCGCTGGATCGCCGGGTTCGGGCGCGACCCTGCCGGGGTGTGGCCGGGCGAGGCGAGCGTGCTGGTACCCGGAATGGCACTGGATGCCGCGATCGGGCTTGGCCGGTGGTTTGCACAGAACGCCGTGCTGTGGGTGCCGGCGGATGCCTGCCCCCGGCTGATCGTGCTGCGCTGAGTCGCGCCTGCCCGTCCCTGCATCAGCGTCTTGTCATGCGCGAGCTCCTTCGGCGATGATGCCCCGCAGATCGTTTTCGCCCGGAGGTTCCACCATGGCGATCGTCAGGCAGATCCTGGAAAAGAAGGCGCAGGGCGTGAGAACCGTCGATGCCTCGCTCACCGTCTACGCCGCAGTCACGCTGCTCTCGGCATACCAGATCGGCGCGCTGGTGGTCGTCGAGCACGGCGAGCCGGTGGGCATCTTTTCCGAGCGTGACTATGCGCGCAAGGGCATCATCCGCGGGCGCAAGGCACACATCACGCTGGTTCGCGAGCTGATGTCCGCGCCGCTGATCACGGTGAGCCCGGAGTATTCGATCGAGGAATGCATGCAGCTGATGACCGATCGACGCATCCGTCACCTGCCGGTGCTCGATGGCAGCGAACTGGTCGGGATCGTGACCATCGGGGACGTGGTGATGCACATGATCTCGCACCAGCAGAACACCATCGAGCAGCTCGAGAGCTACATCACCGGGCGCTTCTGATGTGGGGTGTGCGCTGCCGCGCTGCCGCGCCCGTGCTCAGGGCAGCAGGTCGAGCAGCGGCTGCGGATAGATTCCCACGGCGAGCGTGAACAGCGACAGCAGCACCGTCATCACGCCTCCCGAGCGCTCGCTCCAGTTGTGCTCGGCATCCAGGCGGCGGCGTCCCGGTACGGCAAGGAACATCGCGATCACCACGCGCAGGTAGTAATAGATGCCGATCGCGCTGCCGATGACCAGCACCACGACCAGGCCCCACAGATCGGAGGCGACACCCGCTGCCGCAACGTAGAACTTGGCGACGAAGCCGGCGGTGAGCGGAACGCCGGTGAGCG
>CAZSYV010000226.1:0-2666 GCA_964610955.1 uncultured Klebsiella sp. | reverse complement strand
CGTCCGTTGACCAGCGTGCGGCTGCCCGGTGAGTCGAATTGATAGTTGATGGGGTTGTGGATGTGCTTGCTCTGGTAGGAGAGGTCGAGCCGGGCGGACAGCGCGCCGAAGCTGAAGGGTTCGAAGTCGTACTGGACGCCGAGCGAGGCGTTGTTGCGTGAGCTCATTGGGACCCTGGCAACGTCCTTGATGTCGACCAACTGGTCGGTGAGCGGGTCGACTGCCATGAATTCATCAAACTTGGCATCGATGTAGCCGTAGCTGACGTCGATCGTCAGACCGTCGAGCGGTACCGCGACGATGTCGAACTCGATGCCCTCGATGGTTGCCTGGCCCGCGTTGACGATCTTGCTCGATGCGCCTCCCGTGCCCAGCTCGGATTGCGCGACCTGCATATCGGTGTATTCGTTGTGAAAGGCGGCTACGTTGAGGCGCAGGCGGTTGTCGAGCAGCTGCGATTTCATGCCCACTTCGTACGACTTGACCTCTTCCTCGTCGTACGGAGTTCTGAAACCGGGCATCGTCGAAGCGCGTGCGTTCAGGCCGCCGCCGTTGTAACCCGTGGCGTAGGTGAAGTAGACCCGGATATCGTCGGTGAGCGAGTAGTTGAGGTTTCCCATATAGCTGGTGTTGTGCCAGTCACCCTTTGCGCGCAGTGGGTTGCTGCGACTGTGGGAGGGGTTTCCCTGGGTGGTGATGTTTTCGCTGTACAGGAACGCATTTTTCCTGTCCTTCGTGTAGCGGATGCCAAGCGTCAGGTCCAGCCTGTCGGTCAATGCATAGGTTGCCTGACCGTATGCAGCCCGTGATCTGGCGGTCTGTCCGTAGTCGAAATCCACGACACCATCGGCCTCCGGATCTCCGGCACCGGGAATCGGCATCCACTGCGAGCCGAGGCACAGGGCACCGCCGTAGGCGGGGGGGCAGAAGCCGGCAGCATCGTAGAGAGCGCCAAGCCCGGGTGTGGATGCGCCGTCCGGTGTGAGAAACGCGAGGGGCAACGAGAAGGTTTGAGGGTTGTTCTCGTAGACGTCTTCCTTGTAGGTGAATATACCGCCGGTGTAGTGCAGCCGATCGTCGAAGGCGCTGCCGATGAACTGGATCTCGTGCGAGTCCATGTCGATGTAGCCCCTGGTGATGCGCGAGTGGAAGCCGGGGACCTGGATCGGATCGTCGTTGCCGGCGTAGACACCGCGGAACAGGTCTCGGGCGAAGTACACGCCGCCGTCCAGATCAGAGCCGTTGTTGTGACGGGAGCGCCGCGAACCGAAGAGGTATTTCAGCGTGAGGTCGGGTTTGACCTCCCATTCGGCAATGAAGGTGTGCGCGTTGATCTTCACCCACTCCCGGGTCGACTCGTCGTACATGAAGTGTTTCTGGCGCTTGTCGCGCGGGTACACATTCTGTGCCATCTGGTCATAGAGCCCGCCTGGCCCGCCGAGCATGCGGTAGTCCAGCGGCGTCCAGCGGATGCCGTCGAACAGGGCGTCCTTCACCTTCAGGAGCTGGAATGGTGCGGCGACACCCGAGTTGTCGGTCCTGTCGAAGGCGTAGTCGAACATCAGATCATCGCGTGGTGTCCAGCGCAGCGCGAGGCGGTAGGCATCGTTGTCTTCCGATGCGAGGTTGCGTTCGAGCTTTTCGCCCGGGCGCTGTACCGGCAGTCCGGGGCCCCTGTAGTCGTTGCGTGCCCAGCCGTCGGTTTCCGAATGGTTGAACGCGATGCTTGCCGCGAGATCGCCGACTGCCGGCAGGTCGAGGTTGCCACCGTAGCGGCGGTAGCCGAAGTTGCCCACGGATGTCTGCACCTTGCCGCGCAGCTCTCCGCTTGGCTTGCGCGTGGTGACGTTGATGGCGCCGCCCGTGGTGTTACGCCCGAACAGCGTACCCTGCGGGCCGCGCAGCACCTCGATGCGTTCGAGGTCTGCAATATCGAACACCGCACTGATCGATTTGCTGATCAGGATACCGTCGATGTACATGCCGACCTTCGGATCGGCCAGCAGCGCCGTCTCGTTCATGCCCATGCCGCGGATCGTGATCGCCATGTTCGAGTTCGACGACGGCTGCTTCTGGATGACCACGTTCGGTGCGAAGTCGGCAATCTGCGAAACGTTCGAGACGCCGAGGTCGGTCAGCTTGCTGGCCGTGAACGCGGTGATCGCGATCGGCGTGTCCTGCAGCGATTCTTCCTGGCGGCGGGCCGTCACGGTGATTTCCTCGAGCTGGAATGATCGCTGTTCGGTACCACCCGGCTGTGCACCAGCGTCAGGGATGAGACAGAACGCACCGAGAATCGTGGCGCTGCCGATCAGTCTGGAGAGTGTGCGTGGCTTGGTCATGGCGGTCGCGCTCCTGCACGTGGACAGTTTGTCATTGTTGTTTTTCATGATGGTGCAGGTTGTGGCGCATGACAACGATCAAATGGCTCAGCAGACACCATGAATTGGCTCAGTGGTTGGTGTTTCCAGCGCCTTGTCCGGTGCGAGCTGGGCATCGATCTACCTACTGTGGATATCGCTGCGGTAGACTGCTACCTACTGTGGATATCGCTGCGGTAGACTGCTCCGGCCCTGCACCGCACTGCACTGCAGGGGCTCGGAGCTGCCTGCAGGTGACGGCGCATCATGAGAATGGATGATGTCACGCGGCGTTTCAGCCGATAA
>CAZSYV010000225.1:0-2677 GCA_964610955.1 uncultured Klebsiella sp. | reverse complement strand
TACCAGTTGGCGGCGTGCTCAATGAGAACGCGTAGGACTGCTCGTCGAAGCGTGCACGGTCATTGAGCGCATAGCGAGTGACACCCCAGAACCAGCGCCCCAGCTTGTCGAGACGTGCCTCGGCGTCCTGAAGACGCAGTTTGAGGCGGTCGTGAACGTCCTCATCGAAGTTCTCAAGAAGTTGGGACTGGGTGTCTTTGATGCGGTCGGCGATGACTTCTTCCAGCTCCGCTTGCAGGGCGTTGAAGGCGGCTTCGATCTGCTCGGGCTGGCGACAGGTGTCGTAGATCTGGAGGATGCGTTTCTCGAAATCGAGGCCACCCTCGATGCGGCCCAGCACTTCATCGCTTGCACCAAACACGCCCGAGAACAGGTTGAATTTCTCGGTGAGCAGTTCCAGCACGCGCTGGTCGGCCTGGTTGCGGGTGTTGAGGAAGTTGATGACCACCACATCGAAACGCTGACCGTAGCGGTGGCAGCGGCCAATGCGCTGCTCGACGCGCTGCGGGTTCCACGGCAGGTCGTAGTTGATGATCAGCGCGCAGAACTGCAGGTTGACACCTTCGGCCGCTGCTTCGGTGGCGATCATGATTTCCGCGCCGGTGCCGTCGTCCTTGCGGAAGTGGTCGATCAGCGCGGTGCGGCGATCTACCTGCGGCGAGCCGGTGACGCGATCCGTGCCTTTGTACTCTTCCAGCCAGCGCTGGTAGATGGCGGTGGAGTCCTCGTGGGTGTTGGTGCCACTGAACAACACCAACTTGCCCGCGTGCCCGTTGGCTGAGAGGAAGCGGTGCAGGTACTCCTGCGTGCGCTTGGACTCTGTGAAGATGATGGCCTTGCGTGGCGCACGTAGCTCGGCCATCTTGCCGAAGCCCAGGTTGAGCGCCTTGAGTAACGCCTGTGCCTTGGTGTCGGTTTTCAGGGCTTGGGCGGCATCGACGAATGCAGTCAGCTCCGCGATCTCGGTGGTGATGGCGGCGCGGACGGCATGGGCATCTTTTGCAGCGCCCGGCTTACCTTCTTCGACTGGCGCAGGCGTCGGGGCTTCGACGTTTTCTTCTGCCTCGCTGGCTTCCTCTTCCAGGTAGTCCTGCTCCAGGTCGTCCTCAGCAATGAGTTGTTCGACTAGCTGGCTGCCATCGTCTTCCGCTTTGTCTGCTGTGAGCAAGCCCTGCAGGCGCTCGCGGATGGTGACCAGCGTGGCAGCGACGGCGTGCGAACTGGAGGCCAGCAACTTGCGCAAGATCAGTGCCGTGAGATGGCGTTGCTGCTTGGGCAGGGCGTAGGAGTCTTCCTTCTGCAGAAAGGCCGAGATGCGCTCATACAGCGCCTGCTCGTCGTCGGTGGGGTTGAACGGCTGGGTGAGCGCCTTGCGCTCGGTGTACTTGATGTACTCCAGCACGTCGCGGCGCAGTGTGCGCTTGGCGAAACTGGCAAGACGCTCACGCAGTTCGTCCAGGCCCGTCCCGCTGTTCATGAACTGCTTGCGGAAGGCCGTCTCGTCGCCGAACAGGTGCTCGTCAATCAGCGTGGACAGGCCGTACAGCTCCATCAGCGAGTTCTGCAACGGCGTGGCGGTAAGCAGCAACTTTTTGCGGCCTTGCAGTGCGCGCTTGAGCGCCTGCCCGGTGCGATTGCTGGCGCGGTGCGCGTTGCGCAGCTTGTGCGCTTCGTCGATGACCACCACGTCCCAAGGCACGGCACGCAGCTCGGCCTCCAGCTTGGCGGCGAACTGGTAGGACATGATCACGACCGCCTTGCCAACCAGCCGTTGCAGGGTGGCGAGCATGTCGCCAGCGGACTGCTTGCGCAGAGAAACGGCATCCACCACGGTTGTGGGCACGGCAAATTTGTCGTGCAGCTCCTGCGCCCATTGCTTGCGTAGGCTGGCCGGACAAATGACCAGCAGCCGACGACGACGCTCGGCCCAGTACTGGCAAACCACCAGCGCGGCTTCGATGGTTTTGCCAAGACCCACCTCGTCGGCCAGCAGTACGCCTTCCTGCAACGGGTTCCGAAGGGCGAACAGGGCGGCCTCGATCTGATGCGGATTCAGATCGACGCTGGCATCGAACAGCGATTGGGAGAGGCGATCTACGCCATCGGCAGCGTGCCGCCGCGTCAGCTCGTGGGCGTAGTACTTGGCGTGGTAAGCGGAGATCAATCAGTGCCCTCCGCCTTCTTCGACTGGTCGGCTATCCAGCCGTCGATGTCCGTCGCCCGGAAACGCCACGTCCCGCCGACCTTAAAGGCCGGTATCTTCTTGGCTGCCGCGAGTCGGTAGATCGTCCGCTCCGTGACCTTCAGGTACTCGGCGACTTCCTTGATCGTCAGGATTCCGCTTTCGCTGGTGTTCTTGGGCATGGAATGGGGCCAGTCGGATGATTGGTAAAGTACGACAGGATAGTGCAAAATTTTCTAACTGGCGACCAAAAGCGACCGAACCTGGAAGGCTTGTCTCCTGCGTGGTAGGGGATGGGAGGGATTGCCCAAGCCAAGCTGGCGCGACGTGCTTGCGCACGGTCTCAGGCGCGGGCGGCCAAATCGTCGAATTCACGCCCTCATGGCCGAGGCGTTACTATCTGGCTCTGAAAGCGGACGCGGGTTCGGTTCCGTGCTCCACCACCAATAACAAAACCCCAACCGTTCTCGGTTGGGGTTTTTTCTTGCCCGATCG
>CAZSYV010000224.1:0-2728 GCA_964610955.1 uncultured Klebsiella sp. | reverse complement strand
CGTCATTCCCGCGAAAGCGGGAACGGGAACGGGAACGGGAACGGGAACGGGAACCCGGGAAAAGCAGGGAGAGCTGGGCCCCCACTTTCGTGGGGGTGACGAGAAAAAGCCTGCGGGGGTGACGAGAAAAAGCCTGCGGGGGTGGCGGGAGAGAGCTCATCGCGGTGACGAGAAGAAGCCCCGCGAAAGCAGGAGTCAGCGCGCGCTGCGTCGGATCCAGTAGAAACCCTGCGCCGTGTCCTGGTCGACGAGTTCGTGGCCGCTCATGCGACACCAGGCGGGGATGTCGTGTGGTGCGCCGGCGTCGCTTGCGTGGATGCGCATCAGTTGGCCGGCGTTGATTTTCTGCATCCGGAAGCGCAGCTGCAGCACGAGTTCGCCGCAGCCGAGATCGCCTGCGTCCCATTCGGCGTCGAAATTCGGGGCTTCGGTAGACATGGCGAGCAACTGGCCGGACAGAGGCGCTGAGCGTAACCGAGCCCGGGTCAGATGCTCAAGCCAGTGCCGGTGTGTTCATTCGCCCAAGCGCCCCTCGCCGGCGGGTGGCCAACCGACGGCGCGCTGCCAGTCGTTCAGGATCGTGCAGAACAGTTCGGCGGTTTTCTCGCAGTCGTAGCCCGCACGGTGCGCCTTGCGGGTGCTGAACTCGATACCTGCCATTGCGCAGGCCTTGGCCAGCACGGTCTGGCCGTAGGCCATGCCGGCGAGTGTCACCGTGTCGAAGGTGCTGAACGGGTGGAAGGGATTGCGCTTGATGCCCTGGCGGTTTGCTGCGGCGAACACGAAGCCGTGGTCGAAGAAGGCGTTGTGGCCAACCAGGATCGCGCGCTTGCAGCCGGCGGCGCGCACCGCACGGCGGATCTCGGCAAACAGGCTGCGCAGCGCCTCTCCCTCCTCCAGCGCGCCGCGTGCCGGGTCGAAGGGGTCGATGCCGGTGAAGTCGAGCGAGGCCTGCTCGATGTTGGCGCCGTCGAAGGGCAGGATCGCGTGGCTGATGGTGCGCCCACGGCTCAGCTTGCCGGCGTCGTCCATCTCGAGCAGCGTGATCGCCGCTTCCAGCAGCGCGTCGTTGCGCGCATCGAAACCTCCGGTCTCCGCATCGAGCACCACCGGCAGGTAGCCGCGAAAACGCTGCGCCATCGGCGAGCCTTCGATCTGCGTCTCCTCCGCCTCCAGCAGCCAGTCGCGCCGGTTGTCGCTCATGGTGTGCTCCCGCAGCGCCGGGCGCGCCAGGCGATGGTCTCGCCGGCGCACATCGGTACCAGCGCATCGTCACCGAAGGGCAATGCTGGTTCGACCGTCCAGGGTTCGCGAACGAGCAGTACCCGGGTCTGGTTGCGCGCCAGTCCATAGAAGTCGGGTCCATGGTGACTGGCGAAGGCCTCCAGGCGATCGAGCGCACCGGCTGCCTCGAATACTGCCGCGTAGCTCTCGAGCGCGATATGCGCGCTGAAGATGCCGGCACAGCCGCTGGCGCACTCCTTGGCGTGGCGCGCATGGGGTGCCGAGTCGGTACCGAGGAAAAAGCGCGGCGAGCCACCGGTGGCGGCACGGATCAGCGCCCGCTGGTGCGTGTCGCGCTTCAGCACGGGCAGGCAGAAAAAGTGCGGGCGCACCGCGCCGGCAAGCAGATGGTTGCGGTTGTAGAGCAGGTGGTGAGGTGTGATCGTCGCGGCCAGGGTGTCGGGCCCTGACTCGACGAAGGCTGCGGCCTCGGCAGTGGTGATGTGTTCGAACACGACGCGAAGGCGCGGGTACTCCCCGAGCAGCGGCGCCAGCACGCGTTCGATGAACACCCGCTCACGGTCGAAGACATCGACCGCAGGGTCGGTCACCTCGCCGTGCACCAGCAGCGGCATGCCGGTTTCCTGCAGTGCGGCGAGGGCGCTGCGACAGCGTGCCAGATCGGTGACGCCCGCTGCGCTGTTGGTGGTCGCCCCGGCGGGGTAGAGCTTCGCCGCGTGCACCATGCCAGATGCGCGTGCGCGCTCGATCTCGACCGCTGGCGTGTCGTCGGTCAGGTAAAGGGTCATCAGCGGCTCGAAGTCGCGCTGCGTGGGCTCGAGCGCTGCGATGATGCGCGTGCGGTAGGCAAGTGCGGCTGCCGTCGTCGTCACCGGTGGAACCAGGTTCGGCATCACGATCGCACGGCGGAACACCCGTGCGCTCGCGTTTGCCGTCTGCGCGAGCACCGCGCCATCGCGCAGGTGCAGGTGCCAGTCGTCGGGTTGAAGAATCTCGAGTTCGTGCATTGCCGTCGAGCCGCACCGTGGGAGTGCGCGATGCTAGCCGAAAAGCCCCGGCGCCGGTATGGCGCGCACCGGTTGTGGCCTTTTGACGCGTGTTTGGCTGGGATGGCGCGGGGTGCGCCGCTAGAATACGCGGCCTGGGTCGAACCTGACCCCATCCATTGCGGGGAGAAATGACATGAGTGCGGTAAGGAAGGTGGTGCTGGCCTACTCGGGCGGCCTGGACACCTCGGTGATCGTGCGCTGGCTGCAGGAAACCTACGGCTGCGAGGTCGTGACCTTCACCGCCGACATCGGCCAGGGCGAGGAGGTGGAGCCCGCACGCGAGAAGGCGAAGCTGCTCGGCGTGAAGGAAATCCACATCGAGGACCTGCGCGAGGAGTTCGCCCGCGACTACGTCTTCCCGATGTTCCGTGCCAACGCCATCTACGAGGGCGAATACCTGCTCGGCACCTCGATCGCCCGCCCGCTGATCGCCA
>CAZSYV010000223.1:0-2737 GCA_964610955.1 uncultured Klebsiella sp. | reverse complement strand
CGCGTCGAGGTGCTGCGTGGGCCACAGGGCACCCTCTACGGGCGCAACTCCACGGGTGGTGCAATCAACTTCATCAC
The DNA here is from genome assembly GCA_964610955.1 of uncultured Klebsiella sp. Taxonomy (GTDB): domain Bacteria; phylum Pseudomonadota; class Gammaproteobacteria; order Pseudomonadales; family UBA5518; genus UBA5518. Next base: position 2,660 of record CAZSYV010000223.1, on the reverse strand, counting down.
CAAGAAGCCAAGCGGCGAGTTCGGCGGCAGGATCACCGCCACGGCGGGCAATGAAAGTCTGTGGGGCATCCGGGCGATGATCGACACACCGACCCTCGGCACCGAAGGCGAAGGCCTGGGGACGCTGAAGGCAACGCTCGGAGCCCAGACGCGCGAGCGCGACGGTTTCCAGAAGAACACCACACCCATGCAAAGTGATTACGACAGCCTGGATCGGCAAGCGTACCGCGTCGCACTGCGCTGGGAGCCGACCGAGGCGATCACCATTGATTATGCGCATGACCGCAGCAAACTCGATGAGACCAACCCTCTGCTCTCGGTCGTCGGCCTGACGCCGCTCGCCTACAACCCCTACACTCAGACGACAACGAATCGCGTTGACGCACTGAACGGTTATGTTCAGGCTGGACAGTATGCCATCGGTATGGGTGCAGGCCCGCTGGCAGGCGCCGTCTCCGATCCGACATTCATGCGTTGGCTCGACTCAGCCGCCACGCTCCGCGACGAGCTCTCGCATTTCAACACCATCGGCAACCGGCCGAATCGCGGCGCCGTCGACTCGCGCACCGATACCAAGAACGACTCCAGGGGCAACAGCCTGACGATTGCCTGGCAGGTCGATGAGCTTGGCGTGCTGGGTGATGTCGAATTCAAGTCGATCACGGCCAAGCGCAAGCTCACGGCTCGCAACAGGGGTGACCTCGACGGCGTGGACAACACGGTTTCCCCGGGAGGCTCCGGTGCACTGAACGATCTCGCGCTCGGTGCGCTGTACTCATACTATGCAGCTCAAGGCAACCCATTGAGCCCTCCGGGAACGGATGCGTTCATCCAGATGAGCACAGCCAAGCTCTGGTCGCTGATCGACCGGTTCGGCGGCAACGGTGCCACTCAGGATGCACGATACGACTACAGGCAGTTCTCGCAGGAACTGCAGATGGTCGGCACGACCGAACGGTTGCAGTACGCCGTAGGCCTGTACTACTTCGATGACGAGGGCAAGTACGACAACTACCGCCTGGCTGCCACCCCCGTCGCCCCGATCACGTGGACTGCCTACGACAACAACACCACGGCAAAGGCACTCTATTCACAGTTCACCTACACGCCACCGATCCTCGAGGACCGTCTGGCGATCACCGTCGGCTACCGCCACACCAGCGAGAAGAAGGACGTCAAGTTCCGTTATCAGGACGACGGCACCTCCTGGGGGAATGGCCTGTTCAGTGGTCCTGGCGGAATGAATTTCGGCTACACCGGCAATCTGGCGCCAACACCGTTCTATGGCGAGAAGCATCACGAGAACTTCAGCAACAACAGCGGCGCGCTCACACTGGCGTATCAGCTGAACGACGACACCAACGTCTTCCTGCGCTGGGCAAGTGGTTACCGTAGCGGCGGCTACAACGGTGAGATCCACAGCTCGCAGCCGTTCAAGGAAGAAACGATCAGGCAGTGGGAGCTTGGCGTGAAATCGGACGTGGTGCCCGGGACGCTGCGCGTCAACGCCTCCGTGTTCAAGTTCACCGTCGAGGACATGCAGGTCAGTCAGATCCAGGCGATCAACAACACGCTGACCTCGTTCATCGGCAACGCCGGCGAGGCCGATCGCTGGGGAACGGAACTCGAAGTGCAGTGGTCGGTGACCGACAACCTGCTGGTGTCGGCCTCCTGGGCACACATGAGCGGCGACTTCGAGAAGTTCCCCGAGCTGTGTGGCAGCGGTGTCTACGACAAGGGTGGAGTCGAAGAGACCTGCATCACTACCAGGAACCTGGCGGAACGTCCACAGTCACCGGACAACCAGCTCTCGCTGGTCACCGACTGGGTCTTCGCCAGCACCGACTGGGCCGACTTCATGGCACACCTGGAAGTCTTCTGGCAGGAGAAGAACTATGCGGCTGCGCTGTGGACGGGTAGCTACAATATTGCGGGCAAAGGTGCCTATCCGACCGTCTACGACCAGGTCACGCTGAAGGAACGCACCCTGGTGAATCTGCGCATCGGCATGGAAAACGTCGAGTTCGCGAACGGTACCAGCCTGCGCGCCTCGCTATGGGCACGCAACCTGCTGGACAGGGAATACAACATCTACGGAATGAATTTCGGCTCACTGGGAGCAATCCTCGCACAGTATGGTGAACCGCGTACCTACGGTCTCGACATCACCTGGGACTTCTGACCGGGACGGACGCCTTGTCGCGCTTCATGCAAGGGCCCTTCTCATATCCTGATTTTTCACCGGAAACAGCCCCGATCGTGCGCAGCCGGGGGATGAGCGTGCCATCGGGAAATCATCGAATCGCACAGAGATGGGCAAAAAAGTTCGCCACAAGATGACTTTTACGCTCACACCCCCCCTATTCCGATAATATTTACACTCTCACGGCGGAACTTTTCCTCGAGTCGTGGCGATACTTCACGCAGAATCAAATCCGTACGCTCTCCGAGCGGCTACACTGCACGAGGCGATCTCTCTCAAGGTCCATAAGGAGAACACTTGGAATGAACCACACGACACACCCAAGGAAAGCGCTGTTTGCCGGCATCGTGGGCGCAACTGCCCTGATGCTTGGCGTGCCCGTGAACGCACAACAGGAGAAGAGCATCACCAGCCTCGGCATCGAGGAGATGGTGGTCACCGCGCAGAAGCGTGAGGA
>CAZSYV010000222.1:0-2745 GCA_964610955.1 uncultured Klebsiella sp. | reverse complement strand
GTGTCAAGTTTCGCCCGGAGGGGGCCACTCGTTTTCGGGTGATCGGGGGCCATTCTCGTGTCTCGGTTGACGGACTCTGCGTTCTTGATCGGCCCTGTCACCACCAAGAAGGATGAAGGCCTGTGGAGCCTGTGGGAAACCGCGCTCTGTGCGGTTTTCCAAGGCGCTGTGGGACACGCCGGTCTGTGGCGTGTTCCATAGCGCCGGCAGGATCCATAGGCCGGGTCAGGGGGTGCCGCGGTCCCCGCGGCGCCGCCCGTTCGCGCGGTAGCTGTCGCCCGTGATGACGATCTGGTGGGCGTGGTGCGCGAGGCGGTCGAGTGTCGCCGACGCCAGGAGCGGACTCTGAAACAGCTCGGGCCATTCGGTGAACGCGCGATTCGACGTGATGATGACGGCGCCGTGTTCGTACCGCTCGTTGATGACCTCGTAGAAGTCTTCGGGCCCGGCCGGCGGCAGAGGTTTGAGGCCGAAGTCGTCGAGGATGAGCAGGTCGGGTCGCGTGTAGGTCAGCAGGCGCCGCTCGTAGGTGCCGTCGGCGCGGCCGCCGTGCAAGTGCCCGAGCATCCGCGCCGCCGAGACGAAGACGACATCGAAGCCGCGGCGGCACGCTTCGTGCCCCAGCGCCTGGGCGAGGTGCGACTTGCCGACGCCGGCGGGCCCTTGAATCAGGACGGTCTCGTGGCGCTCGATGAAGAGCCCGGTCGCGAGATCGAAGATCTGCTGCCGGTTGATCGACGGATTGAAACTGAAGTCGAAGCCCTCGAGCGTCTTGCCGAGGTCGACGGTGGCGCGCCGCAGCCGGAGCTGCAATTGCTTCTGGCCGCGTCGCTCGACCTCGTCCTCGACGAGCCGTTCGAGAAAGTCCACGTAGGACAGCTTCTCGCTGATGGCTTGCTGGGTGCGGACCTCGAGGGTCGCGAGGATGCCGGACAGCCGGAGATTTTTCAGTTTGGGGACGAGCTGGTGATTCAGTTGCATGACGATCCTCCTGAGGATGGAAAGAAGTCGGTGACGGGACGCGCGAAGAGCGGGAGCGGCGGGTCGCGCGGCGGCGCCGGCGCGGGGGCCTCGGCGACCTGGTCGAGGCCGCGCTCGAGGATCCGCCGAATCGTCGGATAGGCGACGTCGTCGTACCGGAGCGCCCGGGCGCACGCGCCTTCCAGCCGCCGGGGACCCCACTTGTGCGCGAGCTTCAGGATGCCGAGCACGGTGCGCAGCCGATCGAGGGGACGCTCACCCAGCAATCGCCCCACGAGCTCGCTGGTGGCGGACCCGATGTCGGCGGCCCGCCGCACGCAACTGGCCGGCGTGGCGAGCAGGCCGGCGACCTTGGCCGGCGGCAGGTGATCGGTCATCGTGAGCCGCTGGCCACGCCGGCTAGCCCGGGGATGGCTCGCGATGAGGACGTGGTCGTGAAAGATCTGGACGCTGGTGTCGGCGCCGCGGATCCAGAGGCGCTGGCCGATCAGCCGATGCGGCGCCGAATAAAACGCGTCCTCGAAGACGACATGGCAATCGGGATGGAGCTTGGCTTTCTTCCAGGTCGCCAGCGCATACGGCGCCGCCGGCAGCTCCAGCAGCGCCGCGCGCTCCATCTGGTCAAAGCGCGCGAGGGGCTGCTCCTTGGTCGTCCCGTGGATCCGCCGACCGGCGGTCTCGAGACACCAGACGAGCACCCGCTCGTTGGCCTCGTCGATGTCGCGCCAGGCCCGGCCCGCGAGGAAATTGCGCGCGACGTAGTGGACGCCGCCCTGCTCCACCTTGCCTTTGTGCTCGGGCGTCCGCGGGCGACACGGCGAGATGAGAAAGCCGTAGTGCTCGGCGCACTCCCGATAGGCGCGCTGGACAATGGGATCGTAGAGGACGGCCTTGACGATCGCCGCTTTGAGATTGTCGACGACCACGCGGCGCGGCACGCCCCCGAACCACTCGAAGGCGCGCCGATGGCACCGCAGCCACGTCGCCACCTCCTGGTCGAAGACGAACTCGACGTAGCTGTGCCGGCTGAATGAGAGCGTCATCACGAACGCCCAGGCCTTGCGGCGTGTCCCGCTCCGCGGGTCGTGCATCAGGCCGGCGTAGCCGAAGTCGACCTGGGCCTCGTCGCCGGGCGGCGTCTCCACGCGGACGACGGCGGCCGGTGTCCGCGGTTCGAGCCGCCGCACGAAGCGGTACACCGACTGAGAGGCGCCCGTGAAACCGCACTCGTCCCGGAGAATCTGATGAATCGCCCGGCACTCGACGCCGCGGGCGCGCAAGTCGACCACCCGGTCCCGGAACGGCGCCACCGTCGAGGCCATCCGGGGTGGCACCACGACCGGCAACGTCGCCGCCAGCGCGTCCTGGAGCGCCGCGGGATCGGGCAGAGGCCCGCCCAGCAGCCCCTGCGCGGCGGCCCACGCCCGGTACTTGCTGACGGTCTTGCGACTGACCTGCAGGTCCCGCGCAATGCGCCGGTCCCCGTCACCGGCCTGCAGCCGCCGAAGGATCTCGCGAATGTCCAACACGTCCGCTCTCCGTCCTGCCACGTCCCGCCTCCTCGAAAGGAGCAGCAGACCGTAGCGTGATGGAGCCCGGCAACCGAGGGAGGGTGGCCCCCAATCAGGCGAACACGCCTGGTCCCCGATGGGGTGAAAACAGGTGGCCCCCTATGACCCGAAAACGGGTGGCCCCCAATCGGGCGAGAAGCCCTGGCCCCCGATGCCCGGCAACGTGTGGCGCACTATAGGGAGGAAACTGACA
>CAZSYV010000221.1:0-2806 GCA_964610955.1 uncultured Klebsiella sp. | reverse complement strand
CTGATCAACTCGCAGAACGTGATGATCGTGCAGAAGCATCCCGTGTGGCGTGAGCCCTCGCACTCGACACGCAGCGTGGAGGTGGACGGGCGTGACATCGAGCTGGTCGAGTCGCGGCTCGAGTCGGCCACGCAGCACCTGCTGGTCTGGCACTGGATGCGCGTGGGCGAGTGGGACTTCAGCAACCCGCTGATCGGCAAGCTCTACGAGGCGCTCGAGGTGCTGCTGGGCGCGGGTCGCGCGGGCTTTGGCATCGCGGTCTACGCCCCGTACACCGACGACCCGGCTGCTGCGCGTGAGCGGCTGCAGACCTTCCTCGAGGCGATGCTGGCGTCGATCGATGTCGCCACCGGAAACGACTGAATGAACCGATCCAGACGAAGCGGAGCACACTGAGCATCCATGTGCGGCATTGCAGGCATTTTCGATCTCCGTGGTCCGCGTGCAGTCGATGGCGATCTGCTCACGCGCATGAATCAGTCGCAGTTCCACCGTGGGCCCGATGAGGGTGCGACCTTCGTCGCTCCCGGCGTTGGACTTGCGCACCGGCGGCTGTCGATCATCGACCTCTCGAGCGGCCAGCAGCCGCTGTTCAACCGCGAGCGCTCGATCGGCATCGTCTTCAACGGCGAGATCTACAACTTCCAGCAGCTGCGCACCGAGCTGCAGGAGCTGGGCTACACGTTCCAGACCCACTCGGACACCGAGGTGATCGTGCACGCCTGGGCGGCCTGGGGCGAGGACTGCGTGCACCGGCTGCGCGGCATGTTCGCCTTTGCGATCTGGGATGTGCGCGAGCAGTTGCTGTTTCTTGCGCGCGACCGGCTCGGCATCAAGCCGCTGCATTTCGCGGTGCTCGATGATGGGCTGTTCCTGTTCGGTTCCGAGCTGAAGGTGCTTGCCACCCATCCCGAACTGTCGCGACGCATCGACCCTCTGGCGGTGGAGGACTACCTTGCGCTGGGCTACATCCCCGAGCCGCGCACCATCTACCGCAACGTGTTCAAGTTGCTGCCGGGGCACACGCTGACGCTCAGGCGCAACGCGCCGGTGCCCGCGCCGCGCCAGTACTGGGACATCTCGCTTCGCCCCGGCACCACGAAACCGGCCGATGTAGAGCAGGAGCTGATCGTGCGGCTGAAGGATGCGGTCGGCTGCCACCTGATGTCCGAGGTGCCGCTGGGGGCCTTTCTCTCGGGTGGCGTCGATTCGAGTGCCGTGGTGGCCATGATGGCGCAGCTGCAGCAGGCGCCGGTCAACACCTGCGCGATCGGCTTCAACGAGAAGTCGTTCAACGAGACGGAGTTCGCGCAGCAGGTCGCCGATCGCTATCGCACCAACCACTTCGTCAAGGTGGTGGACACGGACGACTTCGACCTGGTCGACCGTCTGGCGCGGCTCTACGACGAGCCATTTGCCGACAGCTCGGCGATTCCCACCTACCGCGTCTGCCAGCTCGCGCGCGAGCGCGTCACCGTGGCGCTCTCGGGTGATGGGGGCGATGAGCTCTTCGCCGGCTATCGCCGCTACCGCTGGCACATGAACGAGGAACGGTTGCGGGCCGTGTTCCCTGCGGGCTTTCGCAAGCCCGTGTTCGGTGCGCTCGGCGCGCTGTACCCGAAGGCCGACTGGGCGCCGAAGGTACTGCGCGCGAAGACCACCTTCCAGGCGCTGGCGCGCACCGCGGTCGAGGGCTACTTCCACAACTTCTCGATCATCACCGATGCGCTGCGCCAGCAGCTCTACAGCGAGTCCTTCAGGCGTGAGCTGGCGGGCTACCGGGCGATCGAGGTGTTCAACCGCTACGCGGAAAACGCACCCGCCGAGGACCCGCTGTCGCTGGTGCAGTACATCGACATGAAGACCTACCTCGTCGGTGACATCCTCACCAAGGTCGACCGTGCGAGCATGGCGCACGCGCTGGAAGTGCGCGTGCCGATCCTCGACCACGAGTTCATGGAGTGGGGCGCCAGCCTGCCGCATGCGCTGAAGCTGAAGGGTCAGACCGGCAAGTACATCTTCAAGAAGGCGCTCGAGCCGCACCTGCCGAACGATGTGCTGTATCGCCCGAAGATGGGTTTCGCCGTGCCGCTGGCACAGTGGTTCCGTGGCCCGCTGCGCCAGCGCGTGCGCGATGCACTGCTCGGGCCGGCAATGGTCGACAGCGGCCTGTTCGACATGGGTTTCGTCGGACAGCTGGTTGACGAGCATCAGTCGGGACGCCATGAACACAGCGCCGCTCTGTGGTCGCTGCTGATGTTCGAGTCCTTCCTGCGCCAGTGTGCCAAGTGATGACTCCAGGGACGAGTCGCGAATTGTCCCATCGAAAATATGCCCGCTGATTAAGTATCATATAATGCACCTAATGACGTTATTCGTTGTTTGAGTATCGAATATGAGCTTTAGTCAGGAGATGATCACTGCTCAGCAGGCAACCTCCGCTACAGTGAAGGGTGCGTTGTGCGATCTGGGTGCCCGGGTGGCCCGGATTCGCCTCAGCCGTAATCTTGCTCAGGCGCATGTTGCGCGCGAGGCGGGAATTTCCGTGAACAGTGTCAAGCGGCTCGAAGCGGGTGACAACACGTCGCTGGATACGCTGATTCGGGTGCTGGGTGTGCTTGGTCTTGGTGATCGGCTGGCAAGCGCTCTGCCTGATCCCGGTGTTCAGCCCGTCGAGCGGGTCAGGCGTAGCGGGCATGAGCGTCAGCGCGCGCGGGAACGCAAGGCGGTTCCCGCTGCGAGTGACTGGGCCTGGGGCGATGGGGCGGAAGAATGACGGACGCCACCGTTCGGCTGTGGGGGCGCG
>CAZSYV010000220.1:0-2808 GCA_964610955.1 uncultured Klebsiella sp. | reverse complement strand
TAGACCGATCGATCGGCGTGCCAGCGCGTCCACAGGTGGGTGTTCGGCATCTCGAAGGCAGCTGCCTGGCGATCGACCATGAGCTGTACCAGCGCCGGCCTGCCGCAGGCGAAGGCACGCTGCATCGCGGGTACGATCTGCTCGGGCGAATCACAGAACTCGCCGTGTGCACCCATGGTCTTCGCCCACTCGTCGAGGCGGATGAAGCCGTGATCGACCTCGAAGGTGCGCCCCACCACATGCAGGTAGTAGGGCACCTCGAGCGCCCAGCCGCCATCGTAGGCAACGACGATGACGATCGGCAGGCCGTAGCGCACTGCGGTCTCGAGCTCCATCGCATAGAAACCGAAGGAGCCGTCACCGGTGATCAGACACACGCGCCGGCCATCGTCGCGCACCGCAAGTGCTGCACCCATCGCGTAGGGCATCCCGGTGCCGAGCATGCCCTGCTTCATCGCCATCAGGTTCTCGCTGATCGGATGGCACAGCAGCTCCTTCTGCCAGATGCTGATCGCACCACCATCGCGCACCATCACCACATCGCTCGGCAGGGTCTTCTGCACCTCGAGCACGGCGTGCGCCGGATGGATCGGCGTGCCGTCACACACGAGTGACTCGCCAAGCTCGCGATAGTACCTGCCGCGCTCGGCCTGCAGCGCAGCAACGACACCGGCCCCAGGCAGGGTGGTCTCCCGCGCAATCGCCGCCGTCAGTCGCGGCAGCGCAAAGCGCAGATCACCCAGCAGCGCAAGGTCGATCGGGCGATTGCGTCCGATCACCAGCGGATCGCGCTCGAGGTGGATCCACTTCTGTGCGCCCGGAGCACCGAAGTAGTTCGGAAAACCCTGTTGCCCGGGAAAGTAGGGGTTGCCGCCGTAGCCGATCTTCTCGCCGATCGCCGCACCGATGGCAAAGATCACATCGGCCTCTCGGGCGATCTCCAGACCCGGCCCGACACCGAGGTCGAAGAGCTGCGGGTGGGTGTCGGGCAGCACACCACGGCCACCGACGGTCAGCATCACCGGACAGCCACAGGCTTCGGCCAGCGCTGCAAAGGCGCGCTGTGCACGAGCCAGGCGAATGCCCGAACCGCCGAGCAGCAACGGACGCCGCGCCGCGCGCAGCATGGCAACGGCGCGCTCGATGTCGGCATCGCACACCGTATCGACGAAGGTGGCCGGACGGTAGTGCTCGGGTGGAACCAGCGGCCCGAACTCGACACTCTCGAGCAGCAGATCGAAGGGCAGGCCGATGTAGACCGGACCCGGTGTGCCGCTGCGCAGCTGGCGGAACGCCTCCTGGAAGATCGCATCGACCTCCAGGGGCTCTTCGACGATCGCCGCGTACTTGGTGAGCTGACGTGCGACATCGAGGTTCGGCGGCACCTGAAACTTCGAGCGCCGCGGGGAGTTGCGCGCCCTCAGGGTGCGCTCCGAGCCCAGGTAGAGCACGGGCAGGTTCTCTTCGCGCGAGTGCGCCATCGCCGTGTAGAGGTTCATGGCACCCGGGCCGACCGAACCACCGCAGACACCGATCTGCCCGGTCATCTGCGCGTAGGCCTCGGCCATGTAGCCGGCAACGGCTTCATGGTGCGGTGCGATCAGCGGCACGCCGCGGCGATCGAGCGCATCGTGGAGCTTGCCGAAAGTCACTTCGGGCAGGGAGAAGAAGCGGTCGGTACCCTCCGCCACCAGCAGGTCGGCGATACGCTCGCCAAGCGATATTGCGCTCATTGCAGCTCCTCGTTCAGTGTGACCATGACCTTGATCGCCCCGCCACCGGCCTGCACGGCGAAGGCATCGGCGACCTGCGCAAGCGCAAATCGATGCGAGATCAGCCTGCGCCGATCGAGCCTGCCGGCTGCCATCAGCTCGAGCGCCTGCTCGAGTTCCTGGGGAAGGTAGCCCATCGAGCCGTGGATCGTCGGCTCCTTGTCGATGAGGTGCGCGAGATCGAGCGTCACGTGGTCCTCGAAGGTACCGAAGCACACGATGCGCCCGCCGCGTGGGCGCAGCAGCTCGAGTGCACTCTGCAGCGGTGCCGGCCCTTTGATGCTCTTGATGTAGCCGGCACAGTCGATCACCACCGCCACATCGGGCGGGCGCATCGGCGGGAAGGGCCAGTCGACCACGCCGCAGATCCGGCCTGCGGCCGCGACCACATCCTCATCGAGCGCATCGATCACATCGGTTGCACCGACCTCGAGCGCCATCGCCAGGCGTGGGGCCGAGACATCGACCGCAATGATCCGCCCGTGCCCGGGCACCACGGCCCGCAGCGCCTGGATCACGCCAAGCCCGATGATGCCGGCACCGAAGACCACCACGTTCTCGCCAGGCTGCGTGGCGGCCTTGCGCACCATCTGCAGCCCGTCGGCCAGCGGCTCGGTCGTCGCCGCCTCGATGAGTGACACTGCATCCGGTACCCTGAAGAGCTGAAACGGCGAAGCCGGCACCGTCACGTACTCCGCCATGCCGCCGCCCGCAGTCACGCCGACCACGCGCTCGCCGACGCGAAAGTCCTCGACACCCGCACCGAGTTCGGCGATCACACCGGCATACTCGTGACCGATGATCCGCCAGCCATCGGCATCGGTGCGCAGGGTGCCGTAGTACAGTGCCTCGGTCACTGCCGAGCGTTCGCGGTAGATGTGCAGGTCGCTGCCGCAGATGCCACAGGCGGCAACCTGCACCAGCACCTCACCGGGCCCGGGTTGCGGCCGGGCGAGCCCGGTGCGCATCTCGACATGCCTTGCCCCCTGGAAAACTGCTGCTTTCATGCAAAGTCCCTCCATGTGTATCGAGCCAC
>CAZSYV010000219.1:0-2825 GCA_964610955.1 uncultured Klebsiella sp. | reverse complement strand
TGCGCGCCGACATGGGCAGCGTCAATCCGGTCATCGCGCCGCAGATGTCCGGTCTCATCGAAGGCTCGTTGAAGGACTTGGACACCCGCATGGCCGAGGCGCGGATCGCCCGCGCCAAGAACTTCGTGCGCGCCGAGCGCGAATTGAAGGAACGTGTCGCCAAGCTGCACGAGCGTCTGCTCACCACCAAGCAGGATTTCCACCTCACGCCCGAGCACGTCCTCATGGCCGTGAAGACCGGCCTCGCGCTGGCAGGCCGTCCGCCGCTGGAGCCCGTCGAACTGACCGGCGCGCCGTCGGGCAGCGTCTTCCGGATGCCCGCGCTGTCCGGCTCATGGGCGCGCTGCCTGGAAGGGCTGCGCCATCCGCACACTCAGCGGATACGGCCCATTACCTTCGACCATGCCGTCGCCCGTGGCCGTGACGACGTCGTGCTCGTCCACCTGAACCATCGCTTGGTGCAGATGTGCCTGCGCCTGCTACGCGCCGAAATCTGGGCGCAGGACGATGTGAAGAAACTGCACCGCGTCACCGTCCGCACCGTGCCGGATGCCCTCGTCGATGGCCCTGCCGTGGTGGTCGTCTCGCGGCTGGTCGTCACCGGCGGCAACCACCATCGGTTGCACGAAGAGCTGACGGTGTCGGGCGGCTACCTGCGTGACCAGTCCTTTCGCCGCGAAGAAGGAGTCATCCGCGTCCAGCAATGGCTGGATGAAGCGAAACGGATCACGGCGACCCCATCCCTGTTCGACACGCTGCGCGTCCGCTTCGACCGTCAGCAGGAAGCCATCCTGAAAACCGTCGATGCCCGCTCCAAGGAACGCCTCCGCTACCTGACCAACACGCTCCAGACCCGCAAGCAGCAGGAAATCGACGACATCGGCACCGTCCTCGACGAACTGGAACAGGCGATCCAGTCCGAATTGAAGAAGGGCGAACAGCCCGAACAGCTCTCACTCTTCACCGAAGACGAGCGCACGCAGCTCCGCCGTGACATCGCCGCGCTGGAGGCTCGCCTCGCGCGCATCCCCGACGAACGCCGGATGGAGACGCAGGCCATCGAATCCCGCTATGCCAAGCTCGACGACCGTACCTTCCCCGTGGCCGTGATCTTCGTCGTGCCCGAATCCGTCGGAGGTGCAGCATGAGCACGCACCACGACTGGCTCGCGCTCATCGAGATTTCCGGCCCGTTCCTCGCCGTTCCCGTTCTCAAGGAAGTCTTTCCACAGGGATTGGAAGAACTCGATGCGCCCAAGCGAAAGCGGTTGCGCCAAGCCTACGACGAATGGCGTGAAGCGCTGGAAAACGACGATCCCCTCCTCGACGATCTACACGCTGCGTGGATCGCGGAGGTGTTGTCGTGCGGACTGGAACTCGACGAGGACGGTCGCAGCGACGTGCTCAAGCGCAAGGACTGGTGCGTTACGCATCTGACCGCCGCGCTGCCCGAGCACGGCGTGAACCTGTCGCCAGACTTCGCTGTCGTCGGGAATGCCGACAAACCGCTGATGCTCGTCCACGCCTACGGCCCGGATGTCGATCTCGATGCTGCCCGAAAGCTGGACGGCTGGGCCAGCACACCGGCGGAACGCATGGTGACGCTCTGCCGCGCCACCGGCTGCCGCCTTGGGCTGGTGACCAACGGCGAACGCTGGATGCTGGTCGATGCGCCAGTGGGCGCGGTCACCACCTTCGCCAGTTGGTATGCGCGCATCTGGGCGCAGGAGCCCGTCACCCTGCAGGCCTTCGTCCATCTCCTTGGCATCCGTCGCTTCTTCGTGGATGAGTCGGAACGGCTGCCCGCGCTGTTCGATCGCTCGCTGAAATACCAGGACGAAGTGACCGACGCCTTGGGCGAGCAGGTGCGGCGCGCGGTCGAAGTGCTGATCCAGTCGCTCGACAAGGCCGACCAAGACCGCGACCGTGAACTGTTGCGCGGCGTGAAGGAAGCCGAACTCTACGAAGCCGCACTGACGGTGATGATGCGGCTGGTCTTCCTGCTTTCCGCCGAGGAGCGCGGCCTGCTGCTCCTGGGCGACGAACGCTACGAAACCAACTACGCGCTTTCGACCTTGCGCATGCAGTTGCGCACCGAATCGGATGAAATTCTGGAGCGCCGCTGGGATGCCTGGTCGCGTCTGCTGGCCGTCTTTCGCGCCGTGTACGGCGGCATCGAGCACGAGAACCTGCGCCTGCCCGCGCTAGGCGGCTCCCTGTTCGACCCGGATCGCTTTCCCTTCCTCGAAGGCCGTGCGAAAGGTTCCGACTGGCGCACCGACGTTGCCAAGCCGCTGCCGATCGACAACCGCACCGTCTTGTTGTTGCTCGAAGCCATCCAGCAATTCCAAGGGCGCACGCTGTCCTATCGGGCGCTGGACGTGGAGCAAATCGGCTACGTCTATGAAGGCTTGCTGGAACGTACCGTCAAGCGCACCTTGGATGTCACGCTGGAACTCGACGGCACCAAGAATGCGCAGTCGCCGTGGGTCACGCTGGCCGAACTCGAATCCGCGCGGCTGGACGGTGCCGCGCGCTTGGCCGAACTGCTCCAGCAGCGTTCCGGCAGTTCCGCAAGCCGTGTACGCAACGATCTGGCCCGTCCCGTGGACGATGCGCTCGCCGATCGCCTGCTGACAGCCTGCCACGGCGACACATCATTACGCGACCGCATCGAGCCCTTCGGCCATCTGGTGCGCACCGACCCTTGGGGCTACCCGCTGATCTATCCCTCTGGAGCCTTCATCGTCACCACCGGCTCCGACCGGCGTGAGACCGGCACCCACTACACGCCGAAGTCGCTCACCGAGGCCATCGTCGCCGAGA
>CAZSYV010000218.1:0-2828 GCA_964610955.1 uncultured Klebsiella sp. | reverse complement strand
GCACCACCGCCCCGGCGCACCACCGCCCCGGCGCACCACCGCCCCGGCGCACCACAGCCCTGTCCACCGCCACATCCAGTGCCTCCGCCGCCGCGCCCGGGAACGAGCTCTGCATGGCAGCTGTTGGCGGGCCCCGCGGCGTTTCTTTCAATTGTTTGTTCAGGCTCAAGATCCTGGTCAGGTTTCCTGCCTATCATTTTGCCGTGACGACCGGAACCGGGTTGGACAGGCGGAATGGGGGGCTGAGATGAGCGGGGTATCCACGGGAAGACGCGGCTTCCTGAAGCTCGCTGCGGCAGGTGTGGCCATCGGGGCCGTCGGCCTGCCACTGTTCCATTACCGGTTCCGCTCGCCCGGGGAGGCGCTGCGCCCGGGCCCGCGCACGGCGGCACCGCTGGGCAGCTGGGAGGATCTCTACCGCCAGCGCTGGACCTGGGACACGATCGCAAAGGGCTCGCACGGCTGGGCCAACTGCCGCTCGGCCTGCGCATGGGATCTCTACGTGAAGGACGGCGTGGTGGTGCGCGAGGAGCAGACCGCAACCTACGAACAGTCCGAACCCGGTGTTCCCGACTTCAACCCGCGCGGCTGCCAGAAGGGTGCGTGCTACACGGAAGTCATGTATGGGCCTTCGCGCACCAGCGTGCCGCTCAAGCGTGTCGGCCCGCGCGGCTCCGGAAAGTGGGAGCGCATCAGCTGGGATCAGGCGATCGGCGAAATCGCCGAAAAGTGCATCTCGGCGGCAAGCCGCTGGGGTACCGAGACGCTGTACCAGGATCTGGGCCCGAACTTCGACTTCGGACCGACCACCGCGGGGCGCTTCAAGTTCCAGTACATGACCGGCGGGCTGTTCGCCGACAACTGGGCCGAGATCGGTGACCTGAACATCGGCGCCACCATGGCACTCGGATTCGCCCACGTCGGCGGCTCGGCAGACGAGTGGTTCCTGTCGGATTTTCTCGTCGTGTGGATGATGAATCCGTCAGTGACACAGATTCCTGATGCGCACTTCCTCTACGAGGCGCGCTACAAGGGCGCCGAGCTGGTGGTGATCGACCCGATCTATTCGGCCACAGCGGTGCACGCCGACCAGTGGCTGCCGATCGCCGCGGGTACCGACGCGGCGCTTGGGCTCGCGGTTGCACGACACCTTCTCGACACCGGCGCAATCGACCTGCCCTACATCCGTGAACAGACCGATCTGCCACTGCTGGCAAGGCTCGACACCGGGCGCTTCCTGCGCGCTACCGACCTGGTCGATGACGGCCTGGAGACCCAGCTGTACATGTGGCATCCCCAGCGCAACGAGCCAGTGCCTGCACCGGGCTGCGGCGGCCATCCGGTGCGCTCGCTGCTGCTCGACTTCGAACCACCGATCGACGGCCAGTGGATGGTGCGACTGAAGGACGGCAGCGAGGTTGCCGTGGTGCCGGTCGGGGCGATGCTGCGCGAGCACCTCGCCCCGTGGACCTTCGAGCACACGGCAGAGCTCACCGGGCTGCATGTCGAGCAGATTCGGCGCTTCGCCGAGGGCTGGGCACGCGCCAAGCGTCCCATGGTGCTGTCTTCCTGGGGTTCGAACCGTTACATGCACTCGGACCTGATGAACCGCTCGAAGATCCTCTGCCTCGCACTGAAGGGAGCGCTCGGGCGCAAGGGCGCGGGCTACCAGGCATGCGGCTGGGTGGGACTCGACGGCTTTTCCAACGCGATGCAGATGGAACGCTCCGGCATCACCGGGCGGCTCGGCGCGCTGCTCGGCACCATCGAGCCGGCGACGCTGTTCAAGTCGGTGCTCGAAATCGCGATGAAACGCAAGACGCAGAACGAGGTCGAGCGCGAGGGCGAGTACTTCTACACCAGGAATCGCCTGTGCACGACCGACGTGGTCAATGTGAACCTTTCCGCAGAAGGTTATCTGGACGCGCTGAACCGCGAGCAGGAAGGCATGTCGCCGCGTCCGCTTGCGGCCTACCACGAGGAGTCGAAGGAAAAGGGCTGGGGGCCTGGCCTGCCGGCAAAGGCGCCGCCCAAGGTGTTCTTCAGCGGCGGCGCAAACCTGTTGCGGCGCAACAACATGCCGCAGTACCTGAAGGCCTTCATCTGGGACGAGATGGAGCTGATCGTCGACATCAACCCGAAGTTCTCCTACACCGGCACCCAGGCGGACTACATCCTGCCCGCCGCCGGCTGGTACGAGAAGCCCGGCATCAAGTACACCGTCGCCTATGCACCCTTCGTGCACTACTGCGACGCGGCCGTGCCACCGCTTGGCGAATCGAAGGACGAGTTCGAGATCTACTGGCTGCTGACGCGCGAGATCGAAAGCCAGGCAAAGGCGATGAACCTGCCGGTGTTCGACGGTTGCGGGCGCGGCAGCACGGACTGGAAGACACTGCACCAGCGCTACAGCAACCGCGGCTCGCTCGGACAAAAGGATGCGGAGAAGCTGGTACACGAAATCCTGCGCAGCAGCGCCACCGAGGGCGTCACCCTCGAGCAGCTCAAGCGCGACGGCTATGCCCGCTACACGGGAACCGGTGCCAGCCTGCAGCAGAGCGTGCTGCACAACCCCGACTGGAAGGGCGAAGGCGTGCTGAACACGCTGACCCGCTTCACCGAGCACAAGGAACCGTGGCCAACCTGGTCAGGGCGCATCACCTCGTTCATCGATCACCCCTGGTTCATCGAGCTGCGCGAACAGTTTCCAGCGCACAAGGACAGTCCGAAATCGGGCGGCGACCATCCGTTCATGTTCGTGAGCTGCCACGCACGCTGGTCGATCCACTCGAGCTGGCGCGACACACCGATGATGCTGCGCCTGCAGC
>CAZSYV010000217.1:0-2853 GCA_964610955.1 uncultured Klebsiella sp. | reverse complement strand
CAGCCTTGAAAACGCCGTGACCTGGGCGCGTCGTACTGCGATGTTGCTGCCGTTTCCGGAGGGCACCAGCCAGTGTTTCAAATTCATGTTGAAGTTCCCTGCAAATCCTGTGCGGGAGCCAGCGACGGGAGGTCAGGCCCGTGCGGCGATGTGGTGCTCTGTGGCGATCGTAGCAGCTCGGAACCCGAGTCGCCTGGCTCAAGCCAGCTGATCTCTGCGAAATCCGAAACAGTTCACTGATCCGACTCGCCAGCGATGTTTCCTGCTCAGCCAAAACCCCGCACGAGTGCGGGGTTTTGGCTTCACCGGACGGTGCCCGCAGGCAGGTTCAGATGTTTTCCACGCTTGGGTGGTAGCGCTTGACCAGGTGCAGTGTGTTGCGGTCGGTGTGCTTCATGACCTTGCCGCCAATTGCAGCAAGCTTCAGCTCCAGGGTCTGATCGTAGCTGAAGGTGCCGTCGTCATTCAGCCAGAACGCGCCGTTGAATCTCACCAGCTCGGCACGCTGTGACAGGTACTGATTCTGCAGGATGCCGTAGTTGGCGTCGCCCGGTGTGGCCTTGAAGTCGATTCTGCAGTCATGTGGTTTCGCGCTGCCGCCGGCAAGGATGGCGATGCCGCGGCCGAAGACGACCACACGCATGACCTGTCCGTTGGTCTTGTCCCACAGCATGTAGCCCACCTCGTCGTGAAACGGGTTCATGGCTTCCTCGCCATGGCGCCACGCGGTGTTCTCGTACTTCAGGCCCTCGAGTTCCTGCTGCCCGTTTACCTGTGTCGGGATCGGGTGAAACCTGAACCGTTCGAAGTAACCGGTCTTGCTCGTTTCGTCGTCCTTGTTGTGGTAGGACAGATCGACGCCGACATTGCCTTCCCACTCACCGACCAGCCAGGTCAGCGGGCCCAGTGCCTGCGGTCCCTGGATTTCCGTTGTTTTCTTTGGCATGGCCACATCTCCTTGTTGACTGTGGATGGCCAGTTCACCGTAAGCCCGCCGCGCAGGAAGTCTCAATTCGCGCGAGGTCGCCACCGTTGATGGTCGGGTTTGTTCTGATGGTTGTTTTCAAAAGAAATTAATTTGCTTATTTGTTTCTTTTGATCGACTCCTGTTCTGCTGTTCGGTATTATCTCGCTGAGATCGATCCGGGTAGCCGTAACCCGAATGCAAGTGCAGGTGGGGAGGGAAACAATGACGCGAGCGCTGCGCAAGCCGCAGGCCGACCCGGCAGCGGTTCTGACCAAGGCCACCATGCGGGCCGCCGCCCTGCTTGGCCTGAACAACAGTGACCTGGCCAGAGTGATCGGTGTCAGTGGCACGCTGGTGTCGCGCTACAGGCATCACAAGGCGGGTATCGACCCCGATTCCAAGCCAGGCCAACTCGCCCTGCTGCTGGTGCGCATCCTCCGTTCGCTGGATCCTCTGGTGGGGGCGGATGAGGCGAAGCGCAAGGCCTGGATGCGCTCGCACAACACGGCGCTGAATGGGGTTCCCGCGCAGCTGCTCCTCAATCCGGAAGGGTTGGTGCGGACGCTGAACTACCTGGACGGCATGCGCGCACCGGCATGACGGTACCGATCTGGAACCCCGAATGGCTGGAATCATCTGTCCGACGGGTTCGCGAGCCTGAGGTCTGGCGAGGTGTGGAAACCCAGCACCTGAGTGCGACCACGCTGCTGGTCGATCGCCAGGACGAGCACGATGTCCTGGAGCAGCTTCTGGAAGACAGCAAGCCAGCCTTGCCTGCCACAGTGAAGAAGCACTTCCTGCTGGTCACACCGTTCCGCTACGCGCCGCTGCACGCGAGTCGTTTTCGGCGGGCAGGAGGGTCGGGACTCTGGTATGGGGCAGGTACGCTCGAGGCGGCTTGTGCCGAGGTGGCGCACTGGCGCAGGCGTTTCATCGCGGACAGCGCCGGTCTGGCGAACGAGAAGATCGTCAGCAATCACACCTTCTTTGCGGCACTGGTCGATGGGCACGGCATTGACCTGATGCAGGCTCCGTGGCTCGCCTGCCGCCCGTTGTGGACGGGTGACGACTACACGCACACCCATGCACTTGCCGGTGCGGCAAACGCGGCCGGCATGGAACTCATCCGCTACGAGTCGGTGCGTGCACCGGGACACGCGTGCGTGGCAGTGCTTGTGCCAGATGCCCTGCATGAACCGGATGGTGGCCTGGATCGGACCCGGCAGACGTGGTCCTGCACGGCGACGCGCGAGCATGTGATGATGATGTCTGAGCTGGATCGTTCGCTGCGCTTTGAATTCGGACGATAGCGTCAGGGCGTGTCGTTTCACTCTGCTGTCGGAACGTTCGGTTTGACGGGAGATCCTGATCGGGTAACGTGCAGGGTTCCTCGAGAAGAAGGAAACGATTCATGCAAATCATCGAGCGCGTCAAGGGCATCCTGATCGATCCCCGGTCCACCTGGACTGTCATCGAAGCCGAATCCACCAGTCTGGCCGAGCTGTATCGAAGCTATCTCCTGTGGCTGGCCGCCATCCCGGCCGTGTGCAGCTTCGTTGGCCTGTCACTGATCGGCGTCGGTGCAGGGGGCATCACGGTGCGGGTGCCACTGCTGGCAGGGCTGCTCAGCATGGTCCTGTCCTATGTGCTCAGTCTGGTGGTGGTGTATGTGCTGGCGCTCATCGTCAACGCGCTGGCGCCGCGCTTTGGCGGTACAGCCGATGCCATGCAGGCGCTCAAGCTCATCGTCTATGCAGGCACGGCAGCGCTCGTGGGTGGCGTGTTCAGTCTGTTGCCGCTGCTGTCGCTGCTTGGGTTGCTGGCAGCGCTGTATTCGATCTACCTGATCTACACCGGTCTGCCGGTACTGATGAAGAACCCGCCCG
>CAZSYV010000216.1:0-2860 GCA_964610955.1 uncultured Klebsiella sp. | reverse complement strand
GTGGTGCTCCCAGAATTCCTGCGCCTCGGCCTCGATGCGCGCGGCGTCGTAATGTTCGTCCATTGCCAGGGGATACCGTGAAAAAGGCGCACAGAATACCGCAGGCGGTCATGCAGTCGCCAGCGAACGGGCCGTCTCAGGGCCGTCGAGGTGCGCGCAGCAGGGCGATGCAGACGATCGCGAGTGCAGTCAGCAGCGGCAAGGACCCGAAGCGTACGAACGGTGTCAGGCCACGCGTTGGCTGCACGCTGCCGCGCACCACCTCGCGGGTGAACTGTGCGCCATGGACGTTGATCCTGCCATGCGCATCGACCAGCGCCGAGATGCCGTCGTTGGTCGCACGGATCAGGGGTCGTCCGGTCTCGAGTGCGCGCACGCGCGCAATCTGCAGGTGTTGCGGCGGGCCGATCGAGGCGCCGAACCAGGTGTCGTTGCTTACCGTGAGCAGTACTGCCGCCTCGCGCGCACCGTCTGCGACCTGGTCTGCATAGGCGATCTCGTAGCAGACCGACGGCGCGATCGCGACGCCGTGCGCGTGCAGTGGTGCCTGCCTGGCCGGTCCGCTGGAGAAGCTCGACATCGGCAGATCGAAAAAGGCGATCAGGCCGCGCAGCCAGCCTTCGAGCGGCACGTACTCGCCGAAGGGCACCAGATGCCGCTTGTGGTACAGGCCACTGCCCTCGCCGAGCACCGCAATGCTGTTGTAGGCATCGAAACCGCGCCGGCGTGCGCGGTTGGTATCCCGCGTCGGGATGCCGAACACCCACGCCGAGCCCGCGACCTGTGCGCGTGCAGCGATCGGCGCCAGGCGCTCGGTGACCAGGTCGAGGTAGGCGGGCACCGCCGACTCGGGCCATACCACCAGCGCACTGCCCCACAGCGGGGCGCTCAGCTCGGTGTAGGTCTCGATGATCGCTTCGAGCTGTCCGGGCTCCCAGCGCAGATCCTGTTCGATATTGCCCTGTACCAGCGCGACCGTCAGCGCCTTGCCGTCTGCCTCGGTCCACTCGATGCGCTCGAGCAGCGGTGCTGCCAGCCACAGCGCGGCCGCCAGCGCGAGCAGCAGTGGCGCGCGCCGGTTGCGCTGCAGCGTGAGGTAGAGCGCTGCGGCGCTGAATGCGGCAATGAAGCCCGCGCCAAGTGCCCCCGTGATGGGCAGCCAGCCGGCCAGTGGTGCATCGACCTGGCTGTAGCCGAGCCACAGCCAGGGGAAGCCGGTGAGAAACCAGCCGCGCCACCATTCGCCAAGCGCCCAGGCAGCGGCAAAGCCGAGCGCGATGCCGCCACGGCGATCGCGCAGCCACCGTGCCCAGCCCCAGAAGGTCAGTGCGGGGAACAGCGCAAGGCCCATGCAGAACGCGGCGGTCAGCGCGCCAGCGAGCGGCACCGGCGCCGCACCGTAGACGTGGATGCTGACGTAGACCCACGACGCACCGGTACCGAACATGCCGGTGCCGAAGCACCAGGCGCGCAGCGCAACGGCTGCGGGGCGCAGTCGGGCAAGCAGTGCCAGCAGTGCGAGGGGCACGAGGATTACGAGTGGCCACCATCCGAAGGGGGCAAAGGCGAGCGGCAGCAGCGCGCCGGTCACCAGGGCGGCGAGATGCCCGGCAGGTCCCGGTGTGGTGAGTGCCGCCAGACGCTTCATTCGCTGTCGCTGTCGGGGGTGAGGTTCAGGCGCAACAGGTGGATCTGGCGACTGTCGGCGTTCAGCACCTTGAAGTGGAAACCCGCGACATCGGCCACTTCGTTGCGCCGCGGCAGGTGGCCGAAGGTCTGCATCACGATGCCGCCGATGGTGTCGAACTCGTCCTCGCTCAGCTTCGCACGGAAGTATTCATTGAAGTCCTCGATCGGCGTCAGCGCCTTGACCAGGTAGTCGTTGTCGGCGAGCTTCTTGATGTAGGTGTCGTGCTGGCGATCGTGCTCGTCCTCGATGTCGCCGACGATCTCCTCGAGCACGTCCTCGATCGTTACCAGCCCGGCCACGCCACCGTACTCGTCGATCACCACCGCGATGTGGTTGCGCTTCTGGCGAAACTCGCGCAGCAGCACGTTGAGCCGCTTGCTTTCGGGAACGAAGGTCGCCGGGCGCAGCAACTGTCCGATGTCGATGCTGCCGGGCCCGTGGTTGAACAGCTGACCCAGCATGTCCTTGGCGAGCATGATGCCCAGCACATCGTCGCTGCTCTCGCCGATCACCGGATAGCGCGAGTGCCCCGACTCCATGATGTGGCCCATGATCTCGTCTGCCGTGTCGTCGAGGTGCAGGCAGACCATCTGCGGACGTGGAACCATCACGTCACGAACCTGCATGTGCGCCACTTCGAGTGCGCCGTGCATGATGTCGTGCGTCTCGGCGTCGATCACGTCGTTCTCTTCGGCGATATCGAGGATGTCGAGCAGGTCCTTGCGCGTGCGTGGGTCGGAGGAGAATACCTGTGCCAGTTTCTCGAGCCAGGATCTCTCGCCCTGGTCATTGTCGTCGTCATCATCGGACATGGTGGGTCGGCCCGTTCGTCACGTTCGGTAGGGGTCGGGGAATTTCAGTCTCGCGAGGATGCGCGTCTCGAGCGCCTCCATGCGTTCGGCCTCGCTGGCCTGCTCGTGGTCATGGCCGAGCAGGTGCAGCGTCGCGTGCACCAGCATGTGTGCCCAGTGGGCGCGTGCCGGCTTGCCCTGCTCTGCGGCCTCGTGCGCCACTACCGGCGCACAGACCACGATGTCACCGAGCAGCGGCAGATCGACTCCCGGAGGCAGCTCGGCGGGGAAGCTCAGCACATTGGTCGCATGATCGCGTCCCCGGTAGCGTGCGTTGAGTTCGCGCATCTCGGCCTCGTCGACGATGCGCACGCAGATC
>CAZSYV010000215.1:0-2899 GCA_964610955.1 uncultured Klebsiella sp. | reverse complement strand
GCACCGCCTCGCGCATCTGCTCCAGGTTGAAGTTGTCGAGCATCACCGAGTCGGCCCGCGCATCCAGCGCCTCGGCCAGTTCTTCCAGCGTTTCCACCTCCACTTCGACCGGTGTGCCCGGCGCCAGGCGGTGCGCGGCGCTGACCGCAGCCTGGATCGAGCCGCAGGCGGCAATGTGGTTTTCCTTGATCAGGAATGCGTCGTAGAGCCCGAGGCGATGGTTGTGGCAGCCGCCGCAGCTCACGGCGTATTTTTGTGCGATGCGCAGCCCCGGGATCGTCTTGCGCGTGTCGAGCAGCTTGGTCGGCAGGTCGATCACCAGGTCGGCAAAGCGCTGGCAGCGCGTTGCGATGCCGGAGAGCAGCTGCAGGAAGTTGAGTGCGCTGCGCTCGGCGGTGAGCAGCGAGCGTGCCGCGCCGCTCGCCTCGAACAGCACCTTGCCCGGGCTGACCGCCTCGCCGTCGGCGCAGTGCCACTTCAGCTCGACGCCGGGGTCGACCTGGCGGAACACTTCATCCACCCAGGCACGGCCACACACGATGGCGCGTTCGCGCGTGATCACTCGCCCCTGAGCCTGCTGTGCTGCGGGAACCAGCAGGGCGCTTACATCGCCGCTGCCCACGTCCTCGGCCAGTGCTGCGCGCGCGTTTGCCGCAATCACATCGGGTTGCAGCAGGGCGTGGTTCATGGCTGGCCTCCTGTGCGGCAGTGTCGGGGCATTCTAGCCTGTATTGCCTGCGGGCGGCTGTGCCCACCCGGCGCGCATGCCTGATCGCGGTGCTGTCCCGTTTTGTGATCTGCTTCCGGCGTGATTCTGCCGCCCTGACTATTCTGTTTGGCATGCACGGCAACCACCTCGACACGACAGGACTTTCCATGCCGCAGGCCAACCCGGGTGAGGGCGATGCGCCCGTGTTGTCGTGGGGTGCTGCGCAGGCCACGCTGCCCGATGAGCGGTTTGGCATGCTGCAGACGAACCTGCAGCGCGCGCTGCGCTTCATGCTGAACTACCTGAACGGCAACGCGGGCGAGTTCCTGCAGGGTCTGGCGCTGCGTGCGCAGAACCGCATCGAGCATGCCGATCTGCTCGTCGCGGTGAACGAGTGGCCGATCAGGCGGGGGCGGATTGCCGAAGCCTTCGTTGCAGCGGTACTGGCTGATCTTGCACGGCGCGATGCGCAGCACCACACCAGCGGGGCGCAGGAGCCTGTCAGGACTTCGGTGCCGACATTGGAGCCGCAGGGTCTGGGGCTGGTGCAGCACGAGCGGCTCGACGAGAGCCTGACGATCGAGAACTTTGCCACCCGGGCGCTGGCGAGGCACCGCGAGGTGCTTGCTGTGCTTGCCCGCTGCATCATGCAGCACAGCAGTCGGCGCCAGCTCGATGCGGCTGCACTGCCGTTTGCACCGTCGGCGCTCGGCAGGCATTTCTTTGCAGCGCTGGACGAGGCGGCGGTTCGCCCCGAGGCGCGACCTGCTTTCGTGCGGCTGTTCGTCCGCTTCGTGCTCGATGAACTGGGCGCGTTCTATGCCGAGTGCCTCAGTGGCATGCCCGCCCTGGAGAAGGAGCCTGAGCCGGAGCCGGACGTTGAAGCCGACCGTGGCTGGACGCTGCAGGACCCTTCGGCCAGCACGAGCGTTGAAGAAGAGCCCGCTGCACCTGCACCTGCGCCCGTGGCAGAGCCGCCGGACATTGCCTGGGATGCCTCGCACACGCCACTGCTCGCGGCACCCGGCAAGGCGATGGCGCTGCCGTATGGTCTGCTCGACGAGATCCTGCTCGAGCTGCAGCGCAACCCCGGCAAGCTGGGCAGGTCGCAGGCAACGCTGAATCCGAAGGCGGGCGTTCTGCCGCTCGAGGTCTACGAGCTTGTCAACGCGGCACTTGTCGACATGGGGCAGAAACAACCGCTGGCACTCACGCTGGACATGATCGAGGCGGTGAACCTGGTGCGGCTGCTGTTCGAGCGCGTGCTGCGTGATCCACGCGTTGCCCAGCCGGTACGCCGGGTGCTGCGTCTGCTGCAGATCCCGCTGTTGCGCGCTGCACTGCACGATGTCGAGGTGCTGAGTCTGGCCGAGCACCCGGTGCGACGCTTCCTGGGTGAGCTGGTCGAGGCGGTGATTGGTTGGGTGCCACCCGCAGATCGCGCCAACGATGCCCTCTTCCGTAGCCTGCAGCAGGCGGTTGGACGCATCATCACCGGCTATCGCAGCAATACCGAGGTGTTTGCCGCGAGCCTGGGTGAATTCCGTACGGCAGTGCGTCTGCATCAGACGCGTGCCCGCTTGCTCGAACACCATGCGCTGACCGCCGAGCTGGGCCGGCTGGAGCGCGATGCCGCGCGCGCTGCGGTCGAGCGCGAGATCGCCGTTCTGCCCGACGATGCGCTGCTCTCGCGCGCGGTAGGCGATTTTCTGCGAGGACCGTTCAGCGATGCGCTGTTCGTCATCCACCTGCGCCACGGCACGGATGATGTGCAGTGGCACGATGCCCTGCGCACGATGGACGGGCTGGTTGCCGTGGCCTGCGCACGTCCCGATGCGGACTCCGAAGTCGTGGTAGCCGGCCTGCTGCAGGCGCTCCGGCTGTTCGGCCTCGATGACGCCGCCGCAGCGGCACAACTGCACGCATTGGAACCCGTGCTCGGCACCGCGCTGGAGTCTGTGCTCGACACCGCCCTGAAGCCTGTGCTCGACACTGCCCTGTGAACCCTGTGCTCGATGCCCCGCTGGAGCCTTTGCTCGACACCGCCCTGAAGCCTGTGCTCGACACTGCCCTGTGAACCCTGTGCTCGATGCCCCGCTGGAGCCTTTGCTCAACGTCGCCTTGCCCGCCCCCTGACCACATCACTGCCAGCCCAAGCTCCCGGCTTCGTTGTCGACGATTTTCAAGATG
>CAZSYV010000214.1:0-2912 GCA_964610955.1 uncultured Klebsiella sp. | reverse complement strand
GCAGCGCCCGCACGCCTTCGGCGAAATCGTGATGCAGGCAGCAGCCGACCGAGGCATTCCACTCGAGCCGGAACACGTCCGCCAGGGCGAGAGTGGAGGCCCGGCGCTGCATCTCGAATCCCAGCACCGCCGAGGTTGGCGAACCTCGCGAGAACGCGCCGCCTGCCTGTGCCAGCCACGCATCGTCGACGCCCGCGAGCGCGGCGAGCCGCGGCGCGATGTCACTCAGCCCATCCTCGCCGATCGTCTCGGCAATCCGGGCGCCATGAGTGTGCAGCGGCGAGGGTGGCAGCTCGACGCCCGTCGCGAGCCGCTCGAGCAGCTGCGAGAGCCGGGCGCGATCGGCCGTACCGTCGCCCTGCCAGCGCGCCGCCGCGATGGCCTCGAGTACGGCGCCGTGGCGCTCATGGGCGAGGGCGATGTCGGCGAGCCCGCCATGCAGGGCATCGGCGCCGTTGATCGCGGCGCCGGTCAGGGCAAGGAAGAGTCCGGCGCCCTGCGGCATGCGTGGCAGCACGTAGCTGCCGCCGACGTCGGGGTAGAGACCGATGCCGATCTCGGGCATCGCCATGCGCGTCTTCGGAGTCACGACCCGGTGCGAGGCACCGGCCATCAGGCCGATGCCGCCGCCCATCACGATGCCGTGGCCCCAGCAGAGCAGTGGCTTCGGGAAACGATGAACGCGGTAGTCGAGTCGGTACTCGCGCTCGAAGAACGCGGCTGCGTCACGCGGCACCTCACCGGCGGGCGTGGCGCGGATGCTGCGGTACAGCCCGACCACGTCACCGCCCGCGCAGAAAGCCTTTTCGCCCACCGCATCGAGCACCACGCCGACGATCGCGGGGTCCGCTGCCCAAGCGGCGAGCTGCGGGTCGAGCAGGTCGACCATCGCGAGCGACAGGGCGTTCAGGCTCGCCGGCGCATTGAGCGTCGCATGGCCGAACGCCTGCCCGCTCGCGGTGCGGATCGTGGAGCAGAGGACCGGTGCGGTCGAAGCCGGCTCAGCCATTGCGCCACACCGGCTTGCGCTTGCCGAGGAAGGCCGCCACGCCCTCGCGCTGATCAGCGGTGTCGAACAGATCGACGAACGCCTCGCGCTCGGCGAGCAGCGTCTGCGCGGGCGATCCAGCACGCGCGCCCTGGATCAGGCGCTTGCAGGCGCGCACCGCGCCGGGGCTCTGCTTCGCGACCGACTCGGCCAATGCGATGGCGCGCTCCAGCGCCTGCCCACGCGGCACCATCTCTTCGACGAGGCCGATCCGCTGGGCGGTCGGAGCGTCCACTCGCTCACCGAGCAGGATCATGCGCTTCGCCCAGGTCTCGCCGACGTTCCAGGCGAGCCACTGCGTGCCCCCTGCGCACGGCAGGAGCCCGACCGAGGTCTCGGGCAGCGCCAGCACCGCATGCTCCTCGGCCACGCGCAGGTCACAGGCGAGGGCACACTCGAGGCCGCCCCCCATCGCATAGCCGTTGATCGCCGCGATGCTGAGGCCGCCAAAGGCCGACAGTGCCTCGAAGGCCTCGCCGAAGCGTCGCGCCATCGTCGCGGCGCGGCCCTTGTCGCCGTCGGCAAAGAGCTTCAGGTCGGCGCCTGCGCTGAAGAACTTCTCGCCCGCGCCGGTGATCACCAGCGCGTAGATCCCGCGGTCGGCGTTCAGCTCGGCGATCAGGCTCGTCAGCGCGGCGAGACTCTCGGCCGTCCAGGCATGAGCCGGCGGGTTGTCGAGCGTCACGATGGCCGTGTGGCCGCGCCGCGCCAGTGTCAGGCCCGTGTAGGCGGTGTTCATCGGATGACCTCCGTCGCGCGTTCCTGCAGCATGCGTCGCGCGACGATCACGCGCATGATTTCATTGGTGCCTTCGAGAATCTGGTGCACGCGCGCATCGCGCAGCAGCCGCTCGAGCGGATAGTCGCGGAGGTAGCCATAGCCACCGTGGATCTGCAGCGCCTCGTTGCAGACGGCGAAGCCGACGTCGGTTGCGAAGCGCTTGGCCATGGCGCAGAACACACTCGCATCGGCGTCCCCCGCGTCGAGCTTCGAGGCGGCGAGACGCACCATTTGCCGTGCCGCGACCAGCTCGGTCGTCATGTCGGCAAGCTTGAACTGCAACGCCTGGAACTCCGCCAGCGGCTTGCCGAACTGATGGCGTTCCCGCATATAGCGCTGGGCCGCGGTGAGCGCACCCTGGGCGGCACCCACTGAACAGGTGGCGATGTTGATGCGGCCGCCATCGAGCCCCTTCATGGCGATCCTGAAGCCCTCCCCCTCCGCGCCGAGCCGATGCGCAACGGGAACGCGGACGTTGTCGAAGCTGATGGTGCGGGTGGGCTGGCTGTTCCAGCCCATCTTGCCCTCCTTCTTGCCGTACTGGATGCCCGCAATGCTCGTCGGTACGAGGAAAGCAGAGATCCCGGCAGCACCGGGTCCGCCGGTGCGGGCCATCATGACGAGGGCATCCGTCGCACCGGCACCGGAAATGAAGGCCTTGCCGCCATTGATGACGTAGGTATCGCCCTCGAGCCGGGCGGTCGTCTTGAGCGAGGCGGCATCGGAGCCGGCGCTCGGCTCGGTCAGGCAGTAGGAGCCGAGAAGCTCCCCGCTCGCGAGCTTCGGTCCCCAGTGGCTCGCCACCTCGTCGCGGCCGAACGCGGTGACCATCCATGTCGCCATGTTGTGGATGGTGAGGTATGCCGCCGTCGAGGGACAGGCGGCAGCCAGTTCTTCGAAAACCATCGTCGAGTCGAGCCGGGAGAGACCCAGGCCGCCATACCGGCTCGAAGTGTAGAGGCTGCAGAAGCCGAGCGAACCGGCGTGCGCGATGACCACCATCGGGAAGTGCGCCTGCTTGTCCCATTCCGCCGCGCGAGGAGCGATCTCGGCGGCCGCAAAGTCATGCGCTGCCTGCTGGAAC
>CAZSYV010000213.1:0-2941 GCA_964610955.1 uncultured Klebsiella sp. | reverse complement strand
GTCTCTGCCCCGCAACTTCACGGTGCTCATGGGGCAGTCGGGCTCGCGTATTGAGCGAATGTGCAAAGTTATGGTTGACGTATCGCTGTAGAAGTAGCAAAAATGCCACTAACCCCGGGGCCAAACGTGAACTTACCGGTGCACGTTTTTGGTCGAGGAACGCGATAACAGCGTGTTTCCGTCCCGGTATCCAGGCACAGGCGCGTCATCACTCGTTCTTGCTCCGGGGTCCAAGGCATTTTGTGTGCTGAAGGTCCCGGGCGTCTCTCGATCGGAACTCCAGTACACGGGATGTCACGAGGGCACATCATGGATGTGTCGCGAGAGAGTGCGTTTCCGTCCCGACGCGGAACACGTCATATGCGCCAAGAGCACGGAGGGGTGTGCGTGAAACTGTTATCTGGTGGTGAGATGGTCATCCAGGCGCTCGAGGATGAAGGTGTCGAGCACATCTTCGGTTATCCCGGGGGCGCCGTTCTTCATATTTATGATGCGCTGTTCAAACACGATGGGAATCTCACCCACGTGCTGGTGCGCCACGAGCAGGCGGCAGCACATGCGGCTGACGCCTATGCCCGCAGCACCGGGCGCCCGGGCGTGGTGCTGGTGACTTCGGGGCCCGGAGCGACGAATGCCATCACCGGGATTGCCACTGCCTACATGGACTCGAGTCCGATCGTGGTGATCTCGGGTCAGGTGCCGCGTGACAAGATCGGTGAGGATGCCTTCCAGGAAACCGATATGTCCGGTGTCTCGCGCCCGGTCGTGAAGCACAACTTCATGGTGCGCGACGCCACGCAGATTCCCGAGACGATCAGGAAGGCCTTCCATATCGCCACCTCGGGTCGCCCCGGCCCGGTCGTCGTCGACATTCCGAAGGACGTGACCAGCCCGGCCGAGAAGTTCGAGTACGTCTACCCCGAGCGTGTACGGCTGCGCTCGTACAATCCGGTCACACGCGGGCATTCCGGGCAGATCCGCAAGGCGGTGCAGCTGCTGCTCTCGGCGCGCCGGCCAGTGATCTACAGTGGCGGAGGCGTGGTGCTCGGCAATGCATCGGCACAGTTGCGCCGGCTCGCCGAGCTGCTCGACTATCCGGTGACCAACACCCTGATGGGCCTTGGTGCCTACCCGGGGAGTGATCGGCGCTTCCTCGGCATGCTCGGCATGCACGGTACCTATGAAGCGAACATGGCGATGCATCACGCCGATGTGATCATCGCCATCGGGGCGCGCTTCGACGACCGCGTGACGAACACACCGTCACGCTTCTGCCCCGATGCAAAGATCATCCATATCGACATCGATCCAACCTCGATCTCGAAGACCGTTCGGGCCGATATTCCGATCACCGGGCCCGTTGGGGCGGTGCTTGACGAAATGCTGGCCCAGATCGAGGAGGCGCTGCAGGCAGATTCGGGGCTTCCCGATCGCACGGCGCTCGAGGCGTGGTGGAACGAGATCGAGCGCTGGCGTGATGCGTGGGGGTTGCAGCGCAAGCAGCGCTACGATTCCAGCGGATCGTTCATCATGCCGCAGGACGTGATCCGTACCCTGCACACGGTGACCGGTGGGCACGCGTTCGTGACTTCCGATGTCGGGCAGCACCAGATGTTTGCCGCGCAGTACTACCTGTTCGACGAGCCGCGGCGCTGGATCAACTCCGGTGGCCTGGGGACGATGGGCTTTGGTCTTCCCGCTGCGATGGGCGTCAAGATCGCCCATCCGGATGCCGATGTTGCCTGCGTGACAGGGGAAGGAAGTATCCAGATGAACATCCAGGAACTGTCGACCTGCAGGCACTACTCGCTGCCGGTGAAGATCATCAACATGAACAATGGCTATCTGGGCATGGTCAAGCAGTGGCAGGACATGCAGTACGCCGGTCGTCACTCGCACAGCAGCTACAAGGATTCGCTGCCCGATTTCGTGAAGCTTGCCGAGGCTTACGGGCATGTCGGTATGCGTGTCGAGAACAAGGAGGACCTTCGCCCGGCGATGGAGGAGGCGTTCGCGATGAAGGATCGCCTGGTGTTCCTCGACATCGTCGTCGATCCGCACGAGCACGTTTACCCGATGCACATCATCCCTGGATCGATGCGCGACATGTGGCTCAGCAAGACGGAGAGAACCTGAGATGCACCGGACCATTTCACTGTTGATGGAAAACGAGGCAGGTGCGCTGGCGCGGGTGGTTGGGCTGTTCGCACAACGCGGGTTCAACATCGAGACGCTGACCGTTGCGCCGACCGAGGACCCCACGCTGTCGCGCCTTACGCTGACCACCGTTGGTGATGAGCGGGTGATCGAGCAGATCACCAAGCAGCTGAACAAGCTGATCGACGTGGTGAAGCTCACCGATCTCAGCGAGGGCGCGTTCATCGAGCGTGAGCTGATGCTGATCAAGCTGCGCGCCACGGGTGCACAGCGAGAGGAGATCAAGCGCTGTGCCGATATCTTTCGCGGCCAGATCGTCGATGTGGGCAATGCGATCTATACGGTGCTGCTCACCGGAACACAGCAGAAGCTCGATGCCTTCATCCGCGCGGTCGGTGATGCGCTGATCCTGGAGGTGGTGCGCAGCGGCGTGGTCGGTATCTCGCGTGGCGATCGCGTGCTGGCGCTGTAAGTGTGTGTCCCGGACGCAGCACCAGCGCGGCGTCCGGGATGATCGGGTGTCCTGCGTCTACATGATCTTCTTCATTGCCGTCATGTAGCCACGCAGCTTGCGGCCGACGACCTCGACCGGGTGGTTGCGAATCGCCGCATTGACGCGAATGAGCTCCTGGTTGTCGACGCCGCCGTCGCCGGCAACGCCGCGCCCGATGACGTCGGTGTCGATCTCCTGCATGAAGCCCGCGAGCATCGGTACTGCCTCGTGGGCAAACAGATAGCAGCCGTACTCTGCCGTATCCGAGATCACCTTGTTCATCTCGTAGAG
>CAZSYV010000212.1:0-2954 GCA_964610955.1 uncultured Klebsiella sp. | reverse complement strand
CACCTGCTTGGCGAAATCCTTGAAGATCCGCGCGGCAGCGCCCGGGTCCTCCAGGGAGAACGCGAGCAGTGAAGGCCCCACCAGCGCCGGCCCGATGCACTCGAATTCAGTGCCTTCGACCGCGCGCTTCGCCAACGTGTTGCGGACGACCCGCACCACCACCTTGGCTTCGCGCGCCTGCTTGCGCAGGCTGGTGAGATTCGTGACGCTGACCCCACGGGCGTCTGCGATCACGACGGACAGGGCTTTGGTGGCGGTCTCTCTGACTTCAGCGACGATCGCCTTCTTGTCTTCGAGTCCTAGTGCCACTGGAGTTACTCCTGTGTTCTACCGGCCCGCAGGCCGGCTGTTCAGCTTCGCCACCACGCGTCTGGGACCAGGCGGTGGCATCCATTGCGGTGAAGCACTCCAATCGTCACCAATCGGGTTTTCACCATCTGCGCAGGCCTGCACCCAGCGGTGCGGATTACCCTCCCTGCGGAGGACCTGCGGTCTTTGATGGTCCTGGCCAGCCACGCTGTCCGCAGACCCCAAAGTCCTCGCTCAGATCTCGAGACTCGACTGGTCGATCACGAGACCCGGCCCCATCGTCGTCGACAGGGTGATCTTCTTCAGGTACGTGCCCTTCGAGGTCGCCGGCTTGGCCTTGCGCAGGTCCGCCAGCAGTGCCTCCAGATTCTCCTTGAGTGCACGCGCCTCGAAACCAAGCCGCCCGATCGCGCCATGCACGATGCCGTTCTTGTCGGTGCGGTAGCGCACCTGACCACTCTTGGCATTGCGCACAGCAGTCGCGACGTCGGGAGTCACGGTTCCGGTCTTCGGGTTCGGCATCAAGCCGCGCGGTCCCAGAATCTGGCCAAGCTGGCCGACGACACGCATCGCATCCGGTGAGGCAATCACGACGTCGAACGCGAGATTTCCGCCCTTGATTTCCTCGGCCAGATCATCCATGCCGACCCGATCTGCCCCGGCAGCCGTCGCCGCCTCGGCATTCGCACCCTGGGTGAACACGGCGACACGCACCGTCTTGCCCGTGCCGTGCGGGAGCGTCGTCGCACCGCGCACCTGCTGGTCGGATTTGCGCGCATCGACACCGAGGTTGACTGCCACGTCGATCGACTCGGTGAACTTCACCCGCGGCAGGGCACCGAGCAGCGCCACCGCCTCGTCGATCGGATACTGCCTGCCGGATGCGAGTTGCTCGGCGATCGCACGTTGTCTCTTTGTCATCCTCGCCATCTCACAGCCCCTCCACTTCGATACCCGCGCTGCGCGCGGTACCGGCAATCGTGCGCACCGCAGCGTCCATGTCCGCTGCTGTCAGATCCGGCATCTTCGTCTGCGCGATCTCCTCGACCTGAGCACGCGTGACCTTGCCGACCTTCTTGGTGTTCGGCGTGGCGCTGCCGGAGGCGATACCCGCTGCCTTTCTCAGCAGAACGGTTGCCGGTGGCGTCTTGGTGATGAAGGTGAAGCTGCGATCCGAATAGACGGTGATGACGACCGGGATCGGCAGACCGGGTTCAAGGCTCTGCGTGGCCGCGTTGAAGGCCTTGCAGAACTCCATGATGTTCACGCCACGCTGACCCAGCGCGGGGCCAACGGGCGGGCTTGGATTGGCCTGACCGGCCTTGACCTGCAGCTTGATGTAAGCGTCGACTTTCTTGGCCATGATCTACTCCGCAGTGGGTGATTGACGCCTCGGAACGGCTGCCACCGGCCGTTCGTCCCAGGCTCCCCGCACCCCGCCGCCGGGCGGTGTGCATCCGTGTCTCGCCTCAGGCCTTCTCCACCTGGGCGAAATCGAGTTCGACCGGCGTCGAACGTCCGAAAATCAGCACCGCCACCTTCAGGCGGTTCTTGTCGTAGTCGACCTGTTCCACGACACCGTTGAAGTCGTTGAACGGCCCCTCGACCACGCGCACCATCTCGCCAGGCTCGAACATCGTCTTTGGCCGCGGCTTGTCCACGCCTTCCTCGACGCGGCGCAGGATCGTGCGTGCCTCGGCCTCGGTGATCGGTGACGGTCGGTCGGCCTTGCCTCCGATGAAGCCCATCACGCGCGGCGTTTCCTTGACCAGGTGCCAGCTGGCCTCGTCGAGCTCCATCTCCACCAGCACATAGCCCGGGAAGAACTTGCGCTCGCTCTTGCGCTTCTGTCCGCCGCGCATCTCGACCACCTCTTCGGTGGGCACCAGGATGTCGCCGAACTTCTCCTCCATCCCGAAGCGCTGCACCCGCTCCTTCAGTGCCGCGGCAACCTTCTTCTCGAAACCCGAATAGGCGTGCACCACGTACCAGCGTTTTGCCATCGTTCACCCCTATCCAATCAGCTTCGATGCCAGCCATCCGAGGAGCGAGTCCAGCCCCCAGAGGATCAGCGCCATCACCACGACGACTGCGACGACGATCAGCGTCGTCTGTGTCGTTTCCTGCCGCGTTGGCCACACGACCTTGCGGATCTCGCTACGGGCGGCCTTTGCGAGTTCGAGAAACGCTGCTCCCTGCGAAGTCAGGAAGGCAACCGCGACACCCGCCGCACCCAGCAGAACGAGAATCGGCCAGCGCAGCAGCGCCGAACGATCGGCAAACTCGCGTGCGAACCCAAGCCCGCTGCCAATGCCGTGACCGCCGGCCAGCACGATCAGCACGATCAGGATCAGCCCGACGACCGACCACTTGAGCCAGTCGAGTCCACCGGTCTTTTCTCGGGCACTTGCTTTCATCGGAGAATTTCCGTGCGACTCGTCACCGACATGCCGAAACTGGCTTTGATGTGTATCACCAAGGGCCCCGGAATATGGCACGCCAGGAGGGAATCGAACCCCCAACCTGCGGTTTTGGAGACCGCCGCTCTGCCAATTGAGCTACTGGCGTACACGCTCACTCGATGATCTTTGCCACCACGCCGGCGCCGACGGTGCGCCCGCCCTCGCGAATCGCAAAGCGCAGGC
>CAZSYV010000211.1:0-2981 GCA_964610955.1 uncultured Klebsiella sp. | reverse complement strand
CACAAAAGTTCAAACGCAGAACTGAACTTGAATTTAGTACTGAACCCGCCATTTTGCCAAACTGCTGTTAGGCGTATGTGCTTTATTTTGGAGTTACTTGCCAAGTGATTGTATCAAAATTGAAATTTGAAAACAATTCACTTTGAGTTATTATTGTTACGTCACCACGTCTTGTGTCTCTATTAAAATTGTAAACTCGGTAAATAAACGCGGAGTCTCCGTATTCCTCAAAAAAATGCTTTTCGTTTTTGCTCATATAAAATGCTTGATTGAATCCTCCGCTTGTAGTCTTAACTTCAATATATCGAGGAGAACCGTCATCATTTATTGAGGAAATATCGTAACCTAGTCCGTCACCCTGCAAACGGCTCAAATGTTGAACATTTTGTATCGCACTTGTTCTGTCTATTAAGAGTGTTTCAACTAGTCGGTCAATTTCAAATTCTAAGACAAATTCTTCACCTTGGTCGCCAATTTCATTATTTCGGTCTCTCGCTTTTTCCCAATCAACTTTACGGGCAATGAAGCGTCTTGTCTTTTCCTTAATTGTTGTTACGACAGCGGGTGGTATAACTGTTTGTGAAATAGGATTTATTAGAGAGAATTTGGCAGGACGAAAACTTTTGTCGAGTATAAAACCTTCATCGTAGACTCTTATTGTTTCCGTTTGATGAGCAACAATATTGCCTATCCTTTGAATAATAAGAACTTCGTTGCGTGTTGCCGATGGTATATTATCCTCTTCACTAAATTCTAAAACCGTGTGCAAAAGATTCTTAACTTCTGATGTGTTTAATTCACCATAAACTGTTAACAATGGTTTGATTGCTCTTCTTATCTCGGCTTCTGTATGTGCTGCCATTTTATTTTTAGTAATTTGTTATTAAAAGGTGTTCCACATTTTTGTCATTACGGTTCATAAAACTAACGAGATAAGTTTTGTCAAATGACTTTATGTTAAGATTGTTATTGTTGTAAAGGCTGAAGATATATTCTGTGTTTTTTATAATCATCATCCATTTTGCTTTGCAATGATTAATTAAATAATCTGCAAGTCTTGCTTGGTCATCTTTTGTGAATTCATTTTTTGCATAGGTGCTAAATTCGCTGTCGTATGGCGGGTCAAGAAAAATAAAATCGTCTTTTGTCGGTTTGTGCAAATTGAAAAAATCTTCGAAGTCAAGATTTTCGATAGTCGTTTGGTCTAAAAGAGATTTTAATTCCTTGGTTCTTAAATAATCAACTTTTTTTAGAAAGTTTTTTCGGTTGTATGCAATGCCACCATAAGGAACATTGAAGTCGCCGCTTGCATTATAACGGAACATTCCACTATATGCAAAGTTTCTTATGAAAAGAAAAATTGCTGATTTGAAAGCAGAGTTTAGTTTGTATTTAGTTGAGTTGTTATATAGGTGTCTAAAGTGCATATAAAACGCACTTTTTAAAGCTGTTTCAATGTTGTCAAGAATATCATTGTCAGGGAGCAAGTTTTTAACTTGCTCCAATTCTTTCATTCTTTCACTTTTTCTTACAAGATTTATCTTTATTTCCTTTATGAAGTTCTCAATATTGAAGTTGAATATAACTGAAAACATTCCGTTGAATTGCTCGGAGTTTTTTAAGATAAATTCAAAAAAAATGTCCTTTAGTTTTGTTTCGTCAATTTTGTTTTGCGAATACTGCTTGTACGTAGTTATGAAAAACATTGAATTGTCTTGAATAACTTTTGTCAGCAACTCCCAATTATGAATTATTTCGTCAACCGCTTTAAAAAATGTTTTTCTGTCGCCATTTGTTATGCTACGATATAAACTGATTAATTCGTCTGATTTGTCATTTATGAAATAATTCTCAGCCTGAACAGCTGTATAGACTGCACCACCGCCTACGAAAGGTTCGTAGTAGTCTTGAAATTTACTCGGTAAATTTGGGATGATATATTTTAACTCTTGCTCTTTTCCGCCTGCCCACTTTAGTATTGGATAAAGTCGTCTTGTGCCAACATAGTTGCCAATACCAAGTCCGATTTGGTTATATGTTTCTACTGGTTCTTCAACTATATTTTTCATCTGTCAAATGTAAGTTATGATACTCTTTTTTTTATTCATTCTGTCCGAAAGTTTTTAACAACGCACTGTCGTCATAGCATTACGCCTAACAACTTGTTCCCGCATTGCGTCAATTTCCGGACTTGGAAAAGCTGCCTATTGCGACAACATGTCCCCAACAGGACAAAAGACGCAATGGGCTATTACAGGTCCAAGTCATCCAATGGGCTGCGGATCTTGCCAAGGGCTTTGGTGCTAACGTGGGTGTAGATCTCGGTGGTATTGCTCGAACTGTGCCCAACAAGGCCTGGATGTAGCGGAGGTCTGTGCCTTTCTCCAGGAGGTGGGTGGCGAGAATATTGCACAAGGTATGCACGGAAACGGGTTTTGCAATACCCGCCCGTTCCTTGGCCCGATGAAAGATGGCCTGTACATGTATGCTCCCCCGAGATCAGGTGCGTGGACCAGAAGGATCATAGCGGCCATGCCATTCCGCGCAACACGGCGATCACCACCGCATAGCGCGCGGCCTTGCCGATGAACATCAGCAGCAGCACCGGCCAAAGGCGGGCGCGGAACAAGCCCAAGGCGATGGCGATGGGGTCGCCGACAACCGGCAGCCAGCACAGCAGCGCGCACCAACTGCCATGGCGCCGCACCAGCACATGCCATCGTTCAGCCTTTCCGGGGTCCACCCGCAACCGGCGCATCAGCCTGCCTTCGGGGATCCAACGCCCAAGGCCGTAGTTCGTTATGCCGCCCAGCGTATTGCCGATGCTGGCCGTAAGCAGCAAGGGCAGCGTGCCCCAGGGGCCCAAGGCCATGGCGGCAAGTAGCGCCTCCGAGCTGAACGGCAGGATGGTCGCAGCCAGGAAGCTGGCCAGGAAGAGTGCCGGCAGGCCGGCATTGGCCCAACCCGTGAAAAGCTCCATG
>CAZSYV010000210.1:0-2991 GCA_964610955.1 uncultured Klebsiella sp. | reverse complement strand
CGGTGTAAATCGTCTCTGACGGTCTTAAACTCGCCGTAGGTGGTGTTGTGCGCCTGTTCCAGCTCGTCATACTCTTCGGTCAGCTTTTTCATATCCACCTTGCCGTCCGGGAACTCCCCGGTCAGCTTTCGTCTGGCGGCGTAGAACTGTTTGAGTTCCGCTTCACGCTCTGCCTTGTACTTGGCTCTGGGCTTCTCAAACTTGATTTTCTGCAAGCCGTCATAGACAGGCTTCAAGCTCTGGAAAGCAGCGGAGCTGTCATAGAGCTGCTTAATTGCTTTCATTCGGGCGGTCTGTTCGTCCAGCGTTTTCTTCAAGCTCTCTGTGGCAGCACTGTGTTCGCTGACACGGCTTTCCAAATCTTCAAGGGAGTAAATGCCGTTTGCCCGGAGATAATTGAAAGTCTCGTTCATCTCCTTTAGATTGCTGACCTTGCCTTTCTGCGAATACGCCCCGGCTCTGCGCTGGGTGTAATAGGCGTTCAGCAGAGAAACAAGGTCGGGTGCCTGCGGCTTGGCAAGCTCTGCTTTTGCTTCGGCAATCCAATCGAACAGGAGAGCGATTTTCTTCTTGATGTCCCGGATAACGGCATTGGTTGCCTTGATCCAGCGGTTGAACTCGCCCTTCTCGGTGCGTATGCCTTTCTTCTCCATTGCCCGGACGGTTGCGCCCTCGTGGACGGTGGGAAGAAGCTCCACGCCCTGACGCTCATAGCTTCGGTGGTCGATACGAACGTCAAGCCCCTTTTCCGCAAACTTGCCATTGCATAGCTCCGCCCATGTCTGCCGCCAGTATTCCAGCGTTTCGGGACTGCCCCAGTCGGTAGTGGGAACGGCGTTGAAAACATACTCGCCGTTCTGGTCTCGGATACGGTTGCCGTCCTCGTCCAGCTCATACACCCGGCGTTGCTTTAGTCCCCATTTGCCGTTCTGCTCGATGGGGCGGATGGGGCAAAGCACATGAAAATGCGGGTTTGGTATGCCGCCGTCCTCCCGGTCTGGCTGGTGTACGGCGAAGTCAACCACCATGCCCCGGCTCACAAAGTTCTCCAATAAAAATTGCCTTGCAAGAGCGATGTTTTCCTCAAGGGAAAATTCATTCTGCAAGGCAATGTCAAAGCTGTATGCAAGCTGGGCGTTCTTTCCACGCTCGGCTTTTTCCACGGCGTTCCATAGGGTCTGGCGGTCTGCGTATTCGGGCGGTGCATGGGACGGCAGGAGAATGTCAGAGCAGATCACGCCGCCCTTGCGGGTGTAGTCGCTGTATTCGCCGTAATACTCGCTATACAATCGCTCCCCGGCACGGTAGGCGGCAGAAGCAATAGCGGACTGTCCTGCGCTTCGCTTAGTCTGCGTGACGCTTAGATGAAATAGTGCCATCGGCTTTCAACTCCTTTTCTCTGTTTGCTTGGCTGATATGGGTAATCGCCATGTGACGGACGGCTCGCTGGACTTCGGACAGGGAAAAGATGTGTTCCATCAGCTCTGTCATTTCGGTGCGTGTGAGATCTTTGACCTCCGGGGCAAGGCTCTCAATCGTGCCGCCCAGATTGCAAAGACGATGGGTGCGTTTCTGCCTTTCACCTTTCTCCAGATACTTCTTTCTGTTCTCCAGACGCTCCAGCTTGTGCTGTTCCTGTGCAAGCTGCGTCTCGGCTCGTTCCTTTTCGGCTTGGAGCTGGTCGAGGGTTTTCGGTTTTGTCATTGTAATTGACCTCCTTTTTTGATTTTGGGGATAAAAAAAGACCGTCAACTTTTCGCATAGTGCGACCAGTCAACGGTCAGTTTTTCGGTATTCAGTTGTTGTGTTCAGTTCGGTAAATTGAAGTTGGTCAAAGTTGTTGGCGAAGATATTCCACAACATTTCTGCCGTTTCATATCCCCGGCATAAACCTCGTTGAAAATAAAACCTTTGATGTAA
Source organism: uncultured Klebsiella sp. (assembly GCA_964610955.1). Lineage (GTDB taxonomy): Bacteria > Pseudomonadota > Gammaproteobacteria > Pseudomonadales > UBA5518 > UBA5518. The sequence goes on along the minus strand of CAZSYV010000210.1, from coordinate 1,071 downwards.
CAATAAGGCACCCAGCATTAAATTTATGCCGGGTGCCTTTCCTTTCAAACGCCAATGCTGCTTGGAAATCTCTGTGTACATAAAAACGTCTTGAAGCGCTCAATCCCTTTCATCAGCATACAACTGCCCGCACCCGGCGCCGATATCAGAACCGAACTGCATTCTGATAGCCACGCTGATACGGTTGGAATGTAAAATATCACTGAAGTTTTTAATGGCTTCGTGATTTGAAGCGGTAAATTTTCGCGCCGTCTTATCTGTTGCGTTATATGGGATAAGATCAACATGATATAGATAGGACAACGCTCCCCGGCTCAAAATAAGGTGCGCTAACGCTTTCGCATGCTCTGCCGAATCATTTATTCCGCCCAGCATAATATAAGCCAGGAACAAGCGCCTTTTGGTATTTGCAACGTGCGCATCCAACGCATCCATTACTTTATGGAGCGGATAAGTTTGATTGATCGGCATCAATTCCGAACGTTGCTTTTCAAAAGGCGAGTGCAGCGAAAAAGCTAAATTCACCTGCGGAAAATCACGGGTCAGCCGTTTTATCCCGGGAATCATTCCAATCGTCGATATGGTAATGCGTCGCTGGCTTAATCCGAACAAAGACGGGTTTGTCAGGATTTTTAATGCGTCAAATAAATTGGGATTCGCAAACGGCTCGCCCATTCCCATAAAAGAAACACTATTGATTTGATGCCCTGCAAGATAAAAATACAGAATTTGATCTGTTATTTCGTCAGCGGTCATATTGCGTTTGTGTCCGATAGCACCTGTTGCGCAGAATTTGCAGCCAAACCCACAGCCGCATTGAGATGAGACGCAAAAAGATTCCCATCCTTTTTTGTAATGCAGGTTCACCGTTTCGACGCAGTTTCCATCCTTTAATTGAAAAAGCACCTTATCTGCCTGGCCCGATGCCCGATGTGTAACTGGAACAAGGCCGCAGACAGAGGTCCCAAAAGTTTCCGCCAAATTTGATCTTAGTCTTTCCGGCAGCATATACATGGAATGAAAGTCAGGAATATGCTGTGCAAAAATCATCTTTATCAATTGCTCATAGCG
>CAZSYV010000209.1:0-3046 GCA_964610955.1 uncultured Klebsiella sp. | reverse complement strand
CTAGAGACCGTTCAAGTGTGCCACGTTGACCTACAGCATTCGCAGTTTTTCCTGTTTCTGATTCGCATCGATGAGGAGCTCGCAGCCCAGGCGCAGGGCGCGGGGTGCTCATGCGGCGGTGTGCTCCATCGTGCCAACTATCCCCGCAAGCCTCGCGGTTGCCCGAGCGCTGCGTTACGCGACGCGTTCTCGTCCCGGCTGAGCTTTTGCTGCAGTCGTTGCCGCCGGCGCACCACCTCGATGTCGGTGCGCTTCCTGGGCCGGCGCGTGTATCTGGGCTTGGTGGTGGTGCTGTGTTCTGCCCGACATGCCGGGCAGAACACAGCGGCGGCGAGGCTGTGCGAGGCGCTCGCGGTGCCGCTGCGCACCCTGCAGCGCTGGCGACGATGGTGGCGTGAGGACTTCGTGCAGACGCCGCTGTGGCAGGCTCTGTGCGCCCGCTTCATGCCCCCGGTGTCGACCCGGGGACTGCCGGGCGATCTACTCGCCCGCTTTACCGGCGACGGGGACGAGGCGCTTCACCGTTTGCTGCGCTTTCTGGCGCCGCTCACGGTGCGCGCGCTCACGCTGCCCGAGGGCCGCTGAGTTCCCGCAGAGGATGCACATCGCCACCGAGCTCGAGGCTTCGTAGCCTGCACTCCCAGTGGCGCCACCACCCTGGTGCGCCCGAACCGGGAGACTCTCTTGAGCACACCGACCGATCCCCCGCAACGCGATCGCTGGGCGCGGCTGCGCTTCTCGATTATCGGCCCCTTGCTGGCCGCACCGCCCGCGCCGGGCGAGGTGCACGGTGCGCTGGCCACGCTCGCCGCCCGCACCTGGCGCCATCCGGTCAGCGGCCAGGACGTGCGCTTCGGGCTGTCGACGATCGAGCGCTGGTACTACGCCGCACGCAGCGCCACCGACCCGATCGCCATCTTGCGCGACCGCCCGCGCCCCCGGGGCCGCTTCGCGAGCCTGTCACCGGGTGTCATCGACGCCCTGGTGCAGCAGTACCGCGAACACCCGGGCTGGACCGCGCAACTGCACTTCGACAATCTGCGCGTCGCGCTCGAGAACAGCGGGCTGACCGTGCCGTCCTATCCGACGGTACGCCGCTACCTCAAGGCCCGGGGGATGTTCCGCCAGACGACGCCCAAGCGTACGAGCGCGGGCGCGGTGCTCGCGCGTGACCGACTCGAGCACCGCGAGGTGCGCAGCTTCGAGCTCGATCATGTCTCGGCGCTGTGGCACCTGGACTTCCATCACGGCGCACGCCGCGTGCTCACCCGCGCGGGCACCTGGGAGAAGCCCTTCCTGCTGGGCATCCTGGACGACCGCTCGCGCCTGGTCTGCCACCTGCAGTGGTACCTGGACGAGACTGCGCAGAGCCTGGTCCATGGCCTGTGCCAGGCCTTCATGAAGCGCGGGCTGCCGCGCGCACTGATGACCGACAACGGCGCGGCCATGCTCGCCGACGAGACGGTGTCGGGTCTGAACCGGCTGGGGGTGCTGCACCGGACGACGCTGCCGTACTCGCCCTACCAGAACGCCAAGCAGGAGTCCTTCTGGGGCCGCGTCGAGGGGCGGCTGATGCCCATGCTCGAGGGCGAGCCGGCGCTCACGCTCGAACTGCTCAATCAGGCGACCCAGGCCTGGGTCGAGCAGGAGTATCACCGCACGCTGCACGGCGAGATCGGCGCCACGCCGCTCGCGCGCTATCTGGCCGGCCCCGACGTGCGCCGCGACTGCCCCGCCCCCACGGTGCTCGCCGACGCGTTCCGCGTCGAGGTGCCACGGCGCCAGCGGCGCGCCGACGCCACCGTGACCCTGCACGGGCAGCGCTTCGAGATCCCGTCGCGCTACCACGCGCTGGCCGTGGTGCACCTGCGCTACGCGCGCTGGGACCTGACCCGGGTCGATCTCATCGATCCGCACACCGGCGCCGTGCTGTGCCCGATCACCCCGCTCGATAAATCCGCCAACGCCCAGCGCACGCGCCGAGCGCGCGCACCGAGCACGGTCGATCTGTCGCCGCTGCCGCCGGCGGGCATGGCGCCGCTGCTCACCCAGCTGCTCGCCGACTACGCCGCCACCGGCTTGCCACCGGCCTATCTGCCTGCCCCCACTGCCATCGCCGACGAGGATCTCGCATGAACACCAAACTGCTCGCCCTCTACGGGCTCAAGTGGCATCCCTTCACGACCGAGGTGCCGACCGAGGCGATCCATGTGCCCGCACGCCTCGAGCACTTCTGCTGGCGCATCGAGCAGGGGCTGACCGGCGAGGGCGGCTTCGCGATGATCCACGGCGACCCGGGCACGGGCAAAAGCGTGGCGCTGCGCCTGTTGGCCGAGCGCCTGGCGCGTCTGCCCGATCTCACCGTCGGGGCGATCACCCATCCGCAGAGCAACCTCGCGGACTTCTATCGCGAGATGGGCGATCTCTTTGGTGTGCCGCTGCGTCCGCACAACCGCTGGGGCGGCTTCAAGGCGCTGCGCGAGACGTGGTTCGCCCATCTGGAGTCGACCCGGCGCCGCCCGGTGCTGCTCATCGACGAGGCCCAGGAGATGAGCCCGGCGGTGCTCTCGGAGCTGCGCCTGATGGCCAGCGCGAAGTTCGATTCGCAGTCGCTTCTGTGCGTGGTGCTCGCCGGTGACGCGCGCCTGCCCGAGAAACTGCGCCGCGAAGAGCTCATCCCGCTGGGCTCGCGCATCCGCACCCGGCTCGCTACCGAGGCGGCCAGTCGCGAGGAGTTGCTCGCCTGCCTGCAGCACCTGGTGAGCGCGGCCGGCAACGCCAGCCTGATGAGTGCCGCCCTCATGCACACCCTGTGCGATCACGCCGTCGGCAACTACCGCATCCTCACCACGATGGCCGCCGAGCTGCTCGCCGTGGCCGCCCACCGTGACCTGCCCCAACTCGACGAGAAGCTCTACCTCGAGGTCTTTGCCCCGCCCGAGACCGTAGTTCCGCGCCGGGCGTCGGCCCGGCGCTGACCCACACAGGAGCCCATCATGCACAACCCTTTCCCGAGCGCACCGCTGTCGTGGCCCGAACTGCCCGA
>CAZSYV010000208.1:0-3047 GCA_964610955.1 uncultured Klebsiella sp. | reverse complement strand
GTCACGTACGGTTCTGCGAGCGGCTGCGGGGGAAGCTCCCTCGGCCGACTCACCACTTCGGTCTGAAGGCGCACATCGGTGTGGACGCCGACCAGGGCTGGTACACACCCTGGCGGGTACGGCAGCGAATGCGCACGACGTGACGCAGGCTCATAAACTGCAATAGTCATGGCGCTTCGCCTGTGTGTGGTACGCCACCAAGACAGTTTTATTTGGCGCGTAAATGTGTTGTACGCCAAATAAAATGGCGTGGTACTTTGTCGCGCGACAAATAAAAGGAGCCGCCATGCCAAGAGTGATTCGATCAGAGGAGTTTGACCGGAAACTGCGCTGAAGCTGCGGAAAACATGGCGGTGAGGGAGGGATTCGAACCCTCGATACGCTGTTAACGTATACACACTTTCCAGGCGTGCTCCTTCAACCACTCGGACACCTCACCGGAACCTGGACGCTTCGCTGCCGGGTGGCGAAGCGAGGCGCGTACTTTATAGAAGGGGCTGTCGGCTTACAACTCTCTCTCTCTCGCGGCGCCACCCTGCGCACCGCTGCTACTGGCGGGCCAGGCGCAGCTGCTGCAGCGGCGCTGCATCCACGGTGCTGCGGAACGGGTTGATGTCGATTCCACCACGGCGGTTGTAGCGTGCACAGACGCTGAGCTCGCTCGGACAGCACCGCTCGAGAAGGTCAAGGAAGATGCGTTCGACGCACTGCTCGTGAAAGCCCTGCTGCTCACGGTACGAGACGATGTAGCGCAGCAGCGACTCGGGTTCGATGCGCGGGCCCGTATAGCTGATCTGCACACTGCCGATGTCGGGCTGCCCGGTTACCGGGCACACGGAGTGCAGCAGGTGCGAGTGCAGCGTCTCGCTCACGCCGGGAACACCGTTGCTCAACGTCAGCAGCCCGGCATCGGGTCGGTAGGTGTTCACACCTACCGGCAGCACGTCGAGGCACCTGCCGCTGAAATTGCCGAGTCCGGCATGCTGCACCCGATCGAGCGTCAACAGTTCCACCGCCACAGGCGCCCCGGCGATTGCCGAGAGATCCGACTCGATGGCACACGCAACGTCGTTCGCGCTGGCGAAACTGCTCTGGCTGAACGAGTTGAGGTAAAGCTTGAGCGACTTGGACTCGAAGATCGCGGGGGACTCGCAGGGTACGCTGAGCTGCACCACCCTGACCTCTGGCTTGCCCAGGCTGTCGAGCCAGCTCAGCTCCCAGGCGGTCCACTGATCGCAGCCGGTGAAAGGCAGAGGCTGCGGGTCAGGCAGCAGCTCGCGACGCAGACGGTGACGTTCGATCGGGTACAGCAGCGAAGGCGTGTAGCGCGAGACCGCCGCCACCTCGCGCCCCAGCGGCGAGCCATCGAAGTCCCCGTTCATTGGCGCAGGCGCTTTCCCGACTTCAGCAGATACAGGCTGAAGCTCCACAGCACCACGATGAACAGCATGATCATCGCCATCGCGAAGCCCACGTCCACATCGGATGTGCCCAGCACACCGTAACGGAAGGCGTTGATCATGTGCAGGATCGGATTGACCTGCGACACGGCACGCCAGAAAGACGGCAGCAGATCGATCGAGTAGAACACGCCACCAAGATAGGTGAGCGGTGTGAGTACGAAGGTCGGGACGATCGAGATGTCATCGAAACTGTTGGCGTAGACCGCGTTGACGAGTCCCGCCATCGAAAAGAGCATCGAGGTGAGCAGCACCACCAGCGTGGTCAGCCCCAGGTGCGCGACCTGCAACCGGGTGAACGCCAGCGACAGCAGCGTGACGATCACGCCAACGCAGATGCCGCGCGCCATGCCTCCCATGGTGTAGCCGAGCAGGATGACCCATTCGGGCGTGGGCGAGACCAGCAGCTCCTCGATGCTGTGCTGGTACTTCGCGCCGAAGAACGAGGACACCACGTTTGCATACGAGTTGGTGATCACTGCCATCATGATCAGCCCCGGGACCACGAACTGCATGTAGTCGAAGCCGCTCATCGGCCCGATGCGCGAGCCGATCAGGCTGCCGAATATGACGTAATAGAGCGCAATGGTGATTGCCGGTGGCACCAGTGTCTGTGGCCAGATACGAATGAAACGGCGCACTTCCTTGACCAGGATCGTCGCGAACACCGTGAAGAGCTCATTGCGGTTCATGCGCCGGCAATCTCTTCCTTGTGGCGTGCAAGCAACGAGACGAACAGCTCCTCGAGGCGGTTGGCCTTGTTGCGCATGCTGCGCACCGTGATGCCGCGTGTCGTGAGCAACTCGAACAGAGCATTCAGATGCTCGCCACGCTCAACGGTCACCTCGAGTGTCTGCCCATCGACGATACGCGTGGCATATCCGTCCAGGCTGAAACCGGCAGGCAGCGTGTTCACCACATCGAACACCAGCACCTCGCGATCGAGCCGACGCAACAAGGCACGCATGCTGGTGTTTTCGATGATCGAGCCGCGATCGATGATTGCGATGTTGCGGCACAGCGTTTCTGCTTCCTCGAGGTAATGCGTGGTGAGGATGATCGTGGTGCCGCGTGCGTTGATCTCGCGCAGGAACTCCCACATCGAACGCCGAAGTTCGATGTCCACGCCAGCCGTCGGCTCGTCGAGGATCAGCAGGCGCGGCTCGTGCACCAGCGCGCGGGCGATCATCAGCCGTCGTTTCATGCCCCCCGAAAGATTGCGTGCCGGTTGCGCGCGCTTGTCCCACAGATCGAGCTTTTTCAGGTACTTCCTGGTGCGCTCTCGCGCCAGTGCGAGCGGCAAGCCGTAGTAGCCCGCCTGCGTCACCAGGATGTCGCCGACGCGCTCGAAGTAATTGAAGTTGAACTCCTGCGGCACGACGCCCAGGTTGCGCTTTGCAGCGGCAAAATCCCGATCGATATCGATGTCGAAGATGCTGACACTGCCGGCAGTCTTGCGCACCAGCGAGCAGATCACGCCGATCGTCGTCGACTTTCCGGCCCCATTGGGGCCCAGCAGCGCGAAAAAGTCACCCTCGGCGACATCGAGATCGATGCCATCGAGCGCCACCATGCCGCTGCCGTAGA
>CAZSYV010000207.1:0-3066 GCA_964610955.1 uncultured Klebsiella sp. | reverse complement strand
GGTGCGGTGGGCACGCTGCAGTTCGACGTGGTGGCGTTTCGCCTGCGCGATGAGTACAAGGTCGACTGCCTCTACGAGGCGGTCAACGTCTACACCGCACGCTGGGTGGAGTGTGATGATCCGCGCAGGCTCGAGGAGTTCCGCAACAAGGCACACGACAATCTGGCGATCGATGGCGGCGGCCACCTCAGTTACCTGGCGCCGACGCGGGTGAACCTGAACCTCATCGAGGAGCGCTGGCCCGAGATCCGCTTTCGCGCCACGCGCGAGCACTGAAGCACTGCTGCAGGCAAGCGTGCCGTTGCCGGGTGCGCTTCGAGTCTGCCGGAGTGGGTGCCGGACATCGATCTGGCCCGGCCCGGTAAGGAGTGGTAGCGACGGGTGGGCTCGAACCACCGACACCAGCATTATGAATGCTGTGCTCTAACCAACTGAGCTACGTCGCCACGGGCCGCGAATTGTCCGCACTGGCTGCGGGTGTGTCAATGGCACGATGCCACCCTCGCACCACCGCATCGCAACCGAGGCGGCCTGGCCGCGATCGGCAAGCTTGTCGCGCTGCCGTGCCCATATCGAGGCAGGCATGCTGCAGACATGGACACGCATCGCAGCCTTTATCTGGTCGCCTACGACGTCTGCCAGCCAAGACGGCTGCGCAAGGTCTGTCGCTACCTCGGTAGCTACAAGGTAGGTGGGCAGAAGTCGGTGTTCGAAGTCTGGGTGACGCCTGCCGAGCTGCGTGGCATCCGCGTCGAGCTGGAAAGGCTCATGGATCTCGGCGAGGACCGCCTGCATATCCTCAGCCTCGATCCGCGCATGACTCCCCGCTGCCTTGGGCGGGCCAGCAGTTTCAGCGTGAAACACTTCGCCATCGTCTGAAGGAGGGGGCACATGACCAGCCTCTTTGTCGACCGCCGCGGTGTGGAACTCGAGCTCGAGTCCGCTGCCATCGTTTTTCGGGAAAACGGCGAACGGATCGGCACCGTGCCCGTTGCTCCACTCAGCCGCGTGTTCCTGCGGGGCGATGTGCGCCTTTCCGCCGCGCTGCTGGGTCGCCTCGGCGAGCGTGGGGTGGGTGTGGTGGTGCTCTCTGGCCGCCGTGGCCGGCCCAGCCTGATGCTTGCGCGCCCGCACAATGACGCCGGTCGGCGCGTCGAGCAGGTACGCAAAAGCTTTGATATCGAGTTCTGTCGCAGCTGTGCCAGCACGCTTCTCGAGAGAAAGCTCACTCGTCAGATCGAGTCGGAACGATGCCCTGATTTCAAAGGGATCAAGACAGATTAGGACTGGCAGGCTGCTGAAATTGCCTCAGCGTCCGGGTGGCAAGCTGCAAGGAACGTCATCATCTCGGTGGCGTTTTTCGAGAGATAGAAATCCACCATCTTCTCGTTGAACTCCTGCACCTTGGCAGCAGGTACGCTGATGGCGTCGATGCCGTGCGACATAAGTACGCCGTTCATCATGAAGCGCGACGTGCGCTTGTTGCCGTCAAAGAAGAACTGCTGCAAAGCACCGAACAGGAAGAACGCGGTTGCCCGCTCGAACGGCTCGCACTTTTGCAGGGCGGCAACGCCTTCGCTGAACACGCGATTCAGTTCCGGTGCGCCGGGCAGCGTTGGCAGCGGGGTATGGCGCCCGCGCTCACCGAGACCCACATCCGGCGTGTAGTTCGTCTCCTGACCTTCGCCACGGAACACACCCCATTCCAAGGCTTCCTTGCGGGCGATGATGCCGTTCAGTTCGATGAACACGGTCTTGGTGAGGGAAAACTGACCGCTCTTGACCATCGCCAGCAGACGCCTGGAACTTTCCGCGAGATTCAAAACTTGTTCCTGATCGGAAATCCTCCGTCCTCCGACAGTCACGCCATCCAGCAGTGTCTTGACCTCCGGGAAGGTGAAGGGGTTGCCTTCCAGCATCGACGCATCCCACACAAACTCCGGCAGCATCTTGTGGAAGCGGAAGCAGACCCGCTCGATCGAGTGTGACGGGGTGGAAGTCGGCACTGCCGACCTGTCCCACCGGAATCCAAGCGCATCAAAGAGAGCCATTTCGCAACACCTATCGATCATTGAACACGGTTCAATGACAACAACACATCGCGTCAGCGTCAATCACACAACACGAAACTGAGACACATGACGCCCGGTGCGACGACACCCGTTTCAATCACGAAAATCGGATGCCCCATATTATGTGCCTTCCATCTGCCGGAGCGATGCCCTGTGCCGTGATGCCCCGTAACACGGGACGCCCTGGAGCGCTCGATCCGGGGCTGAAACCGGAGAGGATCGTGCTGGTCGTTTCCTCCCAAATGCGCGATCGCGCCGATGATCTGGAGAAAGTCTTGCGACAGGCGGGAAGTTCGGCTGCCGCCCGCATCCCTTGCCTGGCTGGCCTGGTGGGCGAGCAATGCCATTGCCGGGCAGGCAATGCAGCACTGGCGCGATGCTGACGCGCAGCCTTATCTCGATATCTACGAACGCGTCGTGGGCCAGGATGCCGACGCACTCGAAAGGGCGTGCGAGCGCCTGAAGGATGGCATGGAGAAGGCGTTCTTCGAGGAGAACAACGCCAAGCTCGAACGGGCGCTCCGCGAGCAGCTTGGCCCGGCCGCAACGCCCTACCTGCTCGCAAGGGAAGGCAAGCGCCCGCACACCCGCCGCGGCTTGAGTCTGTCGGCGGATGCCATTACCTTGATCCAGTCGCGCGCGGGCCGCCCATGATGCGGACGGCCCGATTCCGTGCTGCAGGCAGACCCACGATGGGCCAAGGTTGGCGCGCATGAAGCGCTTCGCCGGAGGTTGCTCGGAGATGGACGGTGATTTTCACCGTCACGGCTTCCGAGAGATTGAATTTCCGAGGTTTTTTGCTCCATGACAATCACCGGAACGATGCCCTGATTTCAAAGGGATCAAGACCGGTGGCGTAGCAATCCTTTCCGCCTGCCGAGAGATGCTGCCCCTGGCTCTCAGGGGCGCAGCAGCTCGCACGCACCGGCTGCGCCATCGAGCAGGCGATTGCTGCGCCGCTTGACCCGCCAGTCGCCGGTGGCGTTCTTCTCCA
>CAZSYV010000206.1:0-3085 GCA_964610955.1 uncultured Klebsiella sp. | reverse complement strand
ACTCATCCTAAATCCTTCTCTTAAAAAGAGAAGGACTTTTAAAACAATGTGTTACACCGATCCCGTCTAATCGTGATAACCGTAGAACAGACTTTAGTCTGTTTTTTAACAGAGGTTAATTTGTAAAGATGTTGAATGTGTTATAAAAATATTATAATCAGCGTTAACCACAATTCTTTAATAAGGAGAACTCATCCTAAATCCTTCTCTTGAGAAGAGAAGGACTTTTAAAACATTGTGTCACGCTGAGCGTGTCGAAGTATGATAACCGTAGAACAGACTTTAGTCTGTTTTTTAACAGAGGTTAGTTTGTAAAGATGTTGAATGTATTATAAAAATATTATCATCAGCGATATGCTCAATTCTTTAACAAGGAGAACTCATCCTAAATCCTTCTCTTGGGAAGAGAAGGACTTTTAAAATATTGTGTTACGCTGAATGTGTCAAAGCGTGAGGAAAGTAGAATAAGTCTGCCCTAGCAGATTAGTCTTTCTTTTTTCTTGATTAACCCAATAATAAATTTTTATTAGTTAAAAAATATTGCAATATTTACCGATAATATTTACATCATCTGTAATTATTACCCCTTAGTTTTAATTCATTTTTAAAATTTCTTTGCGTCATTTCTTGGCATAAAATTCCTTATAACTGCATTAGAAAATGAAAAACAATCAGTTCTTTTTAATATTTTAAGCGTTTTACAAGAAGTATAAGAAAAATTTACCAATACAGTACTTTCTACCTGTAAATATTACCGACAGTTCTGACTTTTTGTAATCTTAATTATCATAGTGCTAAATATTTATAAAGTTGGATTGGTATAAAATTAGATTTTAATATAATATTTTAAGGATTAACTAATGGGTCAACAACAATTACTTTTGATAGTTCTTGGTGTAATTATAGTAGGGGTTGCTGTTGTCATTGCTATTCAGCTATTTAGAGCTAATGCAATTGAAAATAAACGTGATATCATAATGAATGAATCAATGAATATAGCATTGCTAGCCCAAGAATACTATAAAAAACCAAAACTTTTGGGAGGTGGAGGTGGATCTTTTACTGATTGGAAAATGCCCAGTAAAATGAATATTACTGCAGCAGGTAATTACGGTGCAATGATTAGTGATCAATCTGTTACTATAACTGGCACAGGAAATGAAGTAGTTAATGGCACAGATTCTGTTAAAGTACAAATATTGGTTTTTAGCGATTCTCTTGCAACGACGGTGATTAATTAAATAAATAGTTCTAAAACTTAAATTTCATTAAACAAAAATATAAAGGAGATCTATTATGGGTCAACAACAACTTCTCTTAATCGTTCTTGGCGTTATCATAGTTGGTATCGCTATCGTAGTTGGTATTAACTTATTTAATGCTAATGCTGAAGAATCAGCAAAAGATACAATGGCTTCTGAAGGTACAAACCTTGCAGCTCTTGCACAGCAATTCTATAAAAAACCAGTTGCTCTTGGTGGTGGTGGAAATGTATTTGATGCTTCTCACGGGCATCCAACCGGTTTTGCCATTCCTACGAAATTAGCTACATCCGGTACCGGTGGTACTTGGGGGCTAGTTGTTGATGATCAGACCGTAACTTTAACAGGTACGCCTACTCTTGAAAGTGGATATGACTGGGAAGTAACAGTAGATGTGTTCCCTGACAGCGTTTCTACTAAAATAGAATAAGTAGTTGCATTTTATCAAAATCGGCTGCCGTAAAAAGGCAGCCTTTTTTATTTTAAAACTACATTAAACAATGAGAAAATTATATAGATCCAAAAACTCTGTTTTTGTTTAATAGCCTTCTATGTTTTTAAGAATTGTGGCTACTTTGCTTTTCTGAGCTAACTCATCCTAAATCCTTCTCTTGGGAAGAGAAGGACTTTTAAAACAATGCGTCACGCCGATCCCGTCTAATCGTGATAACCGTAGAACAGACTTTAGTCTGTTTTTTAACATAGGTTAATTTATCAATATGTTGAATGTGTTATAAAAATATTATAATCAGCATTAACCACGATTCTTTAATAAGGAGAACTCATCCTAAATCCTTCTCTTGGGAAGAGAAGGACTTTTAAAACAATGTGTTACACCGATCCCGTCTAATCGTGATAACCGTAGAACAGACTTTGGTCTGTTTCTATAATTGATGAACAGTTAAATAATAATTAAGAATTTATATCTATATTATCTTTATGCTATTATCTTAAAAAACGAAAAACAATAAATTAACTTTATATGATCAGAAAACAACTATTAAGAATTACAATCTTAATTTCTTCTGTTCGCTAATTATTTTATATCAAAAGAAGATTCGCATTGAATAGTTCATTTGAATTATTGTTTGTTTTCTGATTCAATTTTTATATAATACAATAAACAAAATCTTAACGAATAAATATTATGAATACAAAAACAATTTTTGAGAATGCGTTACAATTACGCCCGGCTGAAAGATTAAAACTAATTGAAATCTTAAGCAAAAGTTTAAACAGTCCAGATGAAAACATTGAAAAAATATGGGCGGAGGAATCAGAAAAAAGATACAAAGCATTAGGTGAAGGAAGATTAAAAACAACTGCGTTTAAGGATATTATCGAACGATATAAATAAATGCAGATAGAATTTACTGAACCTGCTTCTGTTGAATTGGATGATGCAATTGAATACTATGAACTGCATTTATCAGGTTTAGGAAAAAAGTTTTTTACAGATGTAAAAGAAATTCTTAACTTGATAGCAAAATATCCACGATTATTCACTCAAAATTCAGAACACACAAGAAAAGCAGTATAAAAAAATTTTCCATATAATTTAATTTATTCAATTCTTAATGATAAGATATATGTAATTGCAGTTGCACATCAAAACAGAACACCTGATTATTGGGTTGACAGACTGAAGGGTTGAAAAATTTCTAAAAACTATCTTGTTAATATTGTAATAACAATTACAGAAACCATTCTCAACGGAACTCATCCTAAATCCTTCTCTTAAAAAGAGAAGGACTTTTAAAACAATGTATTACGCTGAGCAAGTCGAAATATGATAACCGTAGAACAGACTTTAGTCTGTTTTT
>CAZSYV010000205.1:0-3090 GCA_964610955.1 uncultured Klebsiella sp. | reverse complement strand
GGCGTACACGATCATCACCTGCGCCTGGGACGCCGGCGTGCAGACAGTTGGCTGCGGGTTGGAGCCGCTTCGGGTTGGACTCGCCTCCAGCCTCGCTGGCCGAAGGCCAGCTGTAAAAAACGGGAGGGTGCGGCCGAAGCCGCACCCTCCACAACCTCAGTAGGCCATCGTGATCTCGACAGTGACGTTTCGCGTACCGTCGTCGTAGCGTGCGATCGAACGCTCGATCGCCTCTTCCACACTATGGCGTACCTTCTGTGAGGTCACTTTCTCGATATGTGCCTCCGCTTCCGCAAGCTTGACGGCAACGGCAGCAGCGGCCGTATCGATCGTGGCCACTGCGTCCCCCGTCCGGGCTGCGGACGGGTCGGCAAGGACCCCCTGGATCCCAAGGACCAGGACCAGCATCGCACCGAACTTCTTCATGGCAGATTCCTCCTCTGCAGTGATCCGGCAGCAGGACGTGGCGGTAACACCACTTCAAGATGACTGCTACCAAACTGCTACGAATGGTAACGATCAAAATTAGAATTGCCATTCAAACCGATATGCAATTTATGCACGAAAAGACGCAACATGCTGATCTACATGATGTATTTTTTATTTATACAGTTTTTTAATTTGTCAATATCTTGATTTCCTGGTGAGGAATTTTCTGTTTTTCGTTACGTTTCGTAAGACCTGCCGCTCGCCCATCCCGACGAAGGCGGAACTGCGCGCCCCCGAGCCGGGGAGTCACCGCCAGGAACCAGCACCCCGGCCGCTCACGGCAGACGCGCACCGCCTTCGAGCTTGCGAATATCCTCGGCCAGCGCCTCGATACGCTTCAGAATGGCCACCAGCTGGTCATTGCGCAGCTGGTCGAGCTTTTCGTGCAGGGCCATGATCTCGATCTCGGCCTTCAGGTTGACCTCGTAATCATGGGCGGCATCGACGCGGTCGTGTTGCGTCTGCCGATTCTGCGCCATCATGATGATCGGCGCCTGGATGGCGGCCAGCATCGACAGGATGAGGTTCAGGAAAATGAACGGATAGGGGTCGAAGGCGCGCCCAGCCAGCCACAGATTCAGCCCCGCCCAGAAAGCAAGGAAAATGCAAAAGCCGATGATGAAACGCCACGAGCCACCCAGGCGCGCCACATCATCGGCCAGCCGATCGCCAAACTGCAGGTGCTCATCGTAGGTTTCGTTGGGGTTGCGTGCCACCGGCTTGCGATCGACCGAGCTCTGCAGCACACGGCGCTGCGGTGCGGTAAGGGCTTCCGGCGAGCGACGAAACCAGTGACTGGCCAGTTCGTGCAGCGTCTTCATGGGCGAATCTCCTCGATCATGGGCTGCAAGCTGAACGGAAACCGCCGCCAGGTAAAGCCCTGGTCCTTGAGCGCGAGCATGAGCGCAACGAACGGGAATGAACCTGCCGGCAGCCGGCTTGAGCGGGCCATCAGGCTGATTCAGGGCAGCAGCTGGATGCCGAATGGGCGAACTGCCAGCGCAAACAGGCCAAAGCACGCGATGGTGATTGCCACGGACGCCAGCAGAGTGAGCCAGAACCCCAGACGGGGAAGCAGCCACGGGAAAGCGAGGAACATGGGCAGCGTTGGAACGACATACCAGAACGTGTACCAGGCGTGGTTGGCGATCTTCGTTTGAGGCTGCCTGTCCAGGTACAGCCAGATCAGGGCAAGGAACGTGACGAGTGGCAGGGCGGCGATCAAACCACCGAGCCTGTCACTGCGCCTCGCCGCTTCCGAAACGATCACCACGACTGCCGCGGTGAGCAGGTACTTGACGACAAGCCAGCCCATGATCCTTCCAATACCGCCCCAAGAAGCAATGATCGGATTATGAAATCAGCTGCCCGAAGCTGAATCAACACCCTCCCTGACAGCAACCCGCAGGATGCCGGCCATGGTGCAGGGAAGCGCATGTCGTCGTCGTGGCCACCTTCCGAGTGCCAGGTCAGCGCGCAGCAGGAACCCAACCATCGATCTCAGCTTCGGTGAATGCCAGAAGCCTGCGCTCGTATCGCCACGAGCGCCAGACAGCACGTCCAAACCTGTGCCGAGGGCGTCGACAGCAAAACGACCATTCTGGGTAGATTTCACACACTCGAGGCGCCTGTATCACCCGTCTGCAAAGGCATCCAGCCTCTGCCGTACCAGCACAGATGCGGCGCAGATACACTGCAGTGGGCAATCCGCCTCACACAAAAAAAGGAAATGGCACGGATGAACCGCTCGACACACCAATCCAGACTCCTGTTCATCAGCATCGCCGGCGCAGGCGCCCTGCTGTCCGGTGCCCCCGCCAGCGCGCAGGACATCACCAAACTGGGCATCGAAGAGGTGATCGTCACCGCGCAGAAACGCGAGGAGAACGTCCAGGCGATCCCGATCTCGATCTCCTCGCTGGGGGCAATGGACATCGAGCGGCGCGGCGTGAACAACGCGCAGGATCTCGTCAGCACCATCCCGAACATGGGCGGCTTCCAGCCCCCCGGCGGGAAGGGCAACCTGTCGATCTCGCTGCGCGGCGTGAGCAGCGGCTCGCCCAGCAACCTCTCGATCGACACCAACGTCGCGACCTATGTCGATGGCGTGCTGCTCGGCAAGATGGTCGGCACCTCGCTCGATGTTGCCGAGCTCGAGCGCGTCGAGGTGCTGCGCGGCCCGCAGGGCACGCTCTATGGCCGCAACTCGACCGGCGGGGCGGTGAACTTCATCACGCGCAAACCGAGCGGCGAGTTCGGCGGCAAGATCACCACCACGATCGGCAACTACGATCTGTGGTCGATCAAGGCATCTCTCGATACGCCCACGCTGGGTACCGCTGGCGAGGGCGCCGGCACGCTCAAGGCATCGATCGCGGCACAGACCCGCAAGCGTGACGGCCTCCAGGGCAGCCTGACACCGTCGATCGAAAAGGACTTCGACAACGTCGATCGCCAGGCCTACCGCGCAGCGCTGCGCTGGGAACCAACGGACGCGCTCACCATCGACTACGCCTGGGATCGCAGCGAGCTCGACGAGCGCAACGCGGTGGTGAAGGCGACCGGGCTGACGCCGGTGGGGCTGTCGGTATCCGGCACCGG
>CAZSYV010000204.1:0-3153 GCA_964610955.1 uncultured Klebsiella sp. | reverse complement strand
CGGGAACGGGAACCCATTTCTTCAATTGATTACCGGAATCGCAAGATCACAAGCAAGTACGCACCAACCCTCGCTGCGGACCAGCGCGCCACACCGTGCGCAATCGTGTAGTGTCTGCCTTCTGTTTGTGACTGGAGCCTGTCATGCGGATGGACTGGAGTGTGATCGACACCGTGCTTCTCGACATGGACGGCACGCTGCTCGATCTGCATTTCGACAACTTCTTCTGGCTCGAGCACCTGCCGCAGCGCTACGCGCAGATTCACGACCGAGACGAAGACGCCGCCCGCCACGAACTGGTCCAGCGCTTTCGGGCCGAGCAGGGCCGGCTGAACTGGTACAGCGTCGATCACTGGTCGCAGGAACTCGGGCTCGATGTGATGGCGCTGAAGCGCGAAGTCCAGCACCTGATTGCGGTGCGGCCACACGTCGAGGAGTTCCTGGCAAGGCTGCAGGCGAGCCATCACCGCGTGGTGCTGGTGACGAACGCGCACATCAAGAGCCTCGACCTGAAGCTCGCCCGCGTCGGTCTCGAGCGCTGGTTCGATGCGATCGTCTCCTCGCATGACTTTGGCCGCGCCAAGGAGCAACCGGGGTTCTGGGCAGCGCTTGCCGCGCGGGAGCCCTTCGATCCGGCCCGCACGCTGCTGATCGACGACAACCACGCGGTGCTGCAATCCGCGCACGACTACGGCATCCGCCACCTGATCACCCTGCTGCAGCCCGACAGCCGAGGCGAGCCGCGCAGCGGTCTGCAGTTTCCGGCCATCCTGCACTTCGACGAGATCATGCCGGAGATGGAGTCTGGTGGTGAGCACTGAGCACGTACGGCTCGACAAATGGCTGTGGGCAGCACGCTTCTTCCGCACGCGCAGCCTGGCAAAGCAGGCCATCGAGGGCGGCAAGGTCTGGTACGACGGCGCGCGCACCCGGGTGTCGAAGGAGGTGCGCGTGGGCGCGCAGCTGCGCATCCGTCAGGGTTTCGACGAGAAGACGGTGACGGTCCGCGCGCTGGCAGCCGAGCGCCGTGGTGCGCCCGAGGCGGCGCTGCTTTATGAGGAGAGTGCCGAGAGCATCGCTGCCCGTACGGCGGCGGCCGAACAGCGGCGCCTCGAGCGTGCTGCGGGCGGCATCCCTGCGCAGCGCCCCGACAAGCGCGAGCGCCGCCTGATCCATCGTTTTCGCGAGCGCAACGAATCCTGAACGGTGGCCTGGCATTGTTCAGGTTTTCGCCCGTGCGCGGTTTTTGCCATAATGTGAGCCTTCACGAGCGGATGCCTGCTTGATCTGCACATAACGGTGCAGCACATCCGTCGTTCCATGCATCCATCGAGACACACAGGATTCCCGGAATGGCAACTGCGACGACTTCGACCGGCACGGTACACACCGACCTGAGCTCCGCTCTCCTCGTCGAGCACGCGATCCGACACGATGAGGGGCAGCTGGCGGACACCGGCGCACTGGTCGTGACCACCGGCAAGCGTACCGGGCGATCGCCGGCGGATCGCTTCATCGTCGACGAGCCTGCCTCGAGCGCCGACATCAGCTGGGGCGTGGTCAACCACAAGTTCGATGCGGCAAGGTTCGATGCGCTGTGGAATCGGGTGGCCGAGTTCGCCGTCGGCATCGAGCGCTACGAGGCCCGCCTGCACGTCGGTGCCGATTCACGGTATTACGTTCCGGTGCGTGCCGTGACCGAGACGGCCTGGCAGAGCCTGTTTGCCCGCAACATGTTCATTCGCCCCGAACAGTACAACCCGGCGTCCAGGGACGAGTGGCAGATTCTCAACATTCCGTCATTCGTCTGTGTTCCCGAGCGCGATGGCACGAATTCCGAGGGTGCGGTGATCATCAGTTTCGCGCAGCGCAAGGTGTTGCTGGCGAACATGCGCTACGCAGGTGAAATGAAGAAGGCGATGTTCTCGGTGCAGAACTTCCTGCTGCCCGCGCACGGCGTGCTGCCGATGCACTGTGCGGCAAACGTGGGCGAGAAGGGTGATGTAACGCTGTTCTTTGGACTCTCCGGTACCGGCAAGACGACGCTGTCGGCCGATCCCGAACGCTATCTGATCGGTGATGACGAGCATGGCTGGGCCGATGGCGCCGTGTTCAACATCGAGGGTGGCTGCTACGCGAAGACGATCAACCTGAGCCGCAAGAACGAGCCGTTGATCTGGGATGCGATCCGCTTCGGTTCGATCGTCGAGAACGTGACGCTCGACCCCGTGTCGCGGGTGGCCGACTATGCCAATACCTCACTGACCGAGAACGGGCGCTGCTGCTACCCGCGCGAGCATATCGAGAAGCGCGCCGAGAGCAACGCTGCCGGCGAGCCGCGTGCCGTGATCTTCCTGACCTGTGACGTGACGGGCGTGCTGCCGCCGGTGTCGATCCTGTCCAAGGAGGCGGCGGCATACCACTTCCTCAGCGGTTACACCGCTCTCGTCGGCTCGACCGAGATGGGCTCGGGGAGCGGCATCAAGTCCACGTTCTCGACCTGCTTCGGTGCACCGTTCTTCCCGCGCCCGGCCCGTGTCTACGCCGACCTGCTGATGCAGCGCGTCGAGAAGTTCGCCAGCCAGGTCTATCTGGTCAATACCGGCTGGACCGGAGGCACGGGCGGCGCAGGTGGCAAGGGACGCCGGTTCCCGATCCCGACCACGCGCGCGATCATCGCGGCGATCCAGGGCGGCACACTCGTCGGCGCTCCGACCGAGCGCCTGCCCGGTCTCAATCTCGATGTGCCGAAGGCAGTGCCCGGGGTCGATGCGCAGATCCTGAATCCGCGCAACACCTGGGACGACAAGGATGCCTACGATGCCCAGATGCGCAAGCTGATCGAGCTGTTCAGGCAGAATTTCGAGAAGTTCAGCGGCATTTCGTCGGCAATCGTCGCGGCAGGCCCGCAGCTGCCCGCCTGAGCCTCCGGTGAGCGGCGCCACGCCGTGTCGTGGTGCCGCTCGGTCATCTCCAGCTTCGGAAATATCCGGGCTGGCTCACGCCCCGTCGTTTCTGCAACCACACCATTTGCACGCTCTGCCGTTCCCTCGGCCCGTCATTCTCTCAACCGGTCGTTCTCCCACCCGGTCGTTCTCCCACCCCACATCGCTCCCCCAACGCGTCATTCCACCCAACGCGTCATTCCACCCA
>CAZSYV010000203.1:0-3190 GCA_964610955.1 uncultured Klebsiella sp. | reverse complement strand
TCACCCGCCACTTCCTGCTGATGACCGCCACGCCGCACAACGGCAAGGAAGAGGACTTCCAGCTCTTCATGTCGCTGCTCGACACCGACCGCTTCTACGGCAGGTTCCGCGACGGCGTGCACAAGGTCGACGTCAGCGACCTGATGCGCCGCATGGTCAAGGAAGACATGCTGCGCTTCGACGGCACGCACCTTTTCCCGCCCAGACTCGCCTATACCGTCAACTACCGCCTCTCCGACCTCGAGGCCGCACTCTACGAGGCGGTGAGCGAATACGTGCGTACCGAGTTCGCCCGCGCCGACCAGCTGGCCGACGGCGGCCGCAAGGGCACGGTGGGCTTTGCCCTCACCGCACTGCAGCGCCGGCTCGCCTCCAGCCCGGAAGCCATCTACCAGTCGCTCAAGCGCCGGCGCAACCGGCTCCTGCGCCGGATCGAGGAAGAGAAGCTGGGCCAGCGCGGCAGGGCGCTGGCGGAAACGCTCGCCGCTGCGGACGACGCGCACGAAGACATCTGGGACTCCGCCGACGAGCTTTCGCCCGAAGCCTACGAGGACTTCGAGGAAAGGGTGGTCGACCAGGCCACGGCGGCGCAGACCATCAGGGAGCTGGAGGCCGAGACCGTCCTCCTCGAAGGGCTGGAGGAGCAGGCGCGACGGGTCGTGCATTCCGGGCAGGACCGCAAGTGGGACGAACTCTCGCGCCTGCTGCAGGACACGCCCGAAATGCGCGACACCGCCGGCCACCAGCGCAAGCTCATCATCTTCACCGAACACCGCGACACGCTGAACTACCTGGTGGTGCAGATCCGCAGCCTGCTCGGCAGCGAGGACGCCGTGGTGATGATCCACGGCGGCGTCGGGCGCGAGGAACGGCGCAAGGTCCAGGAGCTGTTTCGCAACGACCCCGTGGTGCGCGTGCTCGTTGCCACCGACGCCGCCGGCGAAGGCGTGAACCTGCAGAACGCCAACCTGATGGTCAACTACGACCTGCCGTGGAACCCCAACCGGCTGGAGCAGCGCTTCGGGCGCATCCACCGCATCGGCCAGACCGAGGTCTGCCACCTGTGGAACATGGTTGCCGGCGAGACCCGCGAGGGCGACGTCTTCCAACGCCTGTTCGAGAAGCTCGAGATCGAACGCGCAGCACTCGGCGGGCGCGTGTTCGACATCCTGGGCGAAGTGTTCGAGGAGAAGAGCCTGCGCGAGCTGCTGATCGAGGCTATCCGCTACGGCGCCGACCCCGCGGTACGCGCACGGCTGTTCGAGAAGATCGAGGGCGCGCTCGACACCCGGCATTTCGAGGAGATCATCAGGCGCAACGCACTCTGCGAAGAGGTGATGGACGAACGGCGCCTGTTCAGCGTCCGCGAGGAAATGGAGAAGGCCGAAGCGCGCAAGCTGCAGCCCTTCTTCATCCGTGCCTTCTTCGCCCAGGCCTTCGCCTCCCTGGGCGGCGAGCTGCGCCCGCGCGAGCGGGGCCGCTTCGAGATCAGCCACGTTCCCGCCATCATCCGCGAGCGCGACCGCCGCCTCAGCGGCCGCGACCGCCGCAACACCGACCCGGTGCTGCGCCGCTACGAGCGCGTCTGCTTCGAGAAGCAGTACGTGCGCCTGCCCGAGCGTGCCGGCGCGCCGATGGCCAGCCTGCTGCATCCCGGTCATCCCCTGATGCAGTCGCTCACCGACATCGTGCTCGAACAGCACCGCGGCAAACTGAAACAGGGTGCCGTGCTGCTCGACCCGGCCGACCCCGGCCTGACGCCGAGGGTAGTGCTCATCATCGACCACGCGGTCAGGGAAGGCGCCGACCCGGCGCGGCTCGTCTCGCGGCGCATGCAGTTCGTCGAAATCGATGCCGCAGGCAACACCGGCAACGCCGGCTGGGCGCCGCACCTGGACCTCGAAGCGCTGGACGATTCCGCCATCGCGCTGGTGCAGGACGTGCTGGAGGCGGACTGGATCGGCAACGGCCTGGAGCAGACGGCACTCGCCCACGCCGCCGGCCAGCTGGTGCCCGAACACTTCGACGAAGTGCGCAGCCGGCGCGAACAGGCGGTGGACAGGACGCTGAACGCGGTGCACGAACGCCTGGTCAAGGAAATCAACTTCTGGTCCGACCGCTACATCAGGCTGCAGGACGACCTGAATGCCGGCAAGGACGTGCGCCTGCCGCTGGAGAACGTGCGCCGCACCACCGACGAACTCACCGCCCGCCTGGAAACGCGCCGCAGGGAACTGCTGGCCATGCGCCATGTGATCTCCAGTACCCCGGTGGTACTGGGCTGCGCACTGGTGATTCCGGCCGGCCTGCTGATGCAGCGTCGGGGCATTGCGCAGGAACAGGGACTCTGGTCGGCGGATGCCGAAGCACGCGCGCGCATCGAACGCATCGCCATGCAGGCAGTGATGGACGCGGAACGGGCGCTCGGCCACCAGGTCAGCGACGTCTCGGCACAGAAATGCGGCTGGGACGTGACCAGCCAGCCCGCTCTGGTGAACGGCGTGCTGCCCGAGGCGCGCCATATCGAGGTCAAGGGCCGCGCCAGGGGCCAGAGCACCATCACCGTCACCCGCAACGAAATCCTCTACGGCCTGAACCAGACGGACAAATTCATCCTTGCCATCGTGCTGGTGGACGGGAACGGCCACGAAGGCCCCTTCTATGTGCGCCAGCCCTTCACCCAGGAGCCGGACTGGGCAGTCACCAGCATCAATCTCGATCTGAGCGAACTGCTTGCCCGGGCACAACCATCCAACTAAAGTAATGCGTTCCTTACCGTAAGGAATTCATGCCATGACTCGCATTGCCAAGATCACCGCCAAGGGTCAGACCACCATCCCGGCCGACATCCGCGCCGCCCTGCAGGTCGGTCCGGGCGACCGGCTGGTCTGGGAAGTGGTGGAAGACGGCGTTGCCCAGGTGCGCCGCGTGCAACCGCTCGACGTCGAATTCCTCGAAGCACTGGACACCACCCTGGACGAATGGCACTCAGCCAACGACGAGGCCGCCTACCGTGGGCTATGAACGCTGGCAGGTGGTGCGTGTGCCCTTCCCCTTCACCGACCGCAGCGCCAGCAGGAACCGCCCGGCGCTGGTGCTGTCGGACAACGCGGCCTTCAACACCCCGGCGGGCCACGCCGTGCTGGCCATGATCACCTCGGCAGCCAACCCGCCCTGGCCGCTGGACTGC
>CAZSYV010000202.1:2025-3221 GCA_964610955.1 uncultured Klebsiella sp. | reverse complement strand
GGCGTGTGCGTCGCGCGGTCTAACGTGTGTGTCGCGGGGTCCAAGGAGTGCACCGCGCTGCCTGAGAATCATCAGCGCGAGTTCCACGCCCAGCACACCACCGGCAGTTGCAAGCATCCAGTCCGCCAGGTCGGCAACCTTGTCCGGCAACGCGAGCTGAGCACCCTCGACCAGGGCGGCGATGAGTGCGACAGCACCGAGTCCAACCATGCGGATCGCCCCACGGCGCCAACCGAGCGCAACCAGTGTGCAGGCGAGCAGAAAGCCGAGCGGCATGAAGAACAGGAACTTCTGCAGCGCCGAGGTCACTGCACGAAACTCGGTGCCGTAGTAGTACGAGGTGAACGGCGCACGGAGCAGCAGTGCCACGCGCTCGCGCAGAAAATGCGCGCTGGTGTCGAAGTCGAAGGGGTACCAGAACACTGCTGCCAGCACGGCGCAGTAGGCGATCACGCCAAGCGCACCCAGCACGAAGGCCCGACACTCGGTGCACCCGTCGACGGCCCGAGCATGCGTGCGCGCCGCCGGCAGCAGGCGCACGGTGAGCAGCACTCCCAGCCAGCCACCAAGCAGCGCGCTCAGCACATCGGTGACATCGCTCACGCGGCTGTACACGAAGACCTGCAGGCACTCGAGCACGAACGCAAGCGCCACCGTACGCCTGAGTGCAGAACCTGCGCTCAGACCACTGGCTCGCCACAGCGCCGCCACCGGAATCCAGATCACGACATCGGTCACGATCTCGTAGAACGCCTGCACGCCATCGGCCGGCAGGCCGCTGAAGGGCAGCCACACCACACGTCCCGCGCTGAACTTGTGGTAGATCTCGACCGGATTGATCGTCAGGTCGAGCGGCAGCAGGTTGTAGCCAAAGAGCGCCACCACATAGACCCGGAGCAGACGTTGCCACGGACCACTCTCGCCCCGATCGGCGATCCACGCCCCAAGCCAGGCGGCAACGCGTGACCCAAGCGCCCACCAGACGACGATACCGCCGAGCGTGCCCAGCGCCTGGGCAAACAGGTCGTTCTTCGATGGGGTGCGCTGCGAAAAATAGATCTGCGTGAACTCGACGGCGAAACTGAACACGGCTGCAGCAAGGAAGACCAGCACGGAGGCGATCACGCGCACCGTGATGGAGCGCCGATCGGACAGTACACCCAGCCACAGGAAGGCGAGCGGGATGGTCAGCAGGA
>CAZSYV010000202.1:0-1925 GCA_964610955.1 uncultured Klebsiella sp. | reverse complement strand
CGCACGCGCTGGCGCCACGCATCCGGGCCGGGACCGCGCTGCAGCACGATGCCGGCACCCCGGGCGCGGACCGTGTTGCCCTCGACCAGCACCTCGCGCGGCACGTCATTGTGCGGCTGGATGCGGATCGCATCACCCTCGGGGGCGATGAGCAGGTTGTGCCGCAGCTCCAGGTTGCCTTCACCCTGGAACAGCGCCTGCAGCGGCGCCGGGTTGCCGTAGAAGAAGTTTCCCTCGATCAGGTAGCGGTCGTGAGCGCCCACACCCGCGAGCGGCCAGTGCCCGACGAGCACGCTCGGGCGCGCCAGCGCATCGGCACGCTGCGCCGCCACCCTGATGAAGGCGTTGTTGCGGATCACGGTCACGGCCGGCTCGCGTGGCATGCCATCGAGCACGGGGCGTGGCTGCTGGTGCTTGATCTGCAGGTTGTAGCCAGTGCTGTCGGCAATCACGTTGCCCTCGATCAGCCCCGCGACGAAGGGATCACTGCCATCGGAGTTGCCAAGGTAGATGCCGGTGCCGGCGCCGACGATCAGGTTGGCGCGGATCACCCAGCCCCAGGCCGGACACTTGCTCGAGATGCCGACCGTCTGCTGGCTGCGGCCATGGCGCAGGATGCGCAGGCCCTGCAGCGTGATGTGATGCGCAAACCGCGCGTGCCCCTCGCACTTGACGGCGTCCACAGGCAGATCGCCGCCATCGAGGTCCAGGTTGCGGATCTCGACATACGCCGCATCGACGACGCTCACCGTGTTGTGCCCCGTGCGCGCAGGGAAACGCGCCCGCCCGGGCCCGGTCGGCCCGCTGATCACGATTGGCCGTTCCGCGCTACCGGCAAGTCCGTGCACCGGCAGGCCGTCGAGGTAGTCACCGGGCGCAAGGCGCAGCTCATCGCCGGCGTGCAGCCCTGCAAGGCGTGCGCGGTAGTCGTCTGGCCCCGCATCGACGACTGCCGCTGCCGCGTGAGCGCCAAGTGCCGCGCACAGCAGTGCAGCAACGACACGGCGCGGGCGGTTCACGGTGCGTCTGCACCCGCGTGCGTGCCGGCGATATGCGCAAACTCCTGCTCGAGGACCTCGACTCGCGTGTCCCAGCTGTTCTCGCGTGCATGGGCGATGATCCGCTCGCGATCCCAGTCGCGTTCCAGCGCGCGCACGAGCGCCTCGCTCAGGGCCGGCGCATCGCCAAATGGCGTGATCGAGCCGAGATCATCGCTGCAGACCACCTCGCGGTTGCCACCCACATCGGTGCTCACGACCGGCAGCCCGCAGGCCATCGCCTCGAGGAACACGTTTGCCCAGCCCTCGTTCGCCGTGGCGAGCACGAACACATCCGCAGCCGACAGGGGCTTGTGCAGCGCTGCCGGGGCTACGGCACCGAGAAAGTGCACGCGCTCGTGCAGGCCAAGGCGCGCGACCATCGCGCGCAGGAACTCGCTCAGATCGCCCTCGGGGCAGGGTCCGCCAACCACCACATAGTGCAGCTGCGGGAAGCGCTGCAGCAGCTCCGGCAGCAGCTCGATCACCCGGTGAAAGCCCTTGCGCTCGACCAGGCCGCCGACGGAGATCAGCACCCTTGCATCCTGCGGCAAGCCGAGTTCGCGTCGCGCCTGCATACGGTCGACGGCGAAGAACTTGCTGCAGTCGACGCCGTTGCCGACCACACGAATCTTCGCGGGATCGGCACCCAGCGCGACCACATGGCGTTTCAGCGAATCGGAGACGGAGAACACACGCGTCGCATCGGCGATCGCACGCAGCATGCGCCGACAGCGCCGCGGATCACGCGCGAGCGGCACTTCGGTACCGCGCAGCGTGATCGTCACCGGCAGCCCCAGCCAGCGCCCGAGCAGCGTTGCCGCGTAGCCTTCAGGGTAGGCGAAATGCGCATCGACCAGATCGATGCCCCGCTCACGGCGCAGCCTG
>CAZSYV010000201.1:1701-3222 GCA_964610955.1 uncultured Klebsiella sp. | reverse complement strand
GCGATGCTGGGACCGCGCGAGATGGATGTCGGCTACCTGATCTTTTTCCACTGCTACTTCCGCCACATCGCAAAGCAGATTGCGGGCATCGACGCGATGCCTGATTTCCTGCGCCGCGATGCGGTGGTTGCGCAGTACGAGGCGCTGAGCGGCGTGCAACTCACGGACATCGACTGGTACATCAGCTACGCGCTGCTGCAGCAGTCCGTGATCGACATCCGCGTCTCGCAGCGACGCATCCTTTTCGGCGAGATGGAACGCCCACAGAGCAGCGACGAATACCTCTACGGCAGGCAGCTGATCGAGCGGGTGCTCGAAGGTGACGGCAGGATCTGGTCATGACGCCCGGAGGCGGTGGTGCGGATCGCGACTCCGCACCACGCGTCGAGTCACTCAGTCGCGCCCCAGGATCAGGGCCCCGGTCGGTACACCGACTCCACTCGACACCAGCACGTGTTCCGCGCGCCCTGGCTGGTTGTACGAGGTACCACGAATCAGGCGCACCGCCTCGGCGATATTGTTCACGCCGTGGATATACGCCTCCGACAGCAGACCACCGTGCGTGTTGTTCGGCAGCCGGCCATCGATACGCAGGTTGCCATCGGCAATGAAGTCCTTGGCTTCGCCGCGCCCACAGAAACCAAAGGACTCGAGCTGCATCGGGATCTCGGTGGTGAACGCATCGTACAGGCAGGCCGCGTCGATATCGTTCGGCCCAAGCCCCGACATCTCGAAGACACGCCGCGCTGCAAGCTCCATTTCCGGAAGCGAATCGAGTTCCTCGCGATAGAAGCTGGTCATCTGCTCCTGCCCGCGCGTGGATGCCTGCGTGACGCCGCGGATCACCGCTGGCTTCTGGCGCAGGTCACGTGCCCGTTCGAGGCTGGTGATCAGCAGCGCAGTGCCGCCATCGGTCTCCTGGCAGCAGTCGTAGATGCACAGGCGCTCCGTGATCCGCCTGGAGTTCATGTATTCATCCAGCGTGAGCGGGCGTCCGTAGCCCGCCGCATTCGGATTGTTCAGTGCAAACGTACGCTGGGCGATCGCCACTTCCGCCAGGTGCTCGCGCTTCAGGCCGTACCTGTGCATGTACGTATTTGCGATCATCGCGACCCAGGACACCGGCGTCAGCATGCCGTAGGCGGTGTACCACGACCAGTGGATCAGGTCGCTGCTGATGATGTCCCCCGAGACGCCCTGCCCCATGCGCTGACCGGAACGGCCGTTCATCGCCCGCCAGACAACCACGTTCTTCGCTGCACCCGTGGCGACTGCCATCACCGCCTGCTGAATGAGCCCGACCGCAGCACCACCCCCGTAATTGATCTTTGCCCACGTCGTGAGATTGCCCAGCCCGACGGCACGGGCCACCTCGATCTCGTCGCTGGTCTCCATCGTGTAGGTGATCAGGCCATCCACCTCCTGGGGCTGGATGCCCGCATCGTCGATGCAGTTGCTCACTGCCTCGCAGGCCAGCGCAAGTTCCGACACACCCGAGTTCTTGCTGAACTTCGTGGCGCC
>CAZSYV010000201.1:0-1601 GCA_964610955.1 uncultured Klebsiella sp. | reverse complement strand
CCAAGGAGAACCGAACGTGTCGAAACCGTATTCACTTTCGCTGCCGATGCGTCTCGATGCAGTGACACTCTGGGACATCGAAACCGAGGTGGCGGTCATCGGCTTCGGGATTGCGGGCTCCTGCGCCGCGATCGAAGCCCACGAGGCGGGCGCCCAGGTCACGCTCTTCGAACTCGCCTCGGTCTCCGGCGGCAGTGCGGCGCTCTCGGGTGGCGAGTTCTACCTTGGCGGCAACGGTGGCACGCCGATCCAGCGCGCGGCCGGTTTTGAGGATTCGACCGAGGATTTCCGCAAGTACCTGATGATGGCGGGCGGACCGAACGCCGACGAAGCACGGGTGAACTGCTACGCCGAAGGCGCCCGCGAACACTTCGACTGGCTGGTCGCCCAGGGCATTCCCTTCAAGGGCACTTACTACCCGGACAAATGCCTCGAACCGACTACCGACGACACGCTGGTGTGGTCCGGCAGCGAGAACGCCTGGCCGTTCGCCCAGCACGCCAAACCCGCACCGCGTGGCCACACGGCGCAGATGGTCGGCATGGGCGCCGGCAAGCTGATCATGGCGAAGCTCACCGAGCGCGTGAACTCCCTGGGCATCGACACCCGCTACGACGCCCGGGCACTGGCGCTGATCGCCGATGCCGACAATCGCGTGCACGGCGTGGTGGTGCGCATCGACGGCAAGGCGCTCACGGTGCGTGCAGGCAAGGGCGTCATCCTGTGTGCCGGTGGTTTCATCTGCAACGAGAGCATGGTGCGCCATTACGCACCGACGGCACTCAAGTGCCCCAACCCGACCACTGCCGGCAATGACCACGGCGCGGGCATCCTGCTCGGTGCCTCGGTAGGTGCAGCGACGATCCACATGGGCGAGTTCTTCGCGACACGACCCGTGTTTCCACCCGAGCAGTTGCTGCGCGGAATCCTGGTCAACGCACAGGGGCAGCGCTTCATCAACGAGGACGCCTACCATGGCCGTGTGACGCACTACATGATGCGCCAGCCCGACGACCGCTGCTGGCTGCTGGTCGACAACTCGATCTTCGCTCGCCCCTGGGTGTTCCAGGACATCGAGATCAGCGCAACCGGAGAAAGCTGGGAGGAAGTGGAGGCCGAGCTGGGCATGCCCGCAGGTGAGCTCGTGCACACGATCGATACCTACAACCACCACGCAACGCAGGGCAAGGACCCCATGTGGCACAAGGTGGCGCAGTTCCTGAAACCACTCACCGAACCACCGTTTGCCGCACTGAACTTCAGCGGTGATGCAGTAAGGGGCACCTCGTTCACGCTCGGCGGCCTGTCGACGCTGCCAACCGGGCAGGTGCTCACACCCGATGGCAGCATCATCGAAGGACTCTACGCTGCCGGGCGCACAGCCTGCGGCATACCGCGCTGGGGCGAGGGCTACAGTTCGGGCATGTCACTTGGCGACTCCAGCTTCTTCGGCCGCCAGGCCGGGCGCCACGCCGCGACGAGATAGCCGCGAGTATCCACACGCGATCACCGCAGGGAGCCATGACCATGGATGCGCCCGAACGCCCACTCTGCATCGGCCTGGTCTCGGTAAGTGATCGGGCCAGTGCCGGTGTCTATCG
>CAZSYV010000200.1:0-3230 GCA_964610955.1 uncultured Klebsiella sp. | reverse complement strand
ACAGGGTCACCCTCATCCTCGCGCTGCGCTGCCGCATTCACCCGTGCGACAAAATTCTCGGTGGATGCATCAAGCGGACGCTGCACATCAAATCGCAGGCGATGCGAAGGGTAGTGATACTTTGATGCAACACCACGCGCTGATGGATTGGGTTCGATGAAGTAGGAGAGCGTGATGCGCATCTCGACGGGCGTGTCCTGCAACGCCTCCAACTCATCCTTCGGCCAAGGCAAGGAGTGCAGATTCATGTCGCGCGTCACGATGCCCTTGCCCTGAACCTTCGCATAAGGATGCACCACGTCTTCAACCAGTAGGGTCAGCGAGTCTCCCGCACTCCAGAGCGCGCGGTTCAAGTCCGGGGTTCCCCAGCCGCAATGGCGAATCAGGTGAACGTAGTCGTCCTTGTTGGGCGCAGCGGGCAAGAACATCCCCCGCATGGCCTCGCTCCATTGCGCCGAATGTACCAGCAACGCACGCACGGTTTCAGGTCGGAGGTGCGGATAGGCCGCCATGATCTGCGCCGCCATTCCCGCGCACAATGCCGATGCGGCACTGGTGGCATTGCTGGTAGTGAACAAGCGATCCAACGGCTGGTTATGGGTCGTCAACAAGTTCAGGCTGGCCATGCCTACCGCCCCCAGCTCATCCTTGGCTGCATTGCCTCCTTCCAGCACCACTTCGGGTTTCAAGGGCCATGCGCGATCCCACGTCCTGGTTGTTGTCGTGAAAGGGCTGAGGCCGCCGGCTTCGGCAACGGGCTTCAAGGAAGGATGACCTTCCGTGTCGATCTTGTCGGTAAAAGCGCCCACCGTGATCGCGTTCCATGCCTGGCCAGGGTCATGCACGAGATTGGTGGAAAGGCTATCTGGATACCCCGCCCATGCATTGGGGTCGCGCGTGTTGCCGGCGGACAGCACGAACAGACGCGGGCTTTCACCGACCCCATCGGTATCCGCAGCAAGGCTATCGACGGCAGCAGACCACGAGGAAGGACGACCACGATCACGGTAGTCCGAGGCTGTCACCGCCGAAGCGAACACGCGCGACCGATTCGGAGCGGAGATTTCAGGCCGCGCAACGCCTTCCATGAAAAGGTAAGCATGGTGGCGCGCATCGCCTTCATTCGCACCTTCCGCCGGTATCAGCTTGACCGACTCCAGCCGATGAGGGACGTTGATCGAATCCGCAGACGCCAGGGCGTCTGTAAGATCGCCATAGGCAGCCAAGCCCGCCAAGCCAGTGCCATGATTGGCCTCATCATCCACGCCCCAGGCTGGCTCCACGGTATGCAAATCGCTCGCATCCATCAACGGCTCCAAGAGCGGATGCGCGCGCGTCACGCCGGAATCCAATAAGCAGACTCGCGGAGCGGTGTCGCCTGATGGCCTCAACTGGGCGCGACGCAGCAAGTCGTCCGCCCACTCCCGTTGTTCACTGATGCCCATGCCGTCGAAGAACTCGGCCGTCTCCTTGGCGTAGCGAAGTTCAGCGACACAGTTCAGCGTCATCACCGACCGCGAGAACTGCTGCTGCGACCCATACATCAACAACACCGTGCGTTCGGGAAAATTGACCTGCTTGTCACTGACGACACATTCCGCCAATCGAGCAAGCTTCTTGAAGTCTTCTACAACGACTTGCCGCTGCCCCGCCCCTCGAACCGGAAGCCATACCTCCCACCAGAAGGCGGTCGCAAGATCGTCAGGCAGCAGTTCGGGAGCGTCAGTCCACAGAGCCCTGATTTCTGCAGTTCGGATGGATTCGATGGCATCCAACAACTTCCGGTGATCGCGTGCTTGACCGCGACTGTCCTTCTTCTCCTCCAGATA
This sequence comes from uncultured Klebsiella sp., assembly GCA_964610955.1. Lineage (GTDB taxonomy): Bacteria > Pseudomonadota > Gammaproteobacteria > Pseudomonadales > UBA5518 > UBA5518. The sequence continues at coordinate 1,401 of CAZSYV010000200.1, read as the reverse complement.
GTCGGATATGTATTTCTCGAAGTGCGCCAGCTTTCCATCAGGAACGAAGACATTGGCGAAGGTCTGGTTGCCTTCGCGGCGAACACTGAGAAGTTCAATGTTCCTGGTTTCGTTCGCCAAGCTCTCGAATGCCAACTCGACATCAGGTTGGCTGGAAAACTGGATTTGCAAGCCCAACCCGCTTTCCAGTTGCAGGTCTCGCTGACCTTGCACCGCCTCTGCTGCAGCGGGCTTCAAGTTTTCAACCTGGTCGCGAAGGGATGCACCGTGCTGCTGCCGGGGCAACGTCGGCACGCTGCGTGTCGATCCACCGCCAGCAGAGTGCGCTTTGAACTCGACGGCTTGAGATGTGTCTCGAAGAATGAAATGTGGGCGCTTAGCTTGTAGTTGATCCGGCATTGCTCGGTGCGACCTTCTTGTTGTTCATTCTGAGGCTTAATTTGCGGCGCTCATCGAAAGCACGTGTCAGCACATCTGCTTTTACGCGCTCCTCGTCGTGCATCACGGCTTCCTTGATGGATTCATCTACGGCACGTCTGATCTCCGCGTAGCTCAAGCCTTCTGCCTTGGCTGTGATGGCCTTGAGCGGAAAGGGCTTGGGCGCGAACTTCCCAAGCCGCGACTGGATCAGCTTGGTAGCCTGCGGCGCGCTCGGGAGCCGATACTCGATCACGTCATCAAATCGGCGAAAAAGCGCGTAGTCAAGGATCTCAACATGGTTCGTTGCTGCAACGATCAAGCTATGGGATTGGTCGCTCTCGATCATTTGCAGAAAACTGTTCAGTACCCGCCGAATCTCACCCACGTCATTGGCCAGCCCTCTTTGTGAGCCGATGGCGTCGAACTCGTCAAAGAAGTAGACGCCTCGCACATCATTGATGGCATCGAATATTTGGCGCAGCTTGGCGGCGGTCTCCCCCATGAACTTGGTGATCAGTGCATCCAGTCGAACGGAGAACAGCGGAATGCCAAGTTCACCGGCCAACACAGAGGCGGTCATCGTCTTGCCGGTGCCCGGTGGCCCGACCAGCAGCAGTTTGCGTCTTGGCGACAGGCCATGCTCGCGGATGCGCAAATGATGCCTCTGCTCTTTCATGATGCGACCAAGTTGTTCGGCCATCTCCGCATCGAGCACCATGTCCGACAGACGATTCTTCGGATAGGAAACCGTCAGCAAGTTTGCCAACTCACCGCGAGGACGGGCCAACGGCACCAGTTTGCCCTCGGGGCCGCCCGGCGAGACACGGGCTTTTGCCGCGTCGATCATGTCGCGGAGTTCTTCGGCAAGCTTGCCGTGACCTACCTTCGCTTCACGGGCCGCGACCTGCATGGCAACAGAATAGAAATGCTGGTCATCCCGCTCGATATGGGATTTCACCAACGCCTTGAGTTGTTCGGCAT
>CAZSYV010000199.1:0-3299 GCA_964610955.1 uncultured Klebsiella sp. | reverse complement strand
CTGTCCAACATCAAGCTCTTCTCCCGTGTGAAAATCAACATCCAGAAACCCTCAGGCGACCGCACCCCCGATCTGCTCTACGCGCTGCGCCTGTACCTCACTGGTGACGATGGTGCGAACGCTATTCACATATCTAGTGTTTCTGATGGAAATACTGATGAGACCATTTAATTTTGATAGATGATTTTCATATCTTGATCTTCATAGGCCGGGAAATTTCATTGAAAATAGATATGGGTTATTTGGAGGCGTAAATTCGAAAACCATTTCTGGTTTGATAAGTAAATAGCCATGTAGCTTCCTCGATTTTCTGGCGCCTGTGACTTCGCAAGTCCAGATGTTCAGGCCACTTGGTTGCTTGCGATGCAATTGCAGTCGCTCGAAGCGCTTCTGCACCCACTGCCAATCCTGCAGGTTCTCCTGTTTGGCCAGTTTGCCTACCTGCGGATGTTCCTGCGCATAGCGCTGGAATACGCCAGGGCTGACCAGGTAGGCGGTGTCGCTCACGGTATGCACCAGCGCTTTCGCATCGTTGATGATGAGCCGCCGCGTGGCGATGCCCTGTTTCAGCCACGCCATGAAGTGCTCGCCGGATGGCTGTGTCGTCGAGGACGTGGAAACCGGCCGTGAAGGCGCAACGTCGGCCAAGGTCGGCGGGGGCGTATCGGAAAGAACGATGGGTATTTCGTCCGGGACGGTTTCCACATCCTGATCGGTGGTTGGCGAGTTTCCCGTTTCCACCATCGCCAGCATGTCTTCCATGACGTCAGGGGTGGCCTGGGCCTTGGGTGGAGGGGCCGAGGCGATGCCACTACCTTCCGCTGGCGGAGCGTTTTGGTTCTCCAAAGCGGACGTCGCGCCGTCCGCAGAAAGGATGGCCGCTACCTCGGCATCTTCACCTGCGGGGGGCGTGTCGATCGTCACCGTCCCGGCAAAGAGCACCGGTCGCTCACCAGATTCCCAGATCAGCGCGGGTGCCAGCCGTAGCAACGTAAACGAGTGGATCCAGCCGGTGGAACTGGTCACGGTAGCACGCCAGATCGCTTTGCCGTCTGCTGTGGGCTGCAACATGCCGTGATCCTGCAGCACGTTGAACACGGCGGTGTTGTTCGCTGGGATGCCGTCGATGCCTTGGGACAGCAGATGTGCCCGAAGCTTGTCCGAGACCGTCTTGCTCACCAGCCACAAACCATCCTCGGTGAGCCAGCCATCCGAGGCTTCGTGTTGGTTCAGCTTCAGCTCCTCCTTGAGCAGGTAACGCAGCCCGTCGAGCAGCTTGCGTTGCAGTGCGTGCTTGGGCGCGGCCATGGCGCGTGTGGGATCGCCGCCCAGTTCCTGGGCCACGGAAGCTCGGTCGGCCTGCACCACCAATTCGCCCAGCACGCCAGCGTGCTCGTACTGCCCGGCCAGGACGTAGAGCAGCGGTGCCCACAGCGACGGATAGCAGCTGAGCCAATCCAGGACTTCACGGTCAAGCAGTTGCCGGTAGAGCAAGCCTGTCGCGGCGCTGTGGAGCCGGTACTCGCGATCGTCACGGTAGCGGAAGCGGTATGGCTGGTGCAGCGGGCCGTGCCACGGGTGCCAAGTGCTGCCGTCGGCCTGTTCGACGTGCAGATCGACGGCGATCTTGCCGATGTCGTGCAGCAGTGCGGCGTAGGCGACGGCAGCGGTCCAGGCTTCGGCTTGCGCAGCCTGATCCTCGGGGTTGGCGCCGATGGGCAGCAGATGAGACTGGCGCAGCTTCAGGCTGTAGGCGACGATTTCCAGGCCGTGGTCGAGCATGCCGCCTGGGTAGGCATGGTGATGTGCTTCGGATGCAGGGAAAGCCTGAACCAACTCGGCATAACGTTCCATCGGCGTGCGGTACAGCGCGGCGAACTGCTTGCGCGAGAGCGAGGTGCGCTGCCAGATGTGTTCCAGCAGCTTCTGCCGGCGCGGTGTCGCCAGCAGCGATGCGGCCGATTCCGGCCAGATCAGCCCTTTCGGGAGGTCGGTGGTGGGTGCTGGCGACGGAGCGGCAGCGACCGGAGGCCGTTTCCGCTGGAACAGAGAGAGCATGTGGGTGTCCTGGTGGCGGGCAAGCGGGCGGCCTTTTCGCCTTTTCGGGTAGGGCCTTTCCCCTTGCACCCCATTCCCTTGCCGTTTCGGCCCTTTGGCCTTTAGAAGCCTTTGGATATAGAGCGGTGAGCATTGGTTGTCCACCGTCAATGCGGGTATGGCGGGGCCGGATTGATGCAGGAAGGCTGGCTGTTCCCACCCTACGATGAGATTCATTGTTGGATGCTGGAGGACCCCGGTGAGACCTTTCATTGACGAGGTAAGGATATTTCCTTACAATACGGGCATTGCGATCAAGAGAGCCGCCATGCCTGCCATTCACGAAGTTGCCACGCTGACCTCCAAAGGCCAGATCACGCTGCCCAAGTCCATCCGACAGGCGCTTGGCGCCGATACCGGCAGCAAGCTTGCGTTCGAGCTTCGTGGCAGTGAGGTCGTCGTGACCCGCGCCGATGCCGAGCACGAGGACCCGGCCATTGCCGCGTTTCTGACCTTGCTGGCCCGCGACATTGAAGCGGGTCGGAATGTGCGCGGCCTGCCCGAGAATCTGGCTCGCACAATGCTGGAGCACGCGGGGCACAAGGTGGACCTGGGCGATGATTTCGATGAGGACGTGGAAATCTGATGCAACAGCATGGCTGGACACTGCTGTTCCACGACAACCTGATCGAGCAGTTGATGAAGCTGCGCGCGGCTGTGCTGCGCGCCCAAGGCAACGACCCGGAAGGGTTCGGATCGAACGCCAACGTCAAGTTCTTCCGGGCCTTGACCCAGTTGATACAAGACGTGATACCGAGTGACCCGGCGCGCGATGAGTACCGGCAAGGCAACACCATGGGGCCGGCATATCGCCACTGGCGGCGGGCCAAGCTCGGAAGGCGATACCGGCTGTTCTTCCGCTACGACTCGAAGGCGAAGGTCATCGTGTACGCCTGGGTCAACGATGAACAGACCCTGCGGTCTTCGGGAAGCAAATCAGACCCGTATGCCGTGTTCGAGAAGATGCTCGGGCGCGGGAACCCGCCGGACGAATGGAGCGCATTGGTACAGGCAAGCAAGCAGGATTGGAGCAAACTGGAGTAGCGATCTCACATGTAGCAGGTGACGACCATGAACACGACGACCCGCATCAGCACCGCAGAACGCCTCGGCCGCAGCATCGGCCGTGGATGGCGCGCCTATGCGCGTGGCGAACGGCGGGCGTCGAACTGGTTGGTATCCAAGGGTGTGCCGGTAGCTGG
>CAZSYV010000198.1:0-3386 GCA_964610955.1 uncultured Klebsiella sp. | reverse complement strand
CCTCCGTTTTTCAGTTGGTATGACCATTATCTCAGAAAATTTATCTCGTGTCCACACTATCTAGTACTATATCAATTTTAATTTGCGGATGGTTATTATTGATAGAGACTACTAATGAAAAGTCAAGCGGGGAGAAACGAGTAATAAGAGAAAAAATGAGTTTGGCGTCTTTTCCTTGGAAAGGCAACTCAAACAAGCCGCTGAGCAGCAAGAAAATTGCAGGCGTCCGGACGAGGGGTAAAGAAAGCCGGTCAGTTGCTGCCTAAGGTACCCAGATAAGCGTTGACAGAGGCATAGTATCTGCGCAGGAACTTATTGGCCGAAGCCATCATGTAGACCTGGTACTTCTTGCCTTCGGAACGCTTTTTCGCCATGTACTGGTAGACCGGATCCTCGGCGGGAGAACACATATTGATCACATTCATGACGAGAAAAAGAGTCCTCCTCAGGGCGGGAGAACCTCGTTTGGAGATGCTTCTGCTGAGGACATTCACCTGTCCGGACTGGCAGGGAGGGGCATCGATACCAGCAAAGGCAACGAGTGCTTTCTTGGAATGAAAGCGGCGGACATCCCCAATTTCCGCCATGAGCTGAGGCCCAAGGGAAGGGCCGGCACCGAACATACTCATGACAACAGGATACTCGGGCAAAGAGGAGGCCAGAGCCTGCATCTGCGCGCGAACCGCAGCCAGGGAGATGAGGTTTGTCCTCAGCTGAGAAACGGCGGTGTCAACGAGGATCCTGACGGTCTTAGAATTGGGTGATACAGCGACGCAGTTCAATGCGAAAGCATGGATTTTCTTCGCCTTATCCGGACTGAACTGATAACTATGTTTTGCGCACCAGCGCTGGTATCTGGTAATAAATGCACGCTCAGACAAACTGCGCACACAATCACAGTGCCCGAATGCAGCAACGAAATCGATCCACTTCTGGCTGCCGTCAGGCCGAACGGGGCTTGTGAAGAGATCATTGACGCCGGGGAAGTATAAATCCATTAAAGAGATGAGACTGTTCTTGAACACTGAGCTTGTTTTGCTATACTCTTGATACTGCCTGTAGCAAGTCTTAAGCAATTGCCGGGCAGGGTCCTGGGGCATATACCTGGGCAGTTCGTTCCAATATTGAAGACCATAGCCGGCGATCTTCAGAGCGTCCTTCCTATCGGTCTTGCCCCGTCTGATGGAATTGTTCCCGTAGCCATGAATGAGAACGGGATTGACTACGGAAACATAGAAACCCTCATGGTCAAGCAGCCAGGCTATGGGCAGGTGGTAGCTGCCTGTAGCTTCCATGACCACGCGGGTCTCATCGCCCAGAGATTTGAGCTTGTCGCAAAGCAGGGTCAGATCATGGCTGGTGTGATGAACCTCAAAAGGCCTGAGAACCTCTTCACCGCCGGGACGCATGACTGAGATCATGCTTTTGCCTTTGGAAACATCGATACCTACGGTGTACATTTCTGCTCCTCCAGTAGATGAGTATTGACCGGATCCATCTTGATCCCGCTGCCGATTCAATCTATTGGTCAACACGAACTCCCCGGAAAAACCGGTGGCTCAACCTACTCAACCGAACGCTACAGCAAGAGGATGGCTGACAGTCTCTATCACGGACATGGAAGCCCACTACACTGATAGTCAGCCGGTCCCTCTTATTGTAGCTTAGGCACGAGAAAGGCAGGAGTGGCGAACTGGCTGCACGCCTTTCCTGCCTAAAGTTATTGTAATAGTACACTGAAGTTCGCAACTTTGCCCAGGGTGAGGAGGAATGGGCAAGCCACCGGGACTCCGCTACAATGGATGTTGCATAGACATTCACAAGGAGGAGAACCCCAATGGCTCAAAGCAAGAATACCACGAATTTCGAAGGTTTACTATTCCAGTTCATGGACAGCCCTGATCCGATGCTCAGCATGCTGGAGTGGCTGTGCTCCAGGATGATGGAGGCGGAAGTATCCAGCAAGATTGGCGCCGACAAGCATGAACAAAGCCAGGAAAGAACCAGTCACCGTTGTGGATTTCGTCCGCGTCGCTTGGATACCCGTGTTGGGACGATGTATCTCATGGTGCCCAAGGTGAGAAGCGGCGGCTACATCCCCTTCTTTGTTACCGAGCGCAAGCGCAGTGAAGCTGCCTTGATCCAGGTCATTCAAGAGGCCTATGTGCAGGGTGTATCGACCCGGAAGATTGAGAAACTGGCCAAGAGTTTGGGCATTGAAGGCATCTCCCGCAGCCAGGTGAGCGAGATGACCCAAGGGTTGAATGAGCAGGCTGAAGAGTTCCGCAACCGTCCGCTGACGTCCAATGCCTACCCGGTGCTGTGGGTGGATGCGCTGTATGAGAAAGTACGCTACGCCGGCCGTGTGGTGAGCATGGCCATCCTGCTGGTTTGCGGTGTGAGCGAAGAGGGCAAGCGGGAAGTGCTGGCGATCGAACCGATGCTGGAAGAATCGAGGGAAAGCTACAAACAGTTGTTTGAGAAGCTGAAGGAGCGTGGGTTGACCAAACCATCCCTGATCGTCTCAGATGCGCACAAAGGCTTGGTGGCAGCCATTGGAGAGTGTTTCCCGGGGGCCAGCTGGCAGCGGTGCAAGGTGCATTTCATGCGGAACGTCCTGGTTCATGTCCCACACAAGGAGAAGGAACGCTTCGCCGGCCTTCTAAAAGGGATCTGGATGACAGCAGATCCGGCAACGGCAAAGCAGCGGGCTCGGGACTTGGCGGATCAGTACAGAGAAAAGTGTCCCAAGGCGGTGGAAACGCTGGAAGAAGGCCTTGAGGATGCGCTGACTTTTCTGGCATTTCCCAAATTGGATGCCAGAAAAGTCAGCTCCAACAACATGCTGGAGCGGCTCAATAAGGAGATCCGGAGGCGAACCAGGGTGGTCGGCATCTTTCCCAATCCGGACTCCTACCTGCGGCTGGTGACAGTGTACCTGATGGAATACTCGGAAGACTGGTCAGTGACCAGAGGATACCTGAGTGAGGATTCGCTCAAATCACTGGATAAACAGGCAGCGTGACATGGTAAACGGAGTCCAAAGTTGCGAACTTGATTTGACAGTACCCAAGGGTGCAAATGGACAGGTCGGTATCGAGGTAGTATTTGAATACGAGGACGGGACGACCGAAACACGATTTATTGATTTGTATTGAGAGGGCGGTGATTTCACATGGTATCTTTTCAACAAGTGGCGCGAGACGCTTCACCCAAAGGCTACGGCAGGCTGCGCTCCATCACCATCCGTCTTGTTATACAGAACTGTACTGGAGAGGTGTTCTTCACTGATCTAATGTTGCAAGCAGGTATCGTCGCCACAGGCTGGGTCGGCCACGTCTGTGAAATTAGGTGGACACTGGATGGGTGATTCAGTCTTTGCGAAG
>CAZSYV010000197.1:0-3404 GCA_964610955.1 uncultured Klebsiella sp. | reverse complement strand
TTCTTGCGCGCGATCAGGTTGGCGATCAGCGGCGTTTCGTGCAGGGACTCGTAGTAGGCGGACTCGGCGATGATTCCCGAGGCGGTCATCGTCTCGAACGCCAGCTCCACACCGGCCTTGATCATCGCCACCATCAGGATGCCGCGGTCGAAGTACTGCTGCTCGCTGATCGCCAGGGCGGCATCGGCACCGGTGCGTTCGAAGGCGGTCTGTGCGGTTTCCTCGCGCCAGCCAAGCAGCTGACGATCGGCGTTGTCCCAGTCGATCATCATCGTGTGCGAGAACTCACCGCTCATGATGTCGTCCATATGCTTGCAGAACAGCGGTCGCAGGGTCTTTTTCAGCTGCTCGGCAAGTTCGAAGGCGGCAATCTTTGCCGGATTCGACAGCCGATCCATCATGTTGGTGATGCCACCGTGCTTGAGCGCCTCGGTGATCGTCTCCCAGCCGTACTGAACGAGTTTGGACGCTTCCGCAGCAGGAATGCCCCGTTCGACCATGCGGTCGAAGCACAGCAGTGAACCTGCCTGCAGCATGCCGCAGAGGATCGTCTGTTCGCCCATCAGGTCGGATTTCACCTCGGCGATGAACGAGGATTCCAGCACGCCGGCGCGGTGTCCACCGGTGCCGGCTGCATAGGCCTTCGCCAGCTCGAGCCCCTCGCCCTGAGGGTCGTTCTCGGGGTGAACCGCGATCAGGGTCGGCACACCGAAGCCGCGCTTGTACTCCTCGCGCACCTCGGTGCCGGGACATTTCGGCGCAATCATGACCACCGTGATGTCGGGGCGGACCTGCGTGCCCTCCTCGACGATGTTGAACCCGTGCGAGTACGAAAGGCAGGCACCCTGCTTCATCAGCGGCATGATTTCACGGACGACCGCCGAGTGCTGCTTGTCAGGGGTCAGATTGCTCACCAGGTCCGCCGAAGGGATCAGTTCCTCATAGGTGCCGACGCGGAAACCGTTCTCCGTGGCGTTCTTCCACGAGGCGCGTTTTTCCGCAATGGCGCTCTCGCGCAGCGCATAGCTGACGTCGAGGCCACTGTCGCGCAGGTTCAGCCCCTGGTTGAGACCCTGTGCGCCACAGCCGATGATCACGATCTTCTTGCCCTGCAGTGCCTGGGTGCCATATGTGAACTCATCGCGCTCCATGAAGCGACACTTGCCCAGCTGTGCAAGCTGCTGGCGCAGCGGCAGGGTGTTGAAATAGTTGCTGGCCATGATGTTTTCTCCTTGGGCGTGCATTGCCCCGACAGACGGATTGCTGAGGGGCACAGACAGTAGTGCACTGCTGTGATTGCGTAAAGTGATATATAAAGAATGTGACGTTGCGTATCATGCAACGTCATGGATACGCGTGATCTGCATGTCTTCATGCTGTTGACCGAGAGCCTGCACTTTGGCCGTGCCGCGCAGGCTGCGCATCTGTCGCCATCGGCACTCAGTCGCACCATCCAGCGCCTCGAGACCGAGCTCGATTGCCGGTTGTTCGAGCGCAGCAACCGCGAAGTGCGGCTCACGCCTGCCGGGCGCACGCTGCAGGCTCAGGCCCAGGAACTGCTCGAACGCCTGCACAGTCTGCGTACACAGCTGGGTGGCGGCTCGGACGTCCTGCAGGGCAGCCTGAGTCTCTATTGTTCGGTCACGGCCAGCTACAGCCTGCTGGCCGGTCTGTTGCCCGAGCTGCGCAGCCGCCACCCGGCAATCGAGCTGAACGTACACACGGGCGATGAGGCGAGCGCGATCACGCGTGTGCTGCGTGCACACGAGGACCTGGCGATTGCTGCCCGGCCCGAGCGGCTGCCTGCGGGAATCGCCTTCCTCGAGCTGGCAAGCACACCGCTGGTCTTCATCGCACCGGTGTCCGGGCGTTTCGCGGCACCGATGCATGGCATCCATGCGGTGGATTGGGCAGCACTGCCGATGGTCCTGCCGGAAGCCGGTGAGGCGCGCGAGCGCATCGATCGCTGGTTCGCGGATCGTGCGGTGATGCCGAATATCTATGCGCAGGTTTCGGGCAATGAGGCGATCGTCGGCCTGGTTGCGCTGGGCTGTGGTGTCGGCATCGTGCCGCAACTCGTGCTGGCTTCCGGCCCGTTCGCAGATGGCGTGCGTGTGCTCGATGTACGGCCCGAGCTCGATCCGTTTCGCATCGGTCTGTGCTGTCGCAGAGGCTCGCTTGCGAATCCACTGATCGGCGCCGTATGGGAGCTTGCCGCAGCGGGGTGCATCACGGCTGACACGTGAACGTGCTCGCCTTATAGTGCGCTCAACTCGGTTCGGAGAGATTGCTGTGGAGCAGCACCACGAGGCGGCGGACGATCCTTCGGGCGGCAAGCTTGGGCTGCCGATAGACGAGCACGTGGAAGAGGTTTCGGAGGGTGGGCGGCGGATACGCCGCCGCGGTGTCTACCTGCTGCCGAATCTCCTCACCACCGGGGCCCTGTTTGCGGGCTTCTACGCCATCGTTGCCAGCATGAACGGACAGTTCGAGCCCGCTGCAATGGCGATTTTCGTGGCGATGTTCTTCGACGGACTGGATGGGCGCGTGGCGCGGCTCACGAACACCCAGAGTGCGTTCGGCGTGCAGTACGACAGCCTTTCCGACATGGTGTCGTTTGGTGTCGCCCCGGCACTGGTCACGTTCAGCTGGGCGCTGTCGGCGCTCGGCAAGGTGGGGTGGGCGGCTGCCTTTCTGTACATTGCCGGGGCGGCGCTGCGACTGGCGCGTTTCAATACCGAGGCGGGCCTGCCCGAGAGCAGCCACTTCTTCCGCGGTCTGGCGAGCCCTGCCGCGGCGGCGCTGCTGGCGTCGATGGTATGGACCGCCAGCGATTTCGGCCTGCTTGGCGACGAGCTGCCGTTCGTGCTTGCAGCACTCGCTGTGCTGGTGACCGTCGGTGCCGGCGTGCTGATGGTCAGCAACTTCCGCTATCAGAGCTTCAAGAGATTCGATTCGCGGCGCCGCGTGCCGTTTGTGATCATCCTGGGGATGGTGCTCGTGGTCGGCCTGGTTGCGCTCGATCCGCCGCGCATTCTGCTGGCGGTCGCTCTCGTCTACGCGCTCTCGGGGCCGGCGCAGTTCGTGCTCAGGCGCCGCCGCGTGCGCGAGCAGTCTTCCTGACCCCTCACATTTCGACTGCCGGTACACACGGGTGCAAATCGGGTGCTGACCCGCTCTTGCAGCGACGCGTTGCCCCGCGCATGTCAAGGTTTGGCCGCGATCCGGGCTGCGTGAAAATTTCCTGCAGCGTTTTTCGACACAAGGCTTGCGAGTCCGGAATCGCTCCGTATAATGCGCCTTCCCTGCAGGGCGGAGCGTCATGAGGGAAGGCCCACCGAGGCGTAGGGCTGGTTGTTTAAGAAGATGAGATCAAGCAATTTGTGTGGGCGCTTGCGTTGGTG
>CAZSYV010000196.1:0-3420 GCA_964610955.1 uncultured Klebsiella sp. | reverse complement strand
TGATTGATGCAGGTGTTCTGGTTCGAGCGCGTGTATTTCGTCAGGTTGTAGATATCGACCCCAACCTCACCGCTGCCGATCTCCTCTTCCTTCACGCGGACCACGATCCGCCCGGCATCGACGCTCTCGATCTCGCCGCCACGGCGCGCGACCACGCATACGCCCGAATCACGGGCGACGAGGCGCTCCATGCCGGTTCCCACCAGCGGCTTTTCGGTGCGCAGTGTCGGCACGGCCTGACGCTGCATGTTCGAACCCATCAGCGCACGGTTCGCATCGTCGTGCTCGAGGAACGGGATCAGCGAGGCGGCAACCGAAACGACCTGTTTCGGCGAAACGTCCATGTAGTCGACGCGCTCCGGTGGCATCACCGTGAACTCGTTCTGGTGGCGTACCACGACCAGGTCATCGAGCAGCCTGCCGCTGCCGTCGACGCTCGACGATGCCTGCGCAATCACGTAGTCGGCCTCGACGATTGCCGACAGGAACTCGATCTCGTCAGTCACCTGCCCTTCGACCACCTTGCGATACGGCGACTCGAGGAAGCCATAGCGATTGGTACGGGCGAAGGTCGACAGCGAGTTGATCAGACCGATGTTCGGGCCTTCCGGTGTCTCGATCGGGCACACGCGCCCGTAATGCGTCGGGTGCACGTCACGCACCTCGAAGCCGGCGCGCTCACGCGTGAGACCACCCGGGCCGAGTGCGGAGACGCGACGCTTGTGCGTGACCTCGGACAGTGGGTTGTTCTGGTCCATGAACTGCGACAGCTGGCTGGAGCCGAAGAACTCCTTCACTGCTGCGGCGACCGGCTTGGCGTTGATCAGATCCTGCGGCATCAGCTGATCGGACTCGGCCAGATTCAGCCGCTCCTTGACGGCACGCTCGACGCGCACCAGTCCGACCCGGAACTGATTTTCCGCCATTTCCCCGACCGAACGCACGCGGCGGTTGCCGAGATGATCGATGTCATCGACGGTGCCCTTGCCATTGCGGATCGCGATCAGCGTCTTCAGCACATCGACGATGTCCTCACGGCTCAGCACGCCGGCGCCCTGCGAGTCCTCGCGCCCCAGGCGACGGTTGAACTTCATGCGCCCGACCTCGGAGAGGTCGTAGCGCTCGGAGGAGAAGAACAGATTGTTGAACAGGTTCTCGGCAGCCTCGCGTGTCGGCGGCTCCCCGGGGCGCATCATGCGGTAGATCTCGACTAGCGCCTCGAGGGGGGTGCGCGTCGGGTCCGAGCGCAGTGTCTCGGATACGAAGGGCCCACAATCCAGCTCGTTGGTGTAGATCGTCTCGATGCGCGTGACGCCGCGTGCGGCAAGCTTGCCGAGCAGATCGGCAGTCAGTTCGGTATTGCAGTCGACCAGCACCTCGCCCGTGTCGGTATCCACGATGTCGCTGGCCAGCGAACGCCCGACGATGTACTCGGGCGGCACTGGCAGGCTCTCGAGCTTCGCCTTCTCGATCTGGCGAATATGGCGTGCCGTGATCCGGCGTCCGTGCTCGACGATCACCGTGCCCTTGTCGTCATGGATATCGAACGCCGCGATCTCGCCACGCAGACGCTCGGCCACCAGCGCCAGCACCCAGTTCCCCGCCTCGTTGGCAGTGAACACGTTGGTGTCGTAGAACATGTGCAGCATTTCCTGTGCACCGTAGCCCAGGGCACGCAGCAGGATCGTCGCCGGCAGCTTGCGCCGGCGGTCGATGCGCACGTAGACGAGGTCCTTCGGGTCGAACTCGAAATCGAGCCATGAGCCACGGTAGGGGATGATGCGTGCAGAGTAGAGCAGCTTGCCCGAAGAGTGCGTCTTGCCCTTGTCGTGATCGAAGAACACACCAGGCGAGCGGTGCAGCTGCGAGACCACGACCCGCTCGGTACCGTTGATGACGAACGTGCCGTTCTCGGTCATCAACGGGATCTCTCCCATGTAGACTTCCTGCTCCTTGATGTCCTTGATCACGCGCGCCGAGGACTCACGGTCGTAGATGATCAGCCGCACGCGCACGCGCAGCGAGGCACCGAAGGTGGCACCCCGCAGCTGGCACTCCTTGACGTCGAACACCGGCGTGCCGAGCGTGTAGTCGACATACTCCAGCGCGGCATTTCCCGAGTAGCTGACGATCGGGAACACGGAGCGCAGCGCGCTGTGCAGCCCGGTCTCCTCGCGATGCGCGGCAGCGACTCCCATCTGCGTGAACTGCCGGTACGAGTCCCGCTGGATCGCCAGCAGGAACGGCAATTCCATGCCACTCGGAAGACTGAGCTTGCCGAAATCCTTGCGGATGCGTTTTCTCTCGGTGTATGAGTAGGCCATGCGTATTCCTCAGCGCTGTGCTGCGAGTCGTGCAGATCTCTGAACCGTCTCTCGAAAGGCGCAAAGGCCTTTCGGCAGACCGCTTGCAACGGCAGAAACGCCGGGGGGCAAGCCCCCCGGCCCGGTGTTGTCACCAGCCATCATGCGATGGCGTGCCCTGCGGCATCGCGATCACTTGAGCTCGACGGCAGCGCCTGCTTCCTCGAGCTTGACCTTTGCGGCTTCCGCATCTGCCTTGCTCACGGCTTCCTTGACCGTCGAAGGTGCGCCATCGACCAGGTCCTTCGCTTCCTTCAGGCCAAGGCCCGTCAGCTCTCGAACGACCTTGATCACGTTGACCTTCTTCTCGCCCGCGGCCTTCAGGACCACGTCGAACTCGGTCTTCTCTTCCTCGGCGGGGGCAGCAGCTGCTGCTGCAACCGGAGCCGCTGCAACCGCAGCTGCGGCGGTCACGCCGAACTTGTCTTCCATTGCCTTGATCAGCTCGACCACGTCCATCACGGACATTGCGGCGATGGCGTCAAGGATTTCGTCCCGGGACAGTGCCATGACTTGTCTCTCCTCGTTGATTTCTCGGATTGAAATTGCCAGATACCCAACCGCTCAGGCGGCTTCCTTCTGATCGCGCACGGCAGCGATGGTCCGGACGAGCTTGCCCGGAACCTCGTTGAGCGTGCGTGCGAGCTTGGCAATCGGTGCCTGGATGACACTCATCAGCATCGAAATTGCCTGGTCGCGGGTCGGCAGCGACGCAAGAACGTCGAGCTGCTCGGCCCCCATCAGTCGGCCGCTCACCGCCAGAGCCTTGACCTCGAACGCCTCCACCTGCTTGGCGAAATCCTTGAAGATCCGCGCGGCAGCGCCCGGGTCCTCGAGAGAGAACGCGAGCAGTGTAGGCCCCACCAGCGCCGGGCCGATGCACTCGAACTCAGTGCCTTCGACCGCACGCTTGGCCAGCGTGTTGCGGACGACCCGCACCCGCACCCCGGCTTCGCGTGCCTGCTTGCGCAGGCTGGTGAGATTCGTGACGCTGACACCACGGGCATCGGCAATCACGACGGACAGGGCTTTGGTGGCGGTCTCTCTGACGTCAGCG
>CAZSYV010000195.1:0-3478 GCA_964610955.1 uncultured Klebsiella sp. | reverse complement strand
GGGGGTGCTGCATGGCAAGATCACTTCAACTCGATATCCCGCTGCTGCTGCCCGATGTCGTCGACGCATCGGACGCCTGCATCGGGCGCCTGATTGCCGAGCTCGATGGTCGCCCGGGTATCGAGCAGGTCCATGTGCTGGCGGCGAAGAACGGCTCTGCGGCACAGCTCTGCATCCACCATGATCCCGATGTCCTCACCTTGCCGCGCATCCGCGAGATCGTTCAGGCAGCAGGTGCACGGATCAGTGCACGCTTTGCTCATGTGATCTGGTCGGTCGAAGGCATCGGGCATCCGCGCCGTGCACGCACGGTTGCGGCACGGCTGCGCGAACTGCCGGGGGTGATCGAGGCCGAAGCGAACGCCGCAGGGCTTGTGCGCATCGAGTTCGATCGCGAGCAGGGCTCCGAACAGACGCTGCGCGAGGCACTCGCAGCGATGGGTGTGACTGCTCGTGCAGCGACGGTTGTGGCACCACCATCCAGGGCGAAACCGCGTCATGGGCATGAGCATGAGCATGAGCACGCTCATGGTGGTGTGTTTGGTGACCAGACCGAACTGTTCTTCGCACTGCTCTGCGGGGTGCTGCTGGTCGCGGGTTTCGCGATCGAGAAACTCGCACCTGCTGCTCCCGCGTGGTTGCCGCTGAGCGCTTACATCGGCGCCTATGTCCTTGGTGGCACCTTCACGCTGCGCGAGGCAATCGACGGTCTGCGGCTCGGACGATTCGAGGTCGATACCCTGATGCTGGTCGCCGCACTGGGTGGCGCAGCACTCGGCGTATGGGCCGAGGGCGCCCTGCTGCTGTTCCTCTTCAGCCTGGGTCATGCGCTGGAACACCATGCGATGGGTCAGGCCCGGCATGCAATCGAAGCGCTCGCCACGCTTGCACCGAAGAATGCGACGACACGGCGAAACGGAGAACTGCAGGAACTGCCTGTGGAAGAACTGCGCATCGGCGACACGGTACTCATTCGACCGAACGAGCGTCTCCCCGCCGATGGTTTCGTCGTGAAGGGTGCAAGCAGCGTCAATCAGGCGCCGATCACCGGGGAAAGCATGCCGGTCGACAAGCATGCGGTCGAGAACATCGAGGCTGCACGCGCCAATCCAGCTCGACTCGAAGCAGCTCACCGGGTATTCGCCGGGACGATCAACGGCAACACGGCGATCGAGGTCGAGGTGAGCCGTCTGGCCACCGAAAGCACACTGGCCCGGGTCATCAGGCTGGTGAACGAGGCCGAGACGCAAAAGTCCCCGACGCAGCGCCTCACGGATCGTTTTGAACGCATCTTCGTGCCGACGGTGCTTGTTCTCGTGTTCGTGCTGCTCTTTGCCTGGGCGTTTGTCGATGAACCGTTTCGCGACAGCTTCTACCGGGCGATGGCGGTCCTCGTTGCGGCCAGCCCCTGTGCACTGGCCATCGCAACGCCAAGCGCCGTGCTCGCGGGTGTGGCGCGCGCCGCGCGTGGTGGCGTGCTGGTCAAGGGAGGAGCCCCGCTCGAACTGCTCGGTTCACTGGACAGCATTGCCTTTGACAAGACCGGAACGCTCACGCTCGGCGAGCCGCGTATCGTGGAAATCATTCCGGCCAGAGGCGTCGCGAAGGAAGAACTGATGGCTGTGGCGGTCGCCGTCGAAAGACTGAGTGATCATCCGCTTGCCCGGGCAATCGCGCGCGATGGCCCGAATCACCTGGACGGCGCCACGCTCCCGGTGGCCAGTGCTGTCGAGAGCCTGGTCGGCAGGGGAGTGAGTGCGATCGTCGAGGGTGATGCCGTGCTGATCGGCAAGGCCGAGGCGTTCGGTACCGATGCGGTTCCTCCCCTGTCCGCCGAAATGAAAGTCGCCGTGGAATCACTGCGAGCGCAGGGCTGCACGGTGATGGTGGTCCGCCGTGGCGAGCGTGATCTGGGTGCAATCGGACTGATGGACACGCTGCGTGAATCGGCGCGCCCGGCGCTTGCACGGTTGCGTGTACTGGGTATCCGCCACATGGTGATGATTTCCGGTGATCACCAGGGCGTTGCGGACGCCATCGCCCGGCAGCTCGGGCTCGATGCTGCCTGGGGCGACCTGATGCCCGAGGACAAGGTCGGGGTGATCAGAAGGCTGAGAGACGAAACTCAGGTGGCCATGGTCGGCGATGGCGTGAACGACGCACCGGCGATGGCCAGCGCAACCGTTGGTGTGGCAATGGGCGCAGCAGGCTCGGACGTGGCGCTCGAAACCGCCGATATCGCACTGATGAGCGACAACCTGGCGCATCTGCCCTTCGCCATCGGCCTGAGTCGCCGCGTCCGCTCGGTCATTCGCCAGAACGTCCTGGTCAGCCTGGGCATGGTTGCCCTGCTGATCCCTGCAACGATCTTCGGCCTTGGTATCGGGCCTGCCGTGGCACTGCATGAAGGCTCCACGCTGATCGTCGTGTTCAACGCGCTGCGGCTGCTCGCGTATCGGGATGCCACGGGGGAAAGCGCATCTCCTGCCTGACTCCGTCTATGCTTGCAGCGCAAGGTACACCGATACCCTGAAAGGAGATCGCCATGAAAATCCTGCCTGCGCCCTACTTTCCCATCATCTATGTCCGCGGCTACGCCATGACGCCGGGCGAGATCGCCGATACGGTGTCGACGCCCTACATGGGCTTCAACCTGGGAGCCACCAAGGTGCGTCAGGCCTGGGACGGGCGCGTGCAGCGGCTGGTGTTCGAATCACCGCTGGTACGCCTGATGAAGGACTACGACTACCGCGACACCTATGCCGACGGCAGCGAAGTCACCGGGCGACTCGCAGCGCGCAGCGTCGTCATCTACCGGTACTACGAGCCGGCAGACAAGGACCTGGGCGACGGCAAGGTGCTGTCGATCATCGAGGCGGCACGGGGACTCGGGAATCTGATCCTGCAGCTGCGCTCCCAGGTCTGCGGTGAGGACACTGCACTGCAGGAAGCGTTCAAGGTGTATCTGGTCGCCCATTCGATGGGTGGGCTGGTGTGTCGTACCTTCCTGCAGAACGATGAGGTCAGCACCGCTGCCGAGCGCCAGCTGGTCGACAAGGTGTTCACCTACGCCACACCGCACAACGGCATCGAGCTTGCCGGCATCAATGTGCCGGGTTTTGCCGGTCTGTGGGACATGAACAACTTCAACCGCCGGAAAATGGCGGAATACCTGGGCATGAACGGCACGCCCGAGCGCGTCGATTCACTCGACGGCAAGTTCGACCCGCAGCGCTTCTTCTGTTTCGTCGGCACCAACCACCGCGACTACGAAGTTGCGCTCGGCATGTCACGCCGACTCGCTGGCGAGATGAGTGACGGTCTGGTGAAGATCGAAAACGCCACCGTGCAGGGCGCACCGCGCGCCTTTGCCTTCCGCAGCCACAGCGGGCCCTATGGTGTCGTCAACTCCGAGGAAGGTTATCAGAACCTGGTGCGCTTCCTGTTCGGCGACCTGCGTGTCGACGGCACGCTCGAG
>CAZSYV010000194.1:0-3504 GCA_964610955.1 uncultured Klebsiella sp. | reverse complement strand
GCCGTGATCCGATCCGAAGGCGTCCAGCGCAGCGCGATGCGCCAGGCCTGCTGATCGTACTGACCAAGTTCACCACCAGTGATGCTGCTTTTTGCCAGCCCCCCACGTTCGGCGTGGATGAACGAAACCTTTGCCGCGAAATCATTGAACGTGCCGGTATCCAGAGACGTGGCCGAACGCAGCAGATCGCGCTCGCCAACCGTGACCTCCTGCTTGAATCCGAACTCCCCTGCCGGCTTCGCAGTGACGACGTTGACCGCACCGCCCGTGGTATTGCGCCCGTAAAGCGTACCCTGTGGACCACGCAGAACCTCGATGCGCTCCAGGTCGACGACCTCGAAGGCCGCCGCAGAACTGCGCCCGAGGTAGACCCCATCAACGTAGATACCTACCGTCGGATCCACCGCCAGTGAAGGATCACCCGAGCTTACGCCGCGGATGCCCATGCCGTAGGAATTCTGACTCGCCGGCGTCTTGTCCATGCGCAGGTTCGGCGTGTACATCGCGATATCACCGCTCTCGATCACCCCGAGCGAGTCGAGTGTCTCCGCATTGAAGGCCGACAGCGAGATTGGCGTATCCTGCAGCGAGGCTTCGACCCGCTCCGCGGTGACGATGATTTCTTCCAGTCCACTCGCGCTGCCCTGGGCAGCAGCGTGCTGCGCGGCACCGCCAGCCACAGCGATCGGGATTGCAATGGTCAGTCGTCGTACCAGGCGATTGCACATGGACATGAGGTTGCTCCACTGGGTCGTTATAGGGTAATCACGGGCAAAGTACATGACGATCGTCCTGTTTACAAGACGGCCGTCATGCTGATTCCATGATATCACCTCGGATGAATACGACCCGTCGCCGGCCGGTGTGGCACTCTCCATAGAGCGCCACGATCGGCATCAAACGTGACGGTCGGTCAAAGGCTCCCTAGAATGCCGCGCGTTCGACGTCGGATCGCTACCGCTCCATGACCATTGGATACACCGCATGGCACATCAGCATTTTCCCAGGGTCGCCGATACTGCCAACGAAAGGCGGGCGCACATCATCGAATCGACGGCGACCCTGATCGCGCGCGGGGGACTTGCGGGGATATCGGTGCGCTCGGTCGCGCAGCAGGCGGGATGCTCACGCGGACTGGTCGAACACTATTTCAAGAGCAAGGCCGAGCTGCTCGATGCAGCCGATCGTTGGGTCAACGAGAATTACCTGGCACGCGTGGCCAGCGAGCTCGGTGATCTGAATGGACTCACTGCGCTGGAAACACGTTTGCGCAAGCTGTTGCCATATACCGACACCGTGCTGAACGAATGGCGCGTGCGACTGGAGTTCTGGCGTGACCAAAGCATGGATCCAACCCCGGAACGCCACAAGAACGAATCGTTCTACGCGGCCTACGAGCAGATGCTCACCGACATGGGGGAAGCGCAGGCGAACAGTGAAATTCCCGCATCGGTTCCGGTGATCGAGGCGTCCGAACTCATCCTCTTCTTCGTGATCGGCATCGCGACCGCCTGCATCCGCAACGAACGGCTCCGCCAGCAGCGCCCACTCGATCGGCGGGTCGAGATGATCATCGGTATGCTGAAGACCGGAACCTTGGCCGCGTTGCGCGTGGGCGATCCGAAAATCGAGTTCTGAAAGCCAATCAGGCAAACTCGTAGTCTTCGAATCGGGGCTTGTCCATCTCGTCGGAGAAGGCCTGATAGCTCCACGGCCAGCTGATCGGCACCCCCTCGGCGTCGAGGTACCAACTCGTGCAGCCAGAGGCGAAGATCGTCGTCTTCGCCGCAGCAATGCGCCGCACATCGTAGTCCTGCATCGCCTCTGCCTTCGGCGTGACCTCAGCGGCATCACCTTCACGCAGGTAGCGCAGCAACTGCTCGATGTAGTCCCACTGACGCTCGGCGATATCGATCAGAGAGAAGTTGCCGACCGGTCCGGTGGGGCCGTTCAGCATGAAGAAGTTCGGCATATCGGGAATGGTGACCGCGTAGTAGGCACTCGGGCGCACCTCCCACTTGTCATCGAGGGACACGCCTCCTCTGCCCGTGACGACTGTCGGGCGAATGAAGCGGTCGACCTGAAAGCCGGTCGCCAGCACGATCACATCGAGTTCGTGGAAACCGCCGTCCTTCATGCGGATGCCGGTTGGCTCGATGCGCTCGATGGCACCGACCTCCACAACCACGTTGGGCTGCTGCACCGCATCGTAGTAGTTCCACGAATAGATCAGACGCTTGCAGGCTGCCCGATAGTTCGGGCGCAGCTTCTCGCGCAGGACCGGATCCCTGACCGTGTTCTCCAGGTTCTGCCGGCACAGCTCCTCGATCTCGTGCATGTCTTTGCCTTCCGGCTCGACCAGTGCGCGGTTGAAACGGTAGATGCCCGACCAGTACTGCTCACCGTAGCGCATCTCGTCGATCAGCTTCGGATCGGCACGAAACGCTGCACGGTCATCCTCCGAGTACTCGAACTGCTCGACCGGCATGATCCACTGCGGTGAACGCTGAAAGTGCACAACCTGCGCCGAGCGCTTCTGCAGAGCCGTCACGATCTGCACACCCGTCGAACCGCAACCAATCACCCCGACGCGCTTGCCATCGACCTCGGCCGTGTCATCCCAGCGTGCGCTGTGGAAGGCCTTTCCTGCAAAGCTTTCCAGCCCGGGAATCCGCGCGACGTTGGGGTGATGAAGCACGCCCGAGGCGGCTATCAGCACATCGGCGCTGTCGCTGCGCCCATCGGCAAGCTTCACCTGCCAGCGCCTGGCCGCATCGTCCCAGCGGCACTCGAGCACTTCGCTGTTGGTCTGGATCAGCGGGGCGATCCCGTAGTCGTCGACCACTTTTTCGAAGTAGGCCTGGATCTCCGGACCACCGGCGTAGAACGCGCTCCAGTCGGGGTTCGGCGCGAAGCTGTAGGTGTAGGCATGCGCGGGCACGTCACAGGTCAGGCCCGGGTAGCGGTTCTCACGCCAGGTGCCACCAACCGTATGTCCCTTCTCGTAGACGACGACTTCGGTTTCACCACGCTCTTTGAGCTTGATCGCAGCAAGAATGCCTGCCATGCCCGCACCGACGACCACATAGCGAAGCCTGCGCTCCCCCCCGGCAAGGTCCGTATTCATCCTGCTCTCGCCTCCCTCGTTGATTTCAATACAGTGGCTGCCACCGACAAGGCGACAATGCTAACAAAGGAGCACCCGCCCTGTATCTTTACCGATAGGCAAGGTTCGACCAGGACGACCGCAACGGCAGAGGACTCCAGCACCACGACGATGCCGCTCCAGCACACTGTCGGCCCGATCAGCGGCCGTACCCGGGTGTCCGCGGGTCGATGCATCCAGATGCGATCAGCAGAATGCAAGCACCGTGATGAAATCAGTGCCAACCATCTTGAAAACCACCGCTCCGCATTGCGCTACAGGATCTGCACGCCGCGACGCACATATTCCTCGACCCGGATACCGTGGGTGCCGTTGGCGACGACCGAGCGGATCAGCCA
>CAZSYV010000193.1:0-3510 GCA_964610955.1 uncultured Klebsiella sp. | reverse complement strand
GACGCCGGTTACGACGATGCACTGCACAAGGCACTGTTCGCGCAGAACGAGCTGCGCATCGGCAATGCGCTGCAGCTCACCGCAGGGCTTCGCTACGACCACCATGAGTTCTTCAGCACCGAGTTCAGCCCGCGCGTCTACCTCGTCTGGGAGGCAACGCCCACGCTGGTGGTCAAGGGCGGCTACGGTCACGCCTTCAAGGCACCGACGCTGAAGCAGATCTCGCCGAACTATGTCGGCGCCGAGGGGCCGCACACCTTCATGGGCAACGCCGACATCCGCCCCGAGACGCTGGATTCCTTCGAACTCGGTGCAAGCTGGCAGCCTGCCGGCGCCCTGGAACTGCAGGCCACCGTGTTCCGCAGCCGCGTCGAGGACCTGATCACCTACCGGCTGCTGCGCTCCCAGGGGCCGCGGCACTTCTACCAGTACGACAACGTCGACGCCGCACGCATCGACGGCATCGAGACCAGCATCGGCTGGCGCATCAGCGACGCCTGGTCGTGGCAGACCAGCCTCACTGCACTCGACACCGAGGACCGGCGCACCGGCAAGCGCCTGGAGTACCGCCCGCGCACCAGCATGAACTCGCAGCTCGACTGGACGGGTCCGGGGGGCTGGAGCCTGCGCATAGGCGTGCAGCGCACGGGCGAGCAGTACTCGGCCGCGGGCGAGCTTCCTGCCTATGCGCTGTGGAACCTGCGCCTCGGCAAGTCGATCGGTACACACGCCGAACTCGCACTTGCGGTGGAGAACCTCGGCAACCTGAACCTTGCCGAGGAGTCGCCGCTGTTCGGCTTCGCCGAGCGCGCCCGCACCGTCTCCGCCAACATGCACTACCGCTTCTGAGAGACAATCGATGTCTGTACCAGGACTTCCTGCCGCCCTCGTGCTGGCATGGTTCGCGCTGATCGCCATCGCCACGCACCCGGCCACCGCCACTGCCGCCCCGCGCACGGCACTGTTCATCGCCACCAGCAACGTGCCACCCGGCAAGTTCAAGGTGCTCGACGAGATCGCCGCACCCCGGGGCATCACGGTCGAGGTGCGCTACCTCGACGCCATCCCGGCCGAGGCGGGCGCCGAGCTCTTTGCCGGGCACGACATCGTGTTCATCGACAGCTACCTCGAGGACGTGGTGCGCGCGCGCCTCGGCAAGGCATTTGCCGACACTTCCGTTCCGCTCGCCTGGCTCTACGACAGGCGGCCCGACGGCAAGGCGATGCCCACGGCACTGATCGAGCGCCTGGCGAGCTACTACTCCAACGGTGGACGGGAGAACTTCGAGCGCTTCTTCGATACCGTCGCCGCCTGGCTCGACGGCAGGTCAACCGCCGGCATCGCCGATCCGCTGCCGGTACCGGAATCGGGGATCTACCATCCGGATGCGAAGCAGATATTCACCGATGCGCGCGCCTACCTCGACTGGAAGCGCAGCGCGGCGGATGCCGGAAAGCCCGTGATCGCCATCGCCTTTCACGAGCAGTACATCGCCTCGCTGCAGACCGCCTTCCTCGATGCACTGATCGAGCGCATCGAGCAGGCCGGTGCGATCGCCCTGCCCGTCTACTACCCGGCCATGGGCAAGGGTGGGCTGCTCAGCCTGCTCGCCCCACAGGGAAAACCGCTCGCCGATGCGGTCATCACCACGCGCATCATGCTCGGCCCCGACGGGCCACGCGCCGAAATGACCGAGCTCGGCATCCCGGTGATCCAGGCGATGCCCTACCGCCGCGGCAACGAGGCCGAGTGGCGCGCCGACCCCCACGGCGTGGCGGTGATGGATGTGCCCTTCTACATGGCGCAGGCCGAGTACGCGGGCATCTTCGACATCCAGGTCGCTTCGGCAATGGATGAGGCGGCAGCACAGCTGCTGCCGATCGACGAGCAGCTCGACACCGTGGTCGGAAAGGCGCTGCGCCTCGTCGCACTGCAGCGCAAGCCAAACGCCGACAAGCGGGTGATGATCTTCTTCTGGAACTACCCGGCGGGCGAGAAGAACCTCTCGGCCTCGTTCCTCAACCTGCCGCAAAGCCTGAGCGCCACGCTCGCAGCACTGCAGCAGGCAGGCTACGACACGCAGGCGCCGGCAGAGGAGGCGCTGCTCGGGAAGCTGCAAAGACTGCTTGCACCCTACTACCGCGAAGGACAGCTCGAGGCACTGCTGAAGGACGACCTGGCAGTGCGCCTGCCGCTTGCCGACTACCGTGCCTGGCTCGATGCGCTGCCCGAGCCGGTGCGCGAGCGGCTGCTCCGCGAGAGCGGTGATCCGGCTGCCTCCCCCATGCTGCAGGGCAAGGGCGAGGACGCCTTCTTCGTGATCCCGCGCCTGCAGCTCGGCAAGCTCACGGTGCTGGCGCAGCCGCCGCGCTCGGGGGCGATCGACGACAGGGAAAAGGCCATCTACCACTCGACCAGCGCGGCGCCGAGCCACTTCTACCTTGCCGCCTACCTGTGGGCACGCCGCCACGCCGACGCCTTCGTGCACTTCGGCACGCACGGCACGCAGGAGTGGCTGCCCGGCAAGGAGCGCGGGCTGTCGGTCCACGACGATCCCATGCTCGCCGTCGGCGACATCCCGGTCGTCTACCCCTACATCGCCGACAACATCGGCGAGGCGCTGCAGGCCCGCCGGCGCGGCCGTGCGCTGATCATCAGCCACCAGACACCGCCGTTTCGCCCGGCGGGGCTCCACGATGAGCTCACCGCGATGCATGACCTGCTGCACCGCTGGCTGGCGCAGATCGAGGGTGGCGTGCGCGATGCGATCCGCGACGACCTGCTGGCCAAGGTGAAGGCGGGGCACATCGCGCTCGACATGGGCTGGAGCGATGAGCGCGCCGCGGCGGAGTTTCCCGCCTTCATCGAACTGCTGCACACCCACCTGCACGAGCTCGCGCAGACCGCCCAGCCGCTGGGTCTGCACGCCTTCGGCACGGCCCCCGAAACCGAACACCGCCTGGCCACCGTGCTGCTGATGCTCGGCCAGGACTTCCTCGATGCGGCGGCCCGCCACGCTGGCGTGGCGAAGGACCAGCTCGATGAGACGCTTGCCATCGACTACGACCGGCTCGTGCACTCTCCCCCCTACGCACTGCTCGAGCGCGTGCTGGTGAATGGCGAGAAGCCCGAGGGCATCGGCCCCGAGCTTGCTGCCCAGCTCACACGGGCGCGTGATTTTTACGATCGCATCGGTGCCGACAACGAGCTGCCCGGCCTGCTCGCTGCACTTGCAGGGCGCTACATTCCCACCTCCTACGGTGGCGATCCGATCAAGCACCCCGACGCCTACCCCACCGGGCGCAACCTCTACCCCTTCGACCCCTCGCGGGTGCCGACGAAACAGGCCTGGGAAGCGGGCAGGAAGGCGGCCGAGGAACTCATCGCAGCCCACCAGCGCGATTCCGGCACCGTGCCCGACAAGATCACCTTCAGCCTGTGGTCGGTCGAGACCATGCGCCACGAGGGCCTGCTCGAAGCGCAGGCGCTGTGGCTGCTCGGCGTCGAGCC
>CAZSYV010000192.1:0-3567 GCA_964610955.1 uncultured Klebsiella sp. | reverse complement strand
CCAGTCCGAATGGAACCGGCCATTGGCCTCAGTGTTGGCAACGAGCCGGTTGCCTTGCTCGTCTGACTGATTGCTTTGAGTCAGGTATTCGTAGGTATTGCCAACAAAATCATCCCGGTAGACAAGATTGTTTCCTTTCTTGCGGTTGTACGGGGGATCAAGGTAGATCAGCTTCACCTTACCCAGATACGTCTCCTGCAAAAGCTTCAACGCATCCAGGTTGTCGCCTTCGATGAACAGGTTCTTCGTCGTATCGAAGTCCACGCTCTCGTCGCGTACCGGGCGCAGGGTTTTGGCGATGGGCGCGTTGGCCGTCAGCAGCGCCTCGCGCTTGCCCGGCCAGTTCAGGTGGTAGCGTTCCTGCGGGCCTTCGACGATGGATGCAGATAGCTCCTGCTTGAGCTGGTCGAAGTCCACCGCCAGCTTCACGATGCCATCCTCGCCCCGCGCCTCCGTCACGCAGCCGGGGAACATCTCGCGGATGCGCGCGATGTTGTCTTCGGTCAGGTTGGGCGAGTGCATTTTCAATTTATCCATTATTTTTCTCACAAAAATCAGAACGGAAGGTCGTCGTCAGAACTGTCCGTCGCGTCGATCGAAGGTTCTTCGTGTGTTGCAGGCGTATTGGTTTGCTGCCATTCCGTCGCAATGGTTTCCCAATCGACGGCTCTCTCCATCGGCTGACCTTCGGCATCTACGGCCAGTCCATCCCCAGACCAAACCGCCCAGAAGTCGGGGTCATCCGACTTGGGGCGTTGGTCTTTCGGCAGGTTGTTCATCTGCACCAGCACTGGAAGCTCCGATGCCCACCCCAAAAGGATCGCATGGCGAGAGGGCAGGGAAGGCAAGTCGCGCAGCAAGCCGCGCAGGTTGTCCGGCACCAGCTTGTGAACGAGTTCCTGGTCGCGGTCATTGCTGATGCGATGAAGCAGGTAGCTGTTGCACTGGGACAGAACCGTCGGGGACAGTTCGCTCGGTCGCTGAGAGGAAAGAACCAAACCCAACCCGAACTTGCGCCCCTCGCGGGCAATCTTCTCGAAGACTTGGCAACAGATGGCAGCGGAACTGTGGTTCTCGGCGTCGTCGGAATAACGGCGAATGAAAGTGTGCGCCTCTTCCATGACCAGCACGGTGGGCAGCGTCTTGCCTGCATTGAGCTTGCGATAGCGTTGCAGTGCCTCCAGCGTCATGCGGGCGATGACGGCGGTAATGATGTGGACGACTTCGGCGGGAACCAGCGAAAGGTCGATGACCGTGACGGAACCGTTCGAGGCTTGGCTGTCGCCGATGTAGGTGGTTAGCCAGTCGTCGAGATTTATTCCGTCCGAACTTGAGATGATCGAGCGCATCCGTGTGTCGGACAGAAGTGTGCGAATACGTGATACGAGAAAGTCAACGAACTGACTGGCATTCTCTTGTTCCGCCAGAACTTCGAGGTGGTCCGGGAGTTGGGTTCCCTCAAAAGCTATTGGAACATCCTCATCCGGTCCGTCTTGGAGAAGCACGCCGCCGACGGTGCCGACCGCAGTTTCCAATGCGGCAACAATTTCCTGAATTTGAGCTTCAGTGAAAGCACGGTAGTATTCGATTGTCTTCCCATCTTTCACAAAGCTGTTGTGCGCAGTTTTTAACGCAGCGTTGATCGCAGCTAAAACTTCAGCAAGATTATTGCTGCTGTGCACGGAAAGCTTTCCCTGCAAATCAGCTGCCATTGCCTTCAAGCGAAAACCGAATTTCGATTCATCGGTCTGGATATCTCCAGAACGGATGTCCCGTCGGATTGAGATCAATCGCGATGAAAGGTAGCGCCGCAGAGCGAGTTTTTCCTCTTCGGGGGATGTCGTCGAAATGGCTCTTCCCGCTTTGACGTCCCGTAGTGCGCGCCGGAGCAACGGGCGCTGCATTTTGGCGCTGGCTTGAGCGAATGCCGACCATTCAGCACTGTTCCAGAACCACAAGGGAACTTGAAGTTGCTCAACACCTTCAGCCGGATCGACGGCGAAGACGCGCACCTTGCCCATGCCCTTGAACGTACTCGCGTATTCCCCATTAGGGTCGAGCACGATGAAGCGGGCATTCGGTTCAGCACCATTGCGCACTTTTTTTGCCGCGTCCATCGACCAGCGAACCAGCCCGGCAACTGAGCAAGACTTGCCACTGCCCGTATTGCCCAGCACGGCCAGGTGGCGGCCAAAGAGACGGTCCGGGTCGATCCGCACTTCGGCGTTTGCTGCCAGCGGACTCACGCCGATTTTGACGCGGCGGTTTTCCCCGGATTCGACAATGGCGCGAAGCTGGACTTGCGTCGGCAACAGCACCGGATCGCCCACAGACGGATAAGCCTGTACGCCGCGCTTGAACTCGTAGCTATCCTTTCCGTCACTCCCCCTTGCGTAGATCAACAGGCCCAAAGGGTTCAAACTCATCTTGCGCAACGGATATGGCAAATCCACCAGGCCAAAGTCTTGCATTCCCTTACGCTTGGGATATTGCGAACGCTCGACCGTGATCCATTCCACCTGGGCAACCAAGTAGCCTTGATCGCTGGGAGAAAGCACATAGCCGTTGATGCGCGGAAACGGGTGTGGTGTGCCAGTGTTCAGCGAAACGCCGTCCGGGGCTTCGATGTCCAGCGTGACCTTGATTTCGTCAGGGGAGACGAAATCAATCGTGCCAATGCGCAAGGAGTCGGCATGAGCCAGAGGAGAAATGCTCATATCAAATCATCCAGGTCTTCGGCATCGTGCCCCTTTGACTTGGGGACGTTCTGGTGCGTGACAAATCTCTGCTTGAGCAACTCGCTCATGCGGAACGTGGTCTTGTCAATCGCAGCCTTGGGCAGATAGTTCTCTGTGAGCGTCGTAAGGTCGGCAAGTGCCGGGCCAATCAACAGGCTTATCTGTGATGGCCTGCCAATCTGTTCGTAGGTTTGCATGACACGACCCAATGGGTCGTCATAGGCGATGACCACCAAGTGCGTGGACGGGATGGTGAGCATGTCCCGAATCACACGGTTGATATGCTCGTCGCCGAAACTGTAGCCGTAGGTTACGAGAGTGCTGTTAGGGCGGCACACCGCCGCAGCCAAGTCCCGGAAAAGTTCGACATAGGGGTAGTCGGCAGTTTCTCTGTCTTTGGCGGCGTTCGGGTAAATCATCAGTTTGTGGGCCGTTGCACCGCCCAAGCCCGGTGCCTGCAAATACGGCTCAATCGTGCCAGCACCGAAAGGCAGGCCGATGCGGCGGATGTCCTTTCCGCTCTGCACCCAATCCACCGATCCGTGCAGCTTGATGAAGCGCGCCACACCTTCCAGATAGCGAGGTTCGCCACGGATGCCCGGCGGGTTGTAGTGCATGTCCAAGTCGAGCCGAGAGGATCGGAAGATGGGCATCAGGTTGCCGAGAAAGCGGTCCAGCAAGTGCAAGCCCGCCAGTTCCGCGCCGGCTTCAATCAGCCGGTCGTAATTGGTCGTGAAGATGCTCAAGCGGTCGCGCGTTCCCGTTCGGCTTGCGAAGCTCATCAGGAACGTGACCAGTGTGAGTGA
This sequence comes from uncultured Klebsiella sp., assembly GCA_964610955.1. Lineage (GTDB taxonomy): Bacteria > Pseudomonadota > Gammaproteobacteria > Pseudomonadales > UBA5518 > UBA5518. Next base: position 23 of record CAZSYV010000192.1, on the reverse strand, counting down.
CGGCCGAGAAGCGCGGCTATTTG
>CAZSYV010000191.1:0-3653 GCA_964610955.1 uncultured Klebsiella sp. | reverse complement strand
CAACCTCAACATCCCGCGCTACGTGGACACCTTCGAGGAAGAGGAAGAGATCGACGTTGCCGCCGTCGAGCAAGAGATCGAGCGCCTGGAGAGCGAACTGGCCGAGGTGCGCCTGCGCATGAAGCAGTACCTGAAGGAGCTGGGCGTATGAGCGACCGGAAATCCAGGGGCCTGGCCATCCGCAACAGCACTGCAGAGTTCCTGATCTTCACCCGGCAGGCGGGCGAGGAAAGCCTTCAGGTTCGCTTCGAGGGCGAGACCATCTGGCTGACGCAGAAGCTGATGGCCGAACTGTTCGCCGTGGACGTGCGCACCGTCAGCGAACACCTGAAAAACATCTTCGAATCCAATGAGCTGGATGCGGATTCAGTTGTCCGGAAAATCCGGATAACTGCCGCTGACGGCAAGGCCTACCTGGCGCGGCACTACAACCTCGACGCCATCATCTCGGTCGGCTACCGCGTCAACTCGGTGCGCGCCACCCAGTTCCGCCAGTGGGCTACCCAGGTGCTGCGCGAGTTCGCGATCAAGGGCTACGTGCTGGATCGCAAGCGCCTGGAAAACGGCAGCTTCCTCGGCGAGGACTATTTCGAGCGGCTGCTGGAAGAAATCCGCGAGATCCGCCTCTCCGAGCGGCGCTTCTACCAGAAGGTCACCGACATCTATGCCACCGCCGTCGACTACAACAAGGATGCCCCGACCACCCGCGAGTTCTTCGCCAAGGTGCAGAACAAGCTGCACTTCGCCATCCACGGCCGCACCGCCGCCGAGCTGATCGTCGAGCGCGCCCGCAGCGACCAGCCCAACATGGGGCTGAGCACGTGGGAGGCTGCCCCGCACGGCAAGATCCTGAAGACCGACGCCGGCATCGCCAAGAACTACCTGAGCGAAGAGGAACTGCAGGCGCTCGGCCGCATCATCAACGCTTACCTGGACCTGGCCGAGGATCGCGCCCAGCGCCGGAAACCGACGACGATGGAAGACTGGGCCAGGCAGCTCGACCGCTTTCTGGAGCTGACCGATCGCGGCATTCTGCAACACGCGGGGCGCATCAGCGCCGAGGCGGCCAGGCTGCATGCCGAGAGCGAGTTCGAGCGCTATCGGGTCGTCCAGGATCGGCGCTTCGAATCGGACTTCGACCGTGTGGTGAAGGAGGTTGCGAAGCTTGAGCAGGTCGGGCGGGAGTTGGAAGGCAAGGGGCGGGGGAAGAAGAAATGACAACCCGCACTGTCACCCTGGGAGCCATCGCCAAGATCACATCCGGCGGAACGCCAGATCGCGAGAACCCGGCCTACTGGGGTGGCACCGTCCCGTGGGTAAAGACGACACTCGTTCAGAACTGCGAAATTGGCCTCGACGACATAGACGAGAAGATCACCGAAGCCGGCCTCAAGAGATCTTCGGCGAAGCTGATACCGGCCGGGTCGATCCTTATGGCCATGGTCGGTCAAGGGAAGACTCGCGGTCAGGTTGCAGTCCTGACAACTGACGCCGCGATCAACCAGAACTGTGCCGCGATCATCTTGAATGAGGAGGCGCATTGCAGATACGTCTATCAACAGCTGTTGTTTCGTTATGAGGCAATTCGCAACGCCAGCAATAGCAGTGGCCAGCAGAACCTCAATGCTGGATTGATACGCGAGCTGCAAGTACCGCTCCCGAGGCTTGACGAGCAAGCCAAGATCGCTGAAATCCTGGATGCTTGGGATGCCGCAATCCAGACAACCGAGCAACTAATCGCGGCGAAGGAGCGGCACTACAGCCACGAACTCTCGAGTGTTATCAGCCGGAGGCAGCACTCGCCCGCCCATGTCGGCGCCTTCGCCGAGGAAGTCTCCGCCCGCAATCGTGGCGGCAATGAAGCCCGCGTCCTGAGCGTGACCAACTCACGCGGCTTCGCGCTGCCGGAAGACCAGTTCGAGCGCCGCGTCGCCAGCGCCGACCTGTCCAATTACAAGATCGTGCGCCGTGGGCAGTACGCCTACAACCCGTCGCGCATCAACATCGGCTCCATCGCCCGTCTCGATGACTGGGATGATGGCGTGCTCAGCCCGATGTATGTCGTGTTCAGGCTCGATGACGCCAAGGTCGATTCGGACTATTTCCTGCACTGGCTGAACTCCCACGAGGCACGCCAGCGCATCAAGAACAGCGCTCAGGGCAGCGTCCGCGAGACCGTGTCCTTCTCCGAGTTTGCGGCCCTGATGATCCCCCTGCCGGTCGCTGAGAAACAAACCGCCATCGCCCGATACCTCAACGCCCTGCGCGAAGAGATAGACCTGCTGGGCCAGTCCGGCACGGCGCTGAAGACCCAAAAGCGCGGCCTGATGCAGAAGCTGCTCACCGGCCAATGGCGGCTGCCATTACCTGAACCGGAGACCGTCTGATGGCCAGCTTCCGTTTCGACGAAAAATACCTCTCCCAGCTCCCCGCCCTGCAGGTCCTGGTCAACCTCGGCTACCGCTACCTCACCCCTGCCGAGGCCCTGGTCGCCCGGGGCGGCAAGGCCGGCAACGTGCTGCTGGAAGAGATCCTGCGCGAGCAGTTGAAGAAGCTGAACCGCATTCAGCACAAGGGCGGCAACTACCTCTTCAGCGAGGAGAACCTCCAGAGCGCCATCCAGCGGCTGAAGAACGTCAAGTACGACGGCCTGCTCAAGACCAACGAGGCGGTGTACGACCTGCTCACGCTGGGCGTAGCGCTGGAGCAATCCATCGAGGGTGACCTGAAGAGCTTCACGCTCAACTATGTGGACTGGCGCAACCCGGCCAACAACGTCTGGCACGTGGCCGCCGAGTTTGCGGTGGAGCGCACACGCAGCGTCGAAACCTGCCGGCCCGACATCGTGTTGTTCGTCAACGGGATCCCCTTCGCGGTGATCGAGTGCAAGTCGCCCAAGGTCGAGGTGGCCCAGGCGATCTCGCAGACCATCCGCAACCAGCGCGACGAGTACATCCCGCGCCTGTTTACCTACGTGCAGACCGTGCTGGCGGTGAACAAGAACGAGGCCCGCTACGCCACCACCGGCACCCCGGCCAAATTCTGGTCGAAGTGGAAGGAGGACGTGGCCGACGCCAACCTCGAGCCGCTGCTGGAGCGCCCGCTGCCGGAATCGGTGAAGGCCTCGCTGTTCGATCTGGCCTTTGCCAAACTCGGCGTGCGCGAAGAGATCGCGCCCTATGTGGTGGGCCGGCAGGTGACCGAGCAGGATCGCGTGCTCTACGCGCTGTGCCGCCCGGAGCGACTGCTGGAGATGGCCTGGGCCTTCACGGTGTTCGACGGCGGCGTGCGCAAGATCGCGCGCTACCAACAGGTGTTCGCCATCCAGGAGGTGTTACGGCGGGTCAGGCAGACGGACGACGCTGGCCGCCGCCGGGGCGGCATCGTCTGGCACACCCAGGGTTCGGGCAAGTCGCTGACCATGGTGATGCTGGCCCGCGCGCTGGCGCTGGAGCCGAGCATCCGCAACCCGCGCATCGTGCTGGTCACAGACCGGGTGGATCTGGACAAGCAGCTCGGCAACACCTTCGCCGCCTGTGGCCTTTCCCCCGACCGGGCCGAGAGCGGCCGCCACCTGGTGGAGCTGATGTCCGACGGCAAGGCACACATCGTCACCACCCTGGTGCACAAGTTCGACAAGGCGCTGGCCTACA
>CAZSYV010000190.1:0-3686 GCA_964610955.1 uncultured Klebsiella sp. | reverse complement strand
CAGCCTGGCCCCCCCCGCTTTCGCGGGGGTGACGAGAGGAGCGTATCACTCTGCGCTCGGCTGCAGCCCCACCACCACGGTACGTGCACGAATGTGCGAGAAAACGCCGGCCGGCACATCGACCGGAATCGATTTCACCTGGCGCAGCGTGCGTGAATCGAAGATCGCCAGCTGCCCACCCAGCCCGCCAGAGCTGCGATCACCGCGATAGCGAGCGCTTACATAAAAGAAGTCGCCACGTGCGGTGTACTCGGGGAAATGCGAGTGCCCGAGCGTGCCGGCAACTTCGAGGGTGTGGACCACCTCGAGGCTCTCCCTATCGATGAACTGGAGCTTGCTGGCATTTGGCCCGGTACCGACGATGTCGGCAATGATGTAGGGCGCATCGGGATGGGCTGCGGGCGATTCGGTCGGGCCGATCACCGGAATGCGCTTGATTACCTCGAAGTTCTCCATGTCGAAGACCGTCACCTCGAAGGACTTGCAGTCGTCCTCGCCGATATTGGTGCCGATGCCGATGAGGCGGCCGTTCCACGGCAGCACTGCACCGGATCCCAGGTGCGGCTTGCAGCCCGCGGGCACCTTGCGCACGATGCGCGCCTCGGCCAGATCAATGACGGCGTTCCAGTGATCGTCGTACGAGGAGACGACGAAATACCGGCCGTCGGGCGAGAGGAACCCATCGTGCAGGTGGCGCCCGACGTTGGGAATCGTGGTGATCGGCATCTCGGGGCTGTCGAGATCGATGATCCACACCTGGCCGGCCTGCTCCAGCGCCACCACGAACCAGTTTGCGTACGGGGTGGCGGTGATGATGCCGGCATCGGCCTCGACCATCTGGCCCTGCGGATCCACCCCCTCGAGGTCGATGAGTCGCAGCGGCTCGAGCGTCATGGCATCCATGATCACCATCGTGTGCGGCACGTAGGAACCGGCGGCGACGAAGCGCCCATCGTGCGACACGGCGAGCGAGGTGCCATTGAGTCCTGCGCGCACCTTGCGCACGGTGCGCATCGAGTACAGGTCCACCTTGTGCACCCAACCGGCATCGTCACGGATGTACGCCCAGCGCGGCTCGCTCGGGTGGAAGTCCACGAGGTGCGGCGCGAAGCCGGTGGGCACGGCACCGATGCGCCGATGCGTCCGGCCATCGAAGAAAAGCACCCTTGCCTCGTCGCCCGCACCCTGGCGCCCCCTCGAGACGACGGCCATCACATCGTCGATGTGATCGATCCGGAAACGCGGTCCGACGGGAAGCGTCGACTCATCGGCGACCAGCACCTGCAGCGAGCTGCGGACCTCGTCGATGTTCCAGGAAAGCGTGCGCTTCGGCTGCGTGCTCACCAGATCGGCAAGCAGTTGCTGGTCTCGTGCCGAGAGCGTGCCGCGCCACGATGGGTGCTGCGGCATGAGCGTGGGCGGCACGCCGGCAAGGATCTTGCCGGTGATCTCCTCACGCGAGAGCTGCGTTTCGTCACGGTTCAGCGCCGGTCCGATGTAACCACCGCGATCGGCACCATGGCATACCGCGCAGTGCTCGCTGAAGACGCGTTCCGCGCGCTCGATGTCGAGCGACAGGGAAATCGATGGCAGCGCGGCAAGCGCCAGGGATCCGATGATTGCCAGTACCCGCATCGCCTGCCTCCTTCGCCCAGTTCAACCGGATCACGTATCGTCAATCCTACTGACCAGGCACGGGAAAGCAACGCGGGCGAGCGGGGGGGGGGAGGGGGGGAGGGGAAAGCCTGGTGAATCGCTTCGATCAACGCTCCCGACCCGCTTCGTGCCAGGCCCTGCGCAGCGGCGAGAGCAGGTACTCGGCCACGCTGCGCCTGCCGAGCAGGATTTCCGCGCTGGCCTGCATGCCGACGCCTAGCGGATATGTCACGCCGTCCATTTCCAGCGCGCTGTCATGGAGTGTGATCAACGCCCGATAGCGCAGCGTTCCACGCCCACCACCCATTGCCCTGTCGCGCGCCTCCTCCTCGCTTTGCGAGTCAGCGCTCACATGCTCGACGACCCCTCGCCCCATGCCATATTTCTGGAAGCTGTAGGCAGCGAACTTGAGCTTGACCGACTGGCCCGGATGCACGAAACCAATATCCTCGTTGGATACCCATGCCTCTATCTGCAGTGGTTCACCCTGCGGCACCAGGCTTGCCAGCACCGTGCCGGGCTGCACCACGGTACCACTCGTGTGTGTCGCAAGTTCCTTGATGACGCCATCCTGCGGCGCCCTGAGCTCGAGCAGCTCGCGGCGATGCATCTGCTTCTGCAGCTCCATGCTCAGGCGATCAAGCTGGGACTGCGCCTCGGCACGCTCGGCATGCAGTGCACGTGAATGCTCGGCCTCGATCTGGCGAAGTTTTTTGCGTGACTGGTCGATGCCGGCCCGTGCCGAGGCGACCAGGTGTTCCTGGGTGGCGAGTTCCTGCTCCTTCTCCATCAGTTCGCGATGCTTGTCGCTGCCAACGAGGCTGCCGGCCAGCTCGTTCTCGACCAGGCTGCGGTATGCCTGATCCTGTGCGCGGTAGTGTGGCAGCACCGCCAGCAGGCGCTCCTTCTGCTGGCGGGCGGCAGCGAGCTCCTTTCTGGCCCTGCCGAGGCGGGCGCGCTCCTCGTCCAGTGCAGCACCGAACGCGTCACGATTCGCCTGATACTGTGCCTCGGCCTCGCGGACGAGCGCAGCCGGAACCCCTGCGGGCGCGACGAGTGACTGGCCGGCAAGCTCGGCGTCGATGCGCGCCAACTGCAGCTGCCGGCGCGTGTGCTCGGTGGTGGTCGCCTCCAGATCGGCTTCGGTGATGGCTGCATCCATGCGCATCAGTACCTGGCCCACACGTACCGTGTCTCCCTCGCGTACCAGGATGTCCTTGACGATACCGGCCTCCGCCGGCTGCACGATCTTGAGAAAGCTGCCAGGCACCAGCTTGCCCTCTGCCACGGCAACGATATCGAGCCTGCCGAGCAGCGCCCAGACGAACAGGAAGGCCACCAGGGCGAGCAACGCCCACAGCACGCGGCGGTGCTGCGGGTGCGGTGCGCTGTGTTGCAGGCGGATCAGCGGTGCATGGAAAGCCTGGTAGTCCTGTGCCGACGGCGGCTCCGGCGAGTTCATCGATACCACGGTGAAAACCCCTGCATCACCAGCGCGCGAGTGCAGCAGCACCCTCACGCAGTCCGGCAAACACCTTGAGCTGCAGGCTTTCACTGACGAGAGTCACCGCAGCCGCGCTGCCGCGCATGGCCTGGGCGCCACCACCGGTGAGGGCATGCATCAGCCCTGAGAGATCGGCACCGTGCCCGGTCTGCGCCGGCACGGCCGAGCCACGCCGTTCCTCGTCGAGGCGATCCATCGCCCGACTGAGCGCGGCCCAACAGCGTTCGAAGTCCTGGCCTCCATATGACATTTCATCACCCGGACCTTGCTGCCCAAAGGTCCGCTGAGGCTCGGGGCCACCCTGGTTCAGGGCGGGAACACGGAAGCCGTCTGCCATGTCGTGGTGATCGAAGTCTTCAAGGAAACGCTCGAGCAGCCCGTCGGCACCATGTGTCGGTGCAGGCTGTGCCGATCGCTTGCCGGAACCGACAGCACCATCCTGACCAAACGATGTCGGCGCAGCCGCGCTGCCCGCAGTCACCTCGCCGTCCTGCGCTGCTGCCGGCGTGACGGTCCTGCTGCCCAG
>CAZSYV010000189.1:0-3732 GCA_964610955.1 uncultured Klebsiella sp. | reverse complement strand
GCAAAAATGATGCTGACCGGCAAATGGCGCGGTGCAGGCGTGTTCAACATGGAGCAGTTCGATCCCGATCCGTTCATGGATGCGCTGAACGAGCACGGCCTGCCGTGGCAGCTCATGCGCCGTGACGACCGTCTCGACTGAGGGTCGCACCGTGCGCCATTTCACGCGTTTCGATCTGCGGCGCGTTCCCTCGCCGTGCTTCGTCGTCGATGAAGTCGCGCTGGAAGAGAACCTGCAACTGCTCGCCCACGTGCAGCGTGAAAGCGGTGCAAGAGTCCTGCTTGCGCTGAAGGCTTTCTCGATGTTCAGTCTGGCGCCGCTGGTGCGCCGTTACCTGAGCGGGACCTGTGCCAGCGGCCTGCACGAGGCGCGTCTGGGTCGTGAGGAGTTCGGTGGTGAAGTACACACCTTCTGCGCAGCGTTCAGCGACCGCGAGCTGCGCAGTGTGCTGGAGATCTCCGACCACGTCGTATTCAATTCCTGCGAACAGCTCGAGCGCTTCGCGACGATACTCGAGGAGGCACACGCACGGCGTCCAGGGCTGAATTACGGCATACGCATCAATCCGGAGCACTCCGAAGGCACGACATCCCTGTACGATCCCTGCGCGGCGGGTTCACGTCTCGGCGTCGTGCGCTCGCGCTTTCGATGCGATCGCCTGGATCTCATCAGTGGACTGCACTTCCATACCCTCTGCGAACAGGACCTGCCGCCACTGGCACGCACGCTCGCTGCAGTGGAGCGCGAGTTTGGCGACTTCATTCCGCAGATGCGCTGGGTCAATTTCGGTGGTGGGCATCACATCACCCGTTCGGGCTATCAGGTCGACGAACTGATCCGCCTGATCCAGGACTTTCGCTCCCGGCACGGAGTCCAGGTCTACCTGGAGCCCGGCGAAGCAGTTGCCTGGCAGTGCGGCATTCTGGTGAGTGAAGTGCTGGACCTCGGCTGGAACGGCATCGCTCAGGCGATTCTCGATACATCCGCCAGCTGCCACATGCCTGATGTCATCGAAATGCCTTACCGACCCGCGCTCAGTGGCGCGGGTGCGGCAGGAGAGCATCCACACCTCTATCGTCTTGGCGGACAGACCTGTCTGGCCGGCGACGTGATCGGCGACTACGCGTTTCCCGATCCACTCGTGATCGGTCAGCGTCTGGCGTTCGAGGACATGGCGCACTACACGATGGTCAAGACGACCACGTTCAACGGCATCAATCTGCCATCGATTGCGATCTGGAATTCCGCCAGTGACGAGCTGCGCATCGTGCGCCGCTTCGGTTACGAGGATTTTCGCAGCAGACTGTGAGGGTGTTGGCGCCTGCACGACCTGCAGAGCCGCCGCCTCTGGCGGTAGAAAGGATGAATCCCCTCCACCGCCAGCAGGAATCGACAGGATCGGTCAGAGCAGCGATTCGAGTTCAGGCACGGCCTGGAACAGGTCCGCAACGAGACCATAGTCGGCAACCTGGAAGATCGGTGCGTCCTCATCCTTGTTGATCGCGACGATGACCTTCGAGTCCTTCATCCCGGCCAGGTGCTGGATCGCCCCCGAGATCCCAACCGCGATATAGAGGTCGGGTGCAACGATCTTCCCGGTCTGTCCGACCTGGTAGTCGTTCGGCACGTAGCCCGCGTCAACTGCGGCACGGGAAGCGCCTACTGCAGCATTCAGCTTGTCCGCGACCGCTTCGAGCATCTTGAAGTTCTCTCCGCTCTGCATCCCGCGGCCGCCCGAAACCACGATCCGTGCCGCCGTCAGCTCGGGGCGATCGGACTTGGCGACCCGCTCCTCGATGAAGCGTGCCAGTCCGGAGTCCTTGACGAGCGACACGGCTTCGATCGCCGCACTGCCGCCCTCGGCAGCCGCCGCATCGAAGCCGGTGGTACGCACGGTGATCACCTTGCGTGCATCGAGCGCCTGAACGGTTGCAATCACGTTGCCCGCATAGATCGGACGCTCGAAGGTATCGGGTGCGAGCACCGCCGTGATCTCGGAAATCTGCGCCACATCGAGCAGCGCCGCCACGCGTGGCATGACGTTCTTTCCGTTGGTGGTCGCTGCGGCGATCACGCAATCATAAGTGCCGCCCAGTTCCGCGATCAGCAGGCTCATGTTCTCGGCGAGCTGGTGTGCATAGGCTTCGTTGTCCGCGAGCAGAACCTTGCTCACGCCCGCGACACGTGCAGCCGCTTCGGCCACCGCAGCACAGCCACTGCCAGCCACCAGAATATGCACCTCACCACCAATCGCCCGTGCCGCAGTGACGGCGTGGAGCGTTGCGGACTTCAGTTCCCTGTTGTCGTGCTCTGCAATAACCAGGATGCCCATCAGATCACCTTCGCCTCGTTGCGCAGTTTTTCCACCAGTTCGGCGACCGAACCCACCTTGATGCCAGCCTTCCGCTCCGGTGGCGGAACGACCTTGAGCACCTTCACCCGTGGCGTGACGTCGACGCCCAGATCCGCAGGCGTCAGCGTGTCGAGCTGTTTCTTCTTCGCCTTCATGATGTTCGGCAGCGATGCATAGCGGGGTTCGTTGAGCCGCAGGTCCGTGGTGATGACCGCCGGGAGCTTGAGTTCCAGCGTCTGCAGTCCGCCGTCGATTTCACGCGTGACACGTGCGCTGCCGTTTTCGATCACCAGTTCGGAGGCAAAGGTGCCCTGGGACATGCCCCCCAGCGCAGCGAGCATCTGACCTGTCTGGTTGTTGTCCCCGTCGATCGACTGCTTGCCGACGATGACGAGATCCGCCCCTTCCCTGTCGACCACCGCCTTCAGCAGTTTCGCCACTGCCAGCGGCTGCAGCTCTTCGCTGGTTTCCACCAGGATGCCACGGTCTGCTCCGAGCGCGAGTGCGGTGCGAATCTGCTCCTGAGATGCCTTGTCGCCCAGCGACACGGCAATCACCTCGGTGGCCACACCCTTTTCCTTCAGACGTACAGCCTCTTCGACTGCAATCTCACAGAATGGGTTGATGGACATCTTCACGTTGTTCAGATCGACGCCGCTGCCGTCACTCTTGGCGCGAACCTTCACGTTGTAATCCACTACGCGTTTTACCGCTACGAGAACTTTCATGGGCTCTCCAGTCGCTCGTGAAAGGGTTGGTGGAAATCCCGACGAGTCACCGTTTACACTATCGCCGGGCACAAAGCCGCGGTATTGTCGACAGATGCGCGAAGCAGGTCAATACCGCTGCACGGGCCACTCATGACCGTCTCGCACGCAGACCTGCAGGGAGCCCCATGCACATACTGGCTCAGGCAAGACCGGACGGAGCAGCTTTGCAATCGGACATACCCTCGTGTATTGTTCGCGCCCATTCGCAAGTCGCTGTAGTTCAACCACTTTTTGGAGTTTCACCGTGACCAGGGAATCCATGGAATACGATGTCGTCATCGTTGGCGCAGGCCCCGCAGGTCTGGCTGCAGCATGCCGGTTGCGTCAGCTCTCGAGCGAACTCAGCGTCTGCATCGTGGAAAAAGGTTCCGAGGTTGGCGCACACATCCTGTCGGGTGCAATCGTGGAGCCAAGAGCACTCAACGAACTGTTTCCTGACTGGAGCGAGCGCGGTGCACCGCTGAACACACCGGTGAGTGCCGACGAGATCTATGTGCTGCGTGAGGAGAGCAAGGCAATCCGCGTTCCGGACCTCCTGGTCCCGAAAACGATGCACAACCACGGCAACTATATCGTCAGCCTCGGCAATGTCTGCCGCTGGCTTGCCGA
>CAZSYV010000188.1:0-3891 GCA_964610955.1 uncultured Klebsiella sp. | reverse complement strand
CGCAGGTAATGGTGGATCTCGGTCATCGTGGCCACCGTGCTCTTGCGACCGCCACGGCTGGTACGCTGCTCGACCGCCACCGCCGGCGGAATGCCGCGGATCGCCTCGACGTCGGGGCGCACTGCCGGCTGGACGAACTGGCGTGCGTAGGCGTTCAGCGACTCGAGATAGCGGCGCTGCCCCTCGGCGAACAGGATGTCGAAGGCGAGTGTGCTCTTGCCGCTGCCACTGATACCGGTGATCACGCTGAGTGCATCACGCGGCAGATCGAGGTCGATGCTCCTGAGGTTGTGCTCGCGCGCGTGACGGATCTCGATCATCGCGCTTGCCGGGCGGCGCCCACCACCACCGACCCGTTGCGCCACGTGCCCTCGCTCGGCATGCCAGGCAGCCAGTGCGCGCCCGGTCGGACACGGGGCCTGCACGATCGCCTCCGGGCTGCCCTCGAACAACAGCTCGCCGCCCGCCTCGCCACCCTCCGGGCCAAGCTCGATCAGCCAGTCGGCGCAGTCGATCACATCCAGATTGTGCTCGATCACCAGCAGCGAATCGCCACCCTCGAGCAGACGGTCGAAGGCGCCGAGCAGGCGCGCGATGTCGTCGAAGTGCAGACCCGTGGTCGGCTCGTCGAAGATGAACAGCACCCCCTTGCCTGCACGGCGACGCGTCGCGGCCTCGGCGATGTAGCCGGCAAGCTTCAGCCGCTGCGATTCACCGCCGCTCAGCGTCGGCACCGGCTGCCCGAGCGCCAGATAACCCAGCCCGACCTCGGCAAGCGGTGTGAGGGCGTTCACCACCTCGGGCCGATTGGCAAAGAGCTGCAGCGCCTCGTCGACGCTGAGCTCCAGCACACTGGCGATCGACTGCCCGCCCTCGAGACGCACCTCGAGCACCTCGTCGCGAAAACGCCGGCCATCGCACTCCGGGCAGCGCAGGTAGACATCGCTGAGAAACTGCATCTCGACATGCTCGAAGCCGCTGCCAGAGCACACCGGGCAGCGCCCATCGCCCGAGTTGAAGCTGAACGTCCCGGCCGTGTAGCCACGTTCGCGTGCCATCGTCGTTGCGGCAAACAGCGCGCGGATCGGCGTCCAGGCACCCACATGGCTCGCCGGGTTCGAGCGCGCGCTGCGTGCGATCGGCGCCTGATCGACGAACACCACATCGGCCAGTTGCTCCAGTCCACGCAGCGCCCGGAGCGGACCGGGAGCATCGAGCGGTCGCCCGAAGTGCTGCCGCGCCGCCCGGTACAGCACATCGCCGACCAGCGTCGACTTTCCTGAGCCGCTCACGCCGGTGATGCAGACCAGTACGCCCAGCGGTATGCGCACATCGATGTCGCGCAGATTGTTCGCGCTCACCCCCAACAGCTCGAGCTGTTCACCGTGGTGCACATCGACCGCGAGCCGGCGCCGCACGATGCTGCGCTCGCCACGCAGGTAGGCTCCCGTCAGCGATTCCTTCACGGCGACGATGCCGCCCGCCTCACCGTGGTAGACGATGGCCCCACCGGCACGCCCCGGCCCCGGCCCCATATCGATCAGCCGATCGGCCGCGAGCATCAGCTGCGGGTCGTGCTCGACCACCAGCAGCGTGTTGCCGGCATCGCGCAGGCGCTTCAGCACCTCGACGACACGCCCCACATCACGCGGGTGCAGTCCGATGCTCGGCTCGTCGAGCACGAACAGCGTGTTCACCAGCGAACTGCCGAGCGCCGTGGTCAGGTTGATGCGCTGCACCTCGCCACCGCTCAGCGTGCGCGACTGCCGGTCGAGCGTCAGATAGCCAACGCCCACCTCGATCAGAAAGCGCAGCCGCGAACGGATCTCGACCAGCACCAGCGCACTCGCCTCCGCCGCGCCCCCCGATATCTGCAGCGCATCGATGAACTCGAGCGCACGCGTGACCGGCAGCAGCACGAAGGCGTGGTAGTCGAGGCCATGCTCTCCATCCGGTGCGCCACTGTGCAGGCGCCAGTTCAGCGCCTCCGGTTTCAGGCGTGCGCCGTGACAGCTCGCGCAGGTCTCGTAGTTGCGGTACTTCGACAGCAGCACGCGGATGTGCATCTTGTAACTCTTCGACTCGAGGTACTCGAAGAAGCGCCGTATGCCGTACCAGACACCGTCGTCGAAGCCGCCCTCGCCATCGATCACCCAGTCGCGATCCGCTGCAGGCAGCTCGCTCCAGGGCACATCGAGTGCCACGCCGCGCCGGCGCGCATAGCGTTCCAGATCCTCCTGGCACTCACGCCAGGCACCGGTCTGCCACGGCTTGATCGCACCGTCCTTCAGGCTGCGCGATGGGTCCGGGATCACCAGCCGGTAGTCGACACCGATCGTGCGCCCGAAGCCACGGCACTCGGAGCAGGCACCGATCGGCGAGTTGAAGGAGAATGCCGCCGCAGGCAGCTTCGCGTAGGCGATATCGCACTCGGCACAGTGCAGCCTGTCGGAAAAGCGCCAGGCCTCCCCCTCCGTGCCGACATGCACGGCCAGACGTCCCCGCCCATGGCGAAAGGCAGTCTCCAGGCCCTCGAGCAGTCGCGAGCGGTTCTCCTCGCGCAGGCGCACCCGGTCCTGCTGCACGGTGACACCTGCTCCATCCTCCTCGACGCGGGTGTAGCCCTGTGCGGCAAGCAGCGCCCGCAGCTGCGTGGCATCCACACCAGGCAGCGCCTCGACTTCGAATGTAATGGTTGCAACTGTATTGGCAAACTGTTGATTCGAAAACAACTGTGAGGCAATGCTCGCTGGAGAATCGACTGTCACCGGTCGATCGCAGCCGCTGCAGTGCAGCACCGAGGCGCGGGCGAACAGCAGCTTCAGGTAATCGTTCAACTCGGTCATCGTGCCGACCGTCGAGCGGGAGGTACGTACCGAGGCGCTCTGCTCGATGGCGATCGCCGGCGGAATGCCACGGATCGCATCGACCTGCGGACGGTCCATGCGATCGAGGAACTGGCGCGCATAGGGCGAGAACGTCTCGACGTAGCGCCGCTGCCCCTCGGCATAGATGGTGTCGAAGGCGAGCGAGGACTTGCCCGAGCCACTGACCCCGGTAATTACGGTCAAGGTGCCGAGCGGCAGTTCAAGGTCGAGGTTGCGCAGGTTGTTCTGACGCGCACCACTGATGCTGATCGAGTCTTCCACCGGGAATTCATGCCTGTACTGCGTGATGGGGCGGGTCCAACGCCCCGCATGGACCGCATCTTCGCCGAGCATGAGACCCCTTCGCAACGACGCGAGCCTGAGCGGCACCGCCCGCCCTGCCCTGCTTGGCTATACTTGCTCGCACGGCACACGCCTGGAACACCCCGTATGCACCCGACCCTGACCCGAAGCATCATCGCGCTCTGCCTCAGCGGCGCGCTCGCAATGCCCGCCTCGGCACTCGAGCTGTTCGGCAAGGATTGCCTGCAGAAACTGAGCACACGCACCCGCATCTGGGCCGAGTGCAGTCACAAGTTCACGGTCAACGATGCCCGCTGCAAAATGCCGAAGTTCCGCATGCACCAGGCAATGCAGCACTGCGAGGGCAAGGGCTACAGCAAGGGCAGGATCGACGCGGCAATGGCCGAAGGTGCCCGCAGCGCCGGGTCAGGCGATTTCGGCAAGGACCTTGCGGAACCGGCAGGCGGCTGAGGGGTTCGTTCGACATACGTCAGGACCGATGCCACCGCCTCACCATGCCGTCAATGCGGTTCTTCAGCACCTTGCACCTCAGGCTGACCCGGTCCGAAGGGCGACATCCGCCCTTCGCGGTATCGGTCATGCTGCGCTTTCGCCATCTACTGGAAGCGCACGAGCTGGCGGCGCGTATCTTCGGGCGCATCAATGCGATCCTGGCCGAACGCGGGCTGATGCTCAGAACGGGCACGGTGATCGATGCAAC
>CAZSYV010000187.1:0-3892 GCA_964610955.1 uncultured Klebsiella sp. | reverse complement strand
GGTCTGCTCGTCGTTGACCCAGGCATATACGATGACCTTCGCCTTCGAGTCGTACCGGAAGAACAGCCGGTACCGTCTTCCAAGTTTGGCCCGCCGCCAATGGCGATAAGCCGGCCCCATGGTGTTGCCCTGACGATATTCGTCGCGGGCTGGATCGCCCGGCACCACATCTTGCATCAACTGGACCAAGGCCCGGAAGAACTTGACGTTGGCGTTGGACCCGAAGCGCTCCGGGTCGCTCTCTTGCGCACGCAGCACAGCTGCGCGCAGTTTCATCATCTGCTCGATCAAGTTGTCGTGGAACAGCAGCGTCCAGCCATGCTGTTGCATCAAATTTCCACGTCCTCATCGAAATCGTCGGCCAGGCTCACCTTGTGGCCCGCATGCTCTAGCATCGTGCGAGCCAGATCCTTCGGCAACCCGCGAATGTTCCGGCCAGCCTCAATATCGCGGGCCAGAAGGGTCAGGAACGCGGCAATGGCGGGGTCTTCGTGCTCGGCATCAGCACGGGTCACGACGACTTCACTGCCACGCAGCTCGAACGCGAGCTTGCTGCCGGTATCGGCGCCAAGCGCCTGCCGGATTGACTTGGGTAGCGTGATCTGGCCTTTGGAGGTCAGCGTGGCAACTTCATGAATGGCAGGCATGGCGGTTCTCCTGGAGGCAATGCCTGCATTGTAAGGAAACTTCCTTACATCGTCAATGCGGTGGGGCCTCATGGCGTCCTCCCGAGTCCAAGAATCGGCCCATCGTAGGCTGGGAACAGCCCGCCTTCCCGCATCAATCCGGCCCCGCTGCAACCCGCATTGGTGGTGGACGATCAACGCCTGGCGCCCTATACCCAAAGGCTGTTAAGGGCCAAAAGGCCGAAAGGGGAAGGGAATGGAGTGCAAGGGGAAAGGCCCTACCTCGAAAAAGCAAAAAGGCCTCCCGGTCGGCCCGCCATCAGGACACCCTCATGCTCTCCCTGTTCCAGCGAAAACGGGCCTCGGTCGCTGCCGCTCCGTCGCCAACGCCAGCCACTGATCTTCCGAAAGGGCTGCTGCGGCCCGAGTCGGCCGCATCCCTACTGGCGATACCGCGCCGGCAAAAGCTGCTGGAACACATCTGGCAGCGCACATCGCTGTCGCGCAAGCAGTTCGCCATCCTCTATCGCGCTCCGCTGGAGTGCTACGCCGAGTTGGTCCAGCAGTTCCCTGCATCGGAGGCCCATCACCATGCGTACCCCGGCGGCATGCTCGACCATGGCCTGGAGATCGTCGCCTACAGCCTGAAGCTACGGCAGTCCCATCTGCTACCTATCGGCGCCAACCCCGAAGACCAAGCGGCGCAGTCCGAGGCCTGGACCGCCGCCGTCGCCTACGCTGCGCTGCTGCATGACATCGGCAAGATCGCCGTCGATCTGCATGTCGAACTGGCCGACGGCAGCACTTGGCACCCTTGGCACGGCCCGTTGCAGCAGCCGTACCGCTTCCGCTACCGCGATGATCGCGAGTACCGCCTGCACAGCGCCGCGACGGGATTGCTCCACCACCAACTGCTCGATCGCCAAATCCTGGACTGGCTCAGCGGCTACCCCGCGCTCTGGGGACCGCTGCTTTATGTTCTTGCCGGCCAATACGAACACGCTGGGGTGCTTGGCGAACTCGTCGTGCAGGCCGATCGCGCTTCGGTCGCCCTGGAACTGGGCGGCGATCCTGCCCGCGCCATGGTCGCGCCCAAGCACGCACTGCAACGCAAGCTGCTGGACGGGTTGCGTTACCTGCTCAAGGAGGAGCTGAAGCTGAACCAACCCGAGGCCTCCGATGGCTGGCTCACCGAAGACGGCTTGTGGCTGGTGAGCAAGACGGTCTCGGACAAGCTGCGCGCACACCTGCTGTCCCAGGGCATCGACGGCATCCCTGCGAACAACACCGCCGTGTTCAACGTGCTGCAGGATCACGGCATGTTGAAGCCCACGCCGGACGGGAAGGCAGTCTGGCGCGCGACCGTGATCAGCACGACGGGCTGGTCCCATTCATTCACCTTGTTGCGACTGGCGCCGGCGCTGATCTGGGAATCCGGCGAGCGGCCAGCACCTTTTGCCGGTACGGTGGCGATCGACGCGACGCTCGCAGAAAACGACGCCAGTGCGCCAGCTACCCCGCCTGCGGTCGTGATGAAGCCCGCCCAGGAAGACCAGGGGCCCCGACCTTGGGAAGGCGGCAGCGCCGCTGCCTTGGCTCCGCCGCCCACGGCCCACCAGGCCTTGCCCGACGCGCTGGAGGACATGCTCACGATGGTTGGCATGGGTGATTCGAGCGGCACCCAGCAAGATGCGGAAGTCGTTTCGAGCATGACGCCTGCCACGCGCCCCGAGGCGTCCATGCCAGCGATGGTCACGGTTTCACCGACGTCTATGCCCACGGCTGCGACATCGCCCTCAACGGCGCGGCCCTCCGGCGAGCACTTCATGACATGGCTGCAACAGGGCATCGCATCACGCCGGCTTATCATCAACGATGCGAAGGCGCTCGTGCATACGGTGAGCGATACCGCTTACCTGGTCAGCCCAGGCGTCTTCCAGCGCTATGCGCAGGAGCACCCACAGGTAGGCGCATTCGCCAAGCAGGAGAACCAGCAAGATTGGCGGTGGGTGCAAAAACGCTTCGAGCGGCTGCAACTGCATCGCAAACAAGCTAGCGGACTGAATATTTGGACTTGCGAAGTCACCGGGCCGCGAAAATCGCGCAAGCTACACGGCTACCTGCTTCTTCAGCCGCAATCGGTATTCGGTGACGTGCCACCAAACAATCCCTACTTGGCCGTGCTTCCGACGTGAATGACCAGACTCATTCAGCATCAGAAGATCCGCCGTCCTTGAGTTCGGCGAACTTCGCAGCCATTGTTGGGTTACCCCGAGTCAACTTCTTGATCGTCACGTCCTGCGCCTTGTCGTTCGCAAGTCGAAGATTCCTGTCGGTGCCAAGCAGGGCCTCCTTCGTCTTCTGTAGGTGGTCGATCGACTTGTCAATTTCATCGATTGCTGTCTGAAATCGCCTGGAGGCGAGGTCGTAGTTTTTCGCGAATGCGGTCTTGAACGTATCCAGCTGGGTCTCGAAGTTCGTGATATCGATGTTTTGCGCCTTCACGAGCGCCAGTTCCAATTTGTACTTGAGCGAATTCATCGCCGCATTTCGCAGCAGCGTGATGATGGGAATGAAAAATTGCGGCCGAACAATGTACATCTTCGGGTGGCGGTGGGACATATCAATGATCCCAGTGTTATATAACTCACTGTCCGGTTCGAGTAGAGAAACTAGCACCGCATACTCACAGCCCTTCTCGGTGCGATCCTTGTCGAGCTCCTTCAGGAAGTCTTCGTTCTTCTTCTTGGTGGCAGTTTCGTCATTCTCGTTCTTCATCTCGAACATGATCGAGACGATCTCGGTGCCAGCTTCATCGGAGTCGCGAAAGATGTAGTCTCCCTTGCTGCCGCTGCGCGCATCGTTGTCCTTCTCGAAATACGCCCTCGGAAATGCGGTGGCGCGAATTCGATTGAACTCGGTCTCGCAATGTTGCTCAAGGGGTCGCCTCAGAAAACGGAAAATAAAGCACGCTAAGCCGGTTGCAGCGGTCGTAGCGGCCTGAACTTGCCCGCGCCGATCTTGGCGCTGCTGCGCCAGAGGTAATCGCCGGTGAGGTTGATGTGCTCCCAACCGAGCGGCGACAGGTACTGCAACAGCGCGTCATCAACGGCATGGCCGTTGCCACGCAGCGCGTGCGCAGCCCGTTCCAGATAGACCGTGTTCCACAACACGACGGCAGCCGTTACCAGATTGAGGCCGCTAGCCCGGTAGGGGTCTCCTCGTTTTCAGTGCAATAAGTGACGGTACGAAAAGCTAGCACTGGC
>CAZSYV010000186.1:0-3918 GCA_964610955.1 uncultured Klebsiella sp. | reverse complement strand
GGGATCACAAGGGGTCCGCGCCTCAACTTTGCATAAGCACTTACCTTCCTAAATAAACATTATGTTGAGCTTTTCATAATGTTTACGTCGGTCGCTGAAGGGGAACAGGCCGTGAGCGGGTTTCTGCTGTCGTCGTGATTCGGAAGGCAGCAGACTCGGGCCCGGTTTCCGATGCCATCGCTCACACATGAAACGCTTTCCTGTTCGCCGAGACCATCTCCGTGCCAGTGCCGTCTACGGCATGCTGCTGCTCGCGCTCGGAGCACAGTCGGGTGAGGTGGCGGTGTCGCGCTACACGGCGGTGTCGAGCGCGCCGAGCGCGCTACAGCGCGATCCCCTGGCTGCCCCCGTGGTATCCATGCTTCCCGCATCCGTGCGCACCGTTGGCGCTGCCATCGAGCAGTTGCTCGCTCCCTCCGGCTATCGGCTGTCGATGCCGCTCGCAGTGGACCCTGAGCGTTCGGCATTGTTCGCACTGCCGTTGCCTGAAGTCCATCGTGCGCTGGGTGCATTACCGCTTCGCACCGCGCTGCAGGTGCTGGCGGGTCCCGCGTTTATCCTGGTCGAGGATCCCGTGCGCCGGCTGGTCTCGTTTGAGCGTTGTACGCACTCGGCCGAGGGAAGCTGATTATGGAAGCACTCGTTGCCGTTCTGATCCTGGTGGGCGTGCTGTCTGCGGGGAATACCCTTCCGGCGACGGCGTCGACCAACAGCCAGGATGTCACCGCGCCTTCGCAACGGGCTCCTGAACGTATCCGTTGTCTGCCCTGCCATCCAGGTACGCCGGTGATTCGTGACCTCACGGTTGCCGATCCGCATGCGGCGAACCGATCTCCGGCGCCCTGCGATGAATAGACATCACGTCGCGATGCTGCTGTTGTTGGCAGCCAGTGCCTGCGGCGTTGCCGACACGGTGGCAGAGACGCCAGTGCACACGAACTCGAGCGAGACCGTGCTCGAGCGCACGTCATTGAGCGCACACGAACGGGCCCGTGCTGATCTCTGGGGGCTGTCCGTCGATGAGTGGCAACGCTACCGCACCCTGATGGAAGGCATACGCGGCAGTATCAGCCCCAAAACACTCTCGCCAATCGAAGTGCTTGGCATCCACGCACGCGATGATACGGAGCGGCGCATCTATGCCGAACGCTGGGCGGTGATGCTGCGCGAAGACGCCGCGCGCATCCTGGCATTCCAGCAGGCCTATGACGAGGCCGGGCGACGCCTGTTTCCGGATGAGGCCCTGATCGATGTGACGCGCCTTCCCGTGGTGGACGAAGGATCAAGTGCACTGAAGCGTACGGATCGGGTCCTGCTGTTCGTGCGCCCGGATTGCGCCGCCTGTGACGCCTTGCTCACCCGGATCCTTGCCCGCCTCGACCGCATCGCGGGTGTCGACATCTTCCTGGATGCTATCGCCGCGGGCGACGACGAAGCGATTCGTGCCTGGGCGCGTGAACGGGGTATACGCCCCGAGTGGGTGACCACGGCGCGGGTCACGCTCAACTTCGATGACGGCACACGCGCTCGTGTGGCGCCGGGTCATGCTGCGCTGCCCGTCCTGCTGCGCCGCCGCGCTGATGCCCTTGCTCCGCTGTCAGGCTCTGCGTTCTGATGCCGTGCGTTCGCGCTCTTCTGGTCATGCCTGCAATCGCCGTGCTGTGTGCTTCAGTTCACGCGACCGGGTCCGTCGAGACCGTTCCCGAAGGCTATCGTCGTGTGGCGGCTGCCCACGACATCCCGGACAAACTCCTCTACGCCGTTGCGCTTGCCGAGAGCGGCAGGCGGATCGATGCCTTGCGTAGGACACGTCCCTGGCCCTGGACGCTGAACATCGGGGGTGAAGGCCGCTACTACGCCAGTCGTCGTGAGGCGGAGATCGCGGTGCGTCGAGCGTTCGCCAGCGATCAGCGATCGGTCGACATCGGCCTGATGCAGGTCAACTGGTCCTATCACAAAGCATCGCTGCGTTCGGTCGAATCCGCGATCGATCCCTACCACAACCTCGACGTGGGCGCGCAGATCCTGGCGGGGTGTTTCCGTGAGCGGGGCGACTGGTGGGCTGCTGTCGGCTGCTATCACGCACCGCACGATGCGAAGCGGGCAATGCGCTACCGCCAGCGGGTTCAGCGCATCTGGTCGCGCCTCGCTGTGGCGCGGTAGGGCGTTATGCGCCTGGCGTCTCGTTTGCTGTCCATGGCGCTTGTTCTGGGTGTCAGCACAGCCCATGCCGAGCTTACTGTCGTCTACGACGGTGGCACGGCCGAACCGTTGGCCCCGTACCTGCAGGTATTCGATGCGTTACCTCCTGATGGTGATGCACCGCAGGCCCGATCCGATGGGCTTCTGGGTGCAGCCGACCCGTCACGACTTCTGCCGATCCGCACGCCTGAGCTGACGCCGGGGCGTGTCAGGCCACGCGCCGTGTCGCTACCCCCTGGCGCGACCCTGTTGCAGCCGTTCTTTCTGGTGGGAGCGGATGCGATGTCACGCGCCTGGCTCGAGGCGCACCGGGATCGGCTGGCCGGGCTCCAGGCCGTCGGCATGCTGGTTCATGCGGATACCGTAGCCGACCTCGAAGCGATCGCTGCCCTTGCGCAGGGGCTGTCCATCCTGCCGGCGTCGGCGTCCGATATTGCGCGGGTTCTGGGACTCGCACATATCCCCGTGCTGGTCTCGAGCCGCGGCATCGAGCAATGAGTCCGCACCCGGTCGAGGCGCTGCTGCGCCCGCCAGTCGAGTTGTGGTCGGCCCTGGTGGCCGGATCAGCAGGGGCCATGGCGGTCCTTGCTCCCTGGGCGCTGATGATGCCCCCGGGTGTGGCGTACGCTGCAGCCGCAGCGCTCTTTGCGCTGGCTTGCCTGCGTCTGCGCCAGGCCTGGCGCGTGCTGCGCTATCAGCGCCAGATGCGCCGACTCCCCGTGTACCGCTTGCGTGCAGATCGCATTCCGCTGAGTCGCCACAAGCTGTTTCTGGGTCGCGGCTTTCGCTGGACCCAAAAACACACCCAGCGCCTGCGCGACACCATCCGCCCCGAAGTACAGTACTACGTCCAGTCCGGTGTCGCCTATCGCTGGGCACGGCGCAAGGAGATCGCCTGGGAATCGGTGCGGCTGCTGAACATCGTCGCCTGGCTGCTGCGCCAACCCCGCTGGTGGAATCCGCTGAGGCCCTTGCCCGCCGTCGGTGGCCTGCCCGCCCTGCATGCGGTCGAGCCCGACGAACAGGATGTCTGGATGGATCTGGGCGAGCGTGTGGGGCATACCCTGGTGCTGGGGACCACCCGTGTCGGCAAGACGCGGCTCGCCGAGGTGCTGATCACGCAGGATATCCGCCGCGGTGAGGTGGTCATCGTCTTTGACCCGAAGGGCGATGCCGACCTGTTGCGCCGGGTCTACGCCGAAGCCAGACGGGCGGGTCGCAGTCGGGATTTTTATCTGTTCCATCTCGGCTTTCCCGAAGTCTCGGCACGCTACAACGCGATCGGCAATTTCTCGCGCATCACCGAGGTGGCTACCCGCATCGCCAACCAGCTGCCGAGCGAGGGAAACTCGGTCGCGTTCAAGGAGTTCGCCTGGCGCTTTGTCAACATCATCGCCCGCGCCCTGGTGGCGCTGGGACGTCGCCCCGACTACCGCCAGATCCGCCGCTACATCAACGATATCGAACCGCTCTTCGTCGAATACGCGCGAGAACACCTGCGCCGCTTCGGGCCAGATGACTGGACGGCTGAGGTCGAGGCGACGGCCGAACGGATCAGCGAACGCAATCTGTCGGCCGCCCTGCGCGGCAGGGACCGGGATGCCATTGCCCTGATGCGTTATCTGCAGGCGCAGGATCTCTACGATCCGGTGCTCGACGGACTGGTCTCCGCCTTCAAGTACGACAAGACCTACTTCGACAAGATCGTGAGCTCCG
>CAZSYV010000185.1:0-3933 GCA_964610955.1 uncultured Klebsiella sp. | reverse complement strand
GGCAGGCAGATCACCGGGCTGCCAGAGCATGCGACACCCGCACCACCCTCGCTCATGCCAGGGTGCGAAAACGCCCGACCAGGTCACAGACGCGCTGCGAATACCCCCATTCGTTGTCGTACCAGCTCAGGCATTTCAGGAAATGTCCGCCGAGCACGGCGGTGAAGCTTGCATCGAAGATCGAGGAGTGCGGGTTCCCGATCACGTCCGAGGACACCACCGGCTCCTCGGTGTACTGCAGGATTCCGGCAAGCCGTGGCGAAGCAGCTGCCTCGGCCACCACCCGGTGCACTTCGCTGACGCTGACCTCGCGCTCGAGCTCGACGAACAGATCGACCACCGAGCCATCGGGCACCGGCACCCGGGATGCGATGCCGTCGAGTCGCCCCTGCAGTGCCGGCAGCACCTTGCCGACCGCACGGGCCGCACCCGTGGTGGTCGGAATGATGTTCTGGGCCGCTGCGCGGCTGCGCCGCCAGTCGCTGTGGGGCACATCGGCGAGGCGCTGATCGTTGGTATAGGCGTGCACGGTATTGACCATGCCCTCGATGATGCCGAAGTTCTCGTGCAGGACCCGGGCGAGCGGTGCCAGGCAGTTGGTCGTGCAGCTGGCATTCGAGACGATGCGGTGCTCGGGGCGCAGCTGCTCATCATTGACGCCAAGCACGACCATGCAGTCGATCTCGTCCTTCGCCGGCACGGTCAGGATCACCCGCCGTGCACCCGCGTCGAGATGCTGCTGCAGTTCGGCGCGCCGGCGAAACCTGCCGGTGGACTCGATCACCACATCGACGCCCAGCTCACGCCAGGGCAGCGCAGCCGGATCCCTTTCAGCCAGCATGCGGGCGCGACCGTTCGCGCTGACCAGATGTCCATCCTCGAGTGCCAGCGGTCCGGAGAAGCGCCCCATCACCGTGTCATAGCGCAGCAGGTAGAGCAACGCTGCCGCGTCGAACACATCGTTGATCGCCACCACTTCGACGTCGGCACGACGATCGAGGATACGAAACACCGTCCGCCCGATACGCCCAAAACCGTTGATTGCAACCCTCATCATCGCTTCCTCGCTCAGGCCAGGGCACCATAGAGACGCACCACATCGATGACACGACAGGCATGCCCCAGCGTCTCGTACCAGCCCAGAACCTTCAGCATGCGCGCCCCGACACGTTCGGTTGCCCGGGTGTCGAAGATCAGCGTTTGCCGACAGCCGAGCACGTCGGACGAGACGACCGGATCCTCGGTGACACCGATCAGCTCAGGCCGTGCAGCTGCCGCATCACGCAGCGTCTGGTTGATCCGTGCGATGTCGACCGCCTCACGCAGCACGCAGCTCAGGTCGAGCAGCGAGCCGCGCTGCACCGGTACGTTCAGCGCATAACCCGAAAGCCGTCCGGCAAAACGCGGCAGCAGCCACTCGACACAGGCTGCCGACGTATTCGCATTCGGAATGATGTTCTGTGCCGCCGAGCGGCTGCGGCGCCGATTACCCTGCGCGTAATCCTGCAGCGGCTGGTCGCTGGTGTAGGCGTGGATGCTGGTCATCGCGGCGTACTCCACACCGCAGGCATGGTCGATCACATCGAGCAGCAACGCCAGCGCGTTGGTCGTCGGTGAGCCGGCAGACACCACGCGATCCTCCGCCCTGGCATCACCATCGTTCAATCCCGGGACCAGCACCCGGTCAGGCTGCTCGGCGAGAGTCGCATACACCAGCCGGCGCCCCCCGGCTGCAAGCTGAGCCTCGGCGTGGTCACGGTGGCGATAACGGCCGCTCGCATCGATCACACAGTCGACGCCGAACGCGTCCCATGGCACATCACCCGGGGCAACGAGCTGCAGCATCCGCGTCGAGAACGTATCGCCCCGGAGATGGTTTCCCTCGAGGCGACAGTCAAAGCCGTTCTCGGCCCCGGTCTCGAGCAGGTACTGCAACACCTGCGGTTTGCCGATATCGCTAACCGCAACAATCTCCAGATCATCGCTTGCCGCGGCAAGACGAAAGATCTGGCGCCCGATCTGTCCCAACCCCATCAGGCCGATTCGAAGCCTGTGCTGCGTCTGTGTCATGCCACCTCTCCCGATTCCAGTCACCACACGACGGAGCGGGCACGCTTTCCACAGACGGTCGCTCGGGGCGGTGTTGCTTCAGTCTTCGATCCTGAGCTTGCGCTTGCTGCTCTGCTTGGTCTTTGGCATGAGCAACTCCAGGACACCGTCCTGAAACGTCGCCTTCGCCCGGTCCCCTGCCACTTCGGCGGGCAACGACACGGTGCGCTGGAAACTGCCGCTACTGATCTCGCGTCGGAAGTAATCGCCCTCTTCTTCCGTCGTTTCCTTGTGCGTCTCACCACGAATCGTCACCGCCCTGTCGGTCAGTGAAACATCCAGATCATCCTTGGACATGCCAGGCAATTCGGCACGCACCAGAATCTCGTTGTCACGATCGATGACATCGACCTTCGGCGCATTTGTCTGGAACGGCCAGCCGATCTCGCCCATCGCAGGAAATCCCATGCGCGTCATCAGGCCGCGTGAAAGCCTGTCGAAGAGCACGTCCATTTCCTCGAAGGCACCGTGCGCACGAGACTCGGTTTCCTTCGGTGATTTCCGTTTGCTGGTGGCCACGCGGGTCGACTTGTCGCCCTTTCCAACCTTCACCGCCACCTTCTTGTCACTCTCATTCGATTTGCTGGCTGCCATGACTGCTCTGCTCCTTCATTATTGAATCGATCTGGTCAAAAGTCGGTCCATGTTCGTGATTCAAGCGCGCGCACACGCCCTTGCCGAACGCGTAATGAAGCCAATCATTGCCGTGGCGATGTGGACCTCGTCCGCATCAAAGGCAATCGCAGCGCCACCGTCGGTCGTGCGTATCACCGACCCCCACACACACTGCAGTGCGCCGGGACGATCTTCGGCAACGCGCAGCTCGCATTGCACGCGCTGCCTGCACACCAGCTCACCACACTCGGTCTCGATGAACACGCCGTTGCTGCTGGCATCCCGAATCCTGCCCGTCGCAATCGGCAGACCGCGGTGATAGATCAGTGTGTCGATTCTCGCCGCTACGCGTGCATGGTGGCGTCGCTCCATGATCTGCGCTCCTTCACAAGAACCACTGACATTGTGTTCCCGACCCGCACACGAATGCAACGAGATGAATCAACCGCCTGTACCCTGCGGGTGCCGACCGTAGATATGGAGCAGATCACGCAGACGTGCGGCAAGTGTGGTGGTGAAATCGGCAAGTGCGCATTGCCAGCCCCAGTTGCCCTCGACGGTACCTGGCGTGTTCATGCGATGCCGGGAATCCAGTGCCAGCAGATCCTGCATCGGAATCACTGCCAGCCTGGCCACCGAGGCGAGGGCTGCGCGCACCAGTGGCCACGGCATCGGTTCACCCGGCGTCCCCAGATACTCCAGTACGCGTGCCCGGCATTCCGCATCCAGGCCCTGGAACCAGCCGAGCGTGGTGTCATTGTCATGGGTCCCCGTATACACCACGCTCATCACTTCATGGTTGTGCGGCAGGTAGGGATTCGTGGCATTGCCGTCGAATGCAAACTGCAGCACCAGCATTCCGGGAAGCGCAAAGCGCCGGCGCAGTGCCTCGACCTCGGGCGTGATGATGCCAAGGTTCTCTGCCACCAGCGTGCCTTCGCCACTCGCCGCGAGCATGACTCCGAGCAGCGCATCACCCGGCGCATCCTCCCAGTGACCGCCTGCCGCAGACACGGCGTCGCGCGCAATGTGCCAGCAGGCGTGAAAGCCGCGGAAGTGATCGATGCGGAGCAGGTCGACGCGTTGCCGTTCACCGGCGATGCGCCGCTGCCACCAGGCGTAGCCATCCGCCGCCATCGCGTCCCAGTCATAATGCGGATTGCCCCAGCGCTGGCCTTCGGCACTGAAATAGTCCGGTGGCACACCGGT
>CAZSYV010000184.1:0-3943 GCA_964610955.1 uncultured Klebsiella sp. | reverse complement strand
AACTTGGGCCCTTAGCTTAGCTGGTAGAGCGTCGCATTTGCAATGCGAAGGTCAGGAGTTCGAATCTCCTAGGGTCCACAATCCTACGCCAAGGCTACGGATTGCAGGCAATTAGTCGTTGGTCTTTGGACTTTAGCAAGAATCGCTAGAGACTAAAGACTAATAGCTAATCGCTAATTAGAGCACATTAATAATTGGGGTTATATAAAACTAGGCCAGAATCTAGAATTGGTTTTCTAGAATCTGTGCTATTTCAATTAAGTCAATATGTGGATGCCTAGGAAGTGTTGACCGATAAAGGACGTATCGAGATTAACGAAAATCATCGGGGAGCGATCAACGACGCTTTGATCCGGTGGTCTCCGAATGGGGAAACCCGCTCATTTTGAGCAGGTTGCTATGAAGTTTTATTGCCTTTTGGTGATAAATATTAGTGGTAACCGGGGCACCCGGGGAACTGAAACATCTAAGTACCCGGAGGAAAGGAAATCACAGAGAGTCCGTTAGTAGCGGCGAGCGAAAACGGATGAGCCCAAACTATTGTATTTATACAATGGGGTTGTAGGACGACTTGCTTAAATGCAAAAGAGTACAAAAAATAGGTAGCAGAACATGCCGGAAATGCATGACCAAAGACGGTGATAGTCCCGTACGCAAAACTCATTTTTCTCTTCGTTGTATCCTGAGTACTATGAGGCACGATTTAAACCTTGTAGGAATCTGGGGCGACCACGCTCCAAGGCTAATTATCAACACTTACCGATAGTGAACTAGTACCGTGAGGGAAAGGTGAAAAGCACCCCGGGAGGGGAATGAAATAGTACCTGAAACTATTGACTAACAAGCAGACAGAGCCGAGCAATCGGTGATGTCGTGCCTATTGAAGAATGAGCCGGTGAGTTTTTTTTCACTTCAAGTCTAAGTGCTTATGGCACGAAGGCGCAGCGAAAGCGAGTCCTAACTGGGCGATTTAGAAGTGTGGAAAAGACCCGAAACCAGGTGAGCTAACCATGAGCAGGTTGAATTCCGTCGAAAGACGTGTTGGAGGACCGCACCCGTATCCGTAGCAATGGGTTGGGATGACTTGTGGTTAGGGGCTATATGCCAAACGAACCTGGAGATATCTGGTTCTCTCCGAAATATATTTAGGTATAGCCTTTGTTTAAAGCTTGCTGGGGGTAGAGCACTGAATGGGCTTTGGTGGAGTAATCTATCAGGTCTAATCAAACTCCGAATACCAGTGTAGTGTTAACAAAGAGTCAGAACTGCGGGGCTAAGCTCGTGGTTCTAAAGGGAAACAACCCAGACTCTCGTCTAAGGTCTCTAAATTCATACTAAGTTGTTAAGGAAGTCATTACTCTCAGACAGCTAGGAGGTTGGCTTAGAAGCAGCCATCCTTTAAAGAAAGCGTAACAGCTCACTAGTCGATTTGGAGTAGTGGCGCCGAAAATGATCGAGGATTAAGTATGATACCGAAGACAGAGAATCCGCAAGGATTGGTAGGAGAGCGTTCTTGTTGCTTTGAAGCTGTGCTGTAAGGCATGGTGGAGCGGCAAGAAGTGAGAATGCCGGCATGAGTAGCGTATTGCACCTGGGAATGGTGCACGCCGAAAGCCCAAGGTTTCCTCAACAATGTAAGTCAGTTGAGGGTTAGTCGGCTCCTAACGGTGGCCCGTCGTAAAGCGCGGGATAGCCGGATGGACAAGTCGTAAAGATTCGACTACAGGGAAGAGTGCGTTATTACTTAAGGACTGACCGAGATGGAAGAGACAGCCTCGTTCGCGGGGTATAAATCACG
This sequence comes from uncultured Klebsiella sp., assembly GCA_964610955.1. GTDB lineage: Bacteria > Pseudomonadota > Gammaproteobacteria > Pseudomonadales > UBA5518 > UBA5518. Next base: position 2,145 of record CAZSYV010000184.1, on the reverse strand, counting down.
AAATAGTGAAAGCTGGTAAATCCGCTTTTGTGTTTAATCGAGTGATGATGTCAAGTTTGAACGGCAACAAGTAGAACAAGTGTTATCTTTCAGCTCGCAAGAAAAGGTTCGTAAGGAGTACTTTTTTCTGCCGTACCGCATTACCGACACAGGTGGGCAGGTCGAGTAGACTAAGGCGATCGGGAGAAGAATGTTTAAGGAACTCGGCAAAAAAGCTAGGCGTAACCTTTGGGAGATGCCTTGCCACGTCTTGTGCGTTGCACAAGAGATTTAAGAATACAGAATTAATGATTTATGAATAAAAACTTAATATTCGTAAATCTTAAATCATAAATCTTGATTCTCTCGCGCAGCGCGCGAAGATGTGGCCACAGCAAAAGAGTATTTGGCAACTGTTTATCTAAAACACAGGTCCCTGCAAAGCTGAAAAGCAAGGTATAGGGGCTGACACCTGCCCAGTGCCGGTAAGTCAAAAATCTCGGGTGAAATTCGTAAGAATCAGCCTAGGATTTAAGCTCCGGTGAACGGCAGCAGTAACTATAACTGTTCTATGGTAGCGAAGTTCCTTGTCGGGTAAGTTCCGACCCGCACGAAAGGTAGAATGACCGAATAACTGTCTTAAACATTTACCCGGCGAAATTGAGATGGCTGTGAAGACGCGGCCTAGTTGTTCCAGGACAAGAAGACCCCAGGAGCTTTACTATAGCTTGGCATTTGTAAGTTTTTTCTAACTGTCGAGAATAGGAGGGAGTAGCTTGCTACATCAGTGGAATACCTCTCTTTAGAAAGAATGAGCATTACTTTGAGCCCATATAAAAACGTGGGCAAAGAACAGTGTCTGGTAGGTAGTTTGACTGGGGAGGTCGCCTCCTAAATTGCAACGGAGGTGTACAAAGGTTGGCTTAGTGCGGATGGAAATCGCACTGTATCTATATTGGGATAAGCCAGCTTAACTGCGAGAGTTACAATTCGAGCAGATGCGAAAGCAGGTCAAAGTGATCCTGTGCGCCTTAGTGGTAAGGCCACAGCTTAACGGATAAAAGCTACCCTGGGGATAACAGGCTGATCGCTCCCAAGCGTCCATAGCGACGGGGCGGTTTGGCACCTCGATGTCGGCTCATCCTAGCGCGGAGGTGGAGAAGCTTCCAAGCGTCTGGCTGTTCGCCAGTTAAAAGGGTACGCGAGCTGGGTTCAGAACGTCGTGAGACAGTAGACTTTGATAGTAGACAACTATCACAACGAGCTGTCCTCCCTGAGACGATTTTGAATAAAGAGGAAACTGTTATAAATTTAAGGGCTCCCGATGTAACATCGGGAGAAAAATTTGGCTGTATGCTGGGAACTCCGAGTATCTCATGCTACTTGATATTTTAAGAGGGATAGAGTTATTCTATCTCTATATCAAGTAAAAATGTATGAGTGCGGACAATCAGCAGGCAACAAAGAGGGTCTTAATGTCCAACGAATATCTTTCAGGTTTTACCGATGGTGAAGGCTGTTTTTATGTGGGATTTAGTAAGAGAAACGATTTGCCGTTAAAATGGCAAGTTATTACTGAGTTTCACCTCAGCCAGAATCCTGGCGGTAAAAATGTTCTTGAAGAGTTTAAGAAGCGAGTAGGATGCGGTTATTTAAAACCGAATCATGCAAAAAATCCTAGAGATAAATCTTGGATTTTAATCGTCAAGAACAGAACCGAATTACGAGAAAAACTAATACCTTTTTTCAAAAAACATCAACTTTTCAACTCAAAAAGAAAAGATTTTGAGATTTTTGATAAAGTACTTTCAGTTATTGAAACAGGAGAGCACGTAAAAGAAAATGGTTTTAGAAAAATAGTAGATTTGGTTTTTTCAAGTTCTAGAATTACAAATAAAAGATATTCGAAGGTAGATCTTCTGAGGAGCCTCAGAGACTATATGCCAAATCCCACCCTTTCAGGTGAAGGTTAGAAATAAACTTTGCCTTAAAATAAGAAAGAGGGGGAAAGATATAGTCCGAACTCTAGTGCGAGCTAGAGAGCGTAGTAGAAATACATACGCCATTTGTTCGTCAACTGACGGACAAAGAGTAACAAATTGTCGGTCTCTATCCGGAATAACTGTTTTGAAATTTGAGGAGAGTCGCCCCTAGTACGAGAGGACT
>CAZSYV010000183.1:0-4079 GCA_964610955.1 uncultured Klebsiella sp. | reverse complement strand
CCTCCCGCAGCAGATCGGCATACGCCAGGCGACTGATCAGCCCGGTCTGTTCGCGGGCACCGAAGCTCAGCTCGGCAACGCCACCGTGCTGGTCGCTGCCAGCAACACGGCGCAGCAGTGTCTGCGGCACCAGATTCTCGTCGATCTCGAGACTCGCCTGCGGAAACAGCAGCTGCAGATAACGCCCGAGGTGACGCTGCAGCGGCGCCTGCAGCCGCTGCGTGAGCTGGTGACGTTTGCTGCGCAGCAATCCGAGCAGCAGATCGAGCGCCCGTGCGCGGCGTTCGAGTTCGTCGCGGCGCCGGGTGGCGAACTCGAGCTTCTGCAGCGCTTCGGCACGGCGCTCCTCGAGTCCCTGTGCACCCTGTCCTTCCAGATTGCCCTGCAGGCGCTCGACTTCCCGCGCGCGCTCATGGGCTTCCCGCTCGCAGGCATCGGCACTCCGATTCAGCCGCTTCTGGTCCTGCTCGAGCAGCTGTGGCTGCGCAGCGTCGATGGCGGTCTGACGCGCGCCGATCGCATCCCGCAGACTGGTTTCAGCCGCCTGCAGGCCGATCAGCTGTGCCTGCAGCTCAGTGCGCCGTTGGCAATGCTCGGGTGCTCCGACAAGCGTCGCGATGCGTCGGCATTCACTGCACGCGCTATCGTACACATGCTCTGCTTTGAGCACATGTTCGCGCAAAGCTCTGGCATCACGTTCGGCATCCTCCAGGATCCTTCCGGCGCTCTCCGCCTGGTGCCGTGCAGAGTCGACATCGATCACCCCCGTCACCGACTGCGACAGCCCGTGCAGCTGCGAACGCAGGTCGTCGATGCGTGAACGTCCAAGCTGCAGCTGCTGCTGCAGCGCATCGGCACCTTCCGGTGCGTACACCTTCATCTGCAGCTCGCGACCAGTGATCTCCTGCCGTAGGATATGGGAACGTTCGACGCGGGCTTCGACCTCCCCGACACCCGTCACCCCGAGCCCGGTGAGCGATGTCACAAGCGCATTCTCGACGCGCTGCCGCTCGCGCAGCAGCTCGGCAAGGTCCTCACCACCGGGCTGGATATACAGCTCTCCCACTCCATCGAGCTGCAGTCGTACCGGCTCGAGCAGCAGCCGTTCACCCGCGCCGCTCAGTGCCTCGGCTCCAAGCGTCAACGTACGCCCCGGCAGCAGTTCGAAACGCAACCGGGTGGCAACCGCGCGCTGGCGCAGATCGATGTCTTCGAGTTCACGTGAGAGCCTGCGCAGCTGCTCCACCGCGTTCTGGTCGAGCTGCTGAGCCTGCAGCTCCGTGCGCAGGTGCAGCAGTTCGTTCCGCAAACCGAGCGCCTCCTGCAGGTTCTGCTCCCCACGCGACAGCGCAGTCGTGTGTCCGCCAATCTCGCTCTCCAACTGGACACGGCGCTGCTGCTGAAGTGCCTGCTGCAGTGCAGCACGCGCTGCTTCATCGGCTTTGCGCGCTCCCAGCAGGCGCGTCTCGAGCGCCGGCTGTCGTGTCCGCAGTTCCTCGAGCGCCGCCTCGGCCGCGGCCTGCTGCTGCCGTCGCTCCAGCAGCTCCTCATCCCGGGCAGCAAATTCCTGCAACTGCCCGCGACACAGCTCCTGCTGCCGCAGACACGATTCCAGCTGCCCCTGCGCACGTTTCTGTTCATCCTGCCAGTCACTGATCTCGGCACGCTGCCCTGCCGCTACTTCCGCCTGACGACGCAGTTCCTCCCAGGGCCGCGCATGGTCCTCGCGCTGGCGTTCGAGCAGTTCGCCAAGGCGGTCGACCTGTTGTCGGTAGGCATCGAGGTCCGTGTCGAGTTTGTCGAGTTCGGCACGTCGCGTAGCGTGTTCCTCGAAGGCGCGCCTGTACTCGCCGCTTGGCCTGTTGTTCGCCGCAGTCAACAGCGCCGAACGCTCGCGCTCGATCCGTGCCAGCACCTCGTCACCGGCGCTGCTGGCAACCTCGCCCAGACTTGCGCCAAGCGCGGACTTGAGGTGGTCGCCAGCGCTCTGCACCGCTGCACCCACATCGGGTGCGGCACCCTGCTCGAGCCACAGCAGCCCGGGAATCCCCCACAGTTCCGGGCGACTCGCACCACGACCGGCGAACTGGAAACCAAGCAGTCCGGCAAGCCGGTCCTCCGCCTCCTCACCGTTGAGCGTCCGCCCGCCGACGCGCAGATCGCAGCGCTTGCGGCGCAGGAAACTCTTCGTCAGCTGCCAGCGTTCACCCTGCCAGTCGAACTCGAGTTCGACCGTCGGTGCCGCCGCCGAGTCTCCCCAAGGCACCAGGTCGTCGACGCTGTTCGATTTGCAGCGTTCGAAGAATGCTGCACGGATCGCACGCACCAGTGTGCTCTTGCCCGATTCGTTCGGACCGACGAAGAGGTTGATGCCATCGCCAAGACCGTCGATGGTGAGTGGCTGGCTGAACTGGCGCAGCTGCTCGATCCGGATCCGCCGCAGCTTCATGCGCGCACCCCACGCGCAGCGCGCTCGCTCAGCACGTCCGCCAGAATCAGCAGCGCCTCGCGCGCAACCGTATCGCCTGCGTCCACCTGCCGTTCGCGCAGCTCGGCGAGCACTTCACCGAGATAGCCATCGGCGTGCAGTCCGACAATATCCTCATCCGAGGGCTGCAGCTGCAGCGCCGACAGATCAGTCAGCAGGGCACGCTGGCGCGCCGCCGTTTCTGCAAGCAGTCGCTGTAGACGTTCGCGACCGGCAAGATCGAGCCGACCACCGAGCGTGAGCTGCAGTACCGATTGCGCTGGCAGGGACCGCAGCTCCGCCTCCAGTCGGCTCAGGTCCGAATCAACACCAAACTGCAGCTGCAGCGCACGCCAGACGTACTGTCCGACGCGCCGTGGCTGCACCCGCGGCACACCATCCTGCGGATCGATATCGACCAGCAGCACATTGCCGGCATCGTTGTCCCGGAAGCGCTCCTGTTCCGGTGTGCCGGCGTACCAGCTGCGCTCATCGATACGCTTCGTACCGTGCCAGTCACCAAGGGCGAGGTAGGCAAGTCCGGCACGCGCCGCGCGCTCGGCGGCAATCGGATTCGGTGAATCGATATCTTCGGCAAGCACTCCCTGCACGCTGCCGTGGGCAAGTCCGATGCGCAGCAGCCCGGGGCTGGTTTCCGCCCGGTCGAACCACGCGCTGAGATCCGAGTGGGTGTGACGCTGCGTCAGTGGGGCTGCCAGTATCGCAAGGCCCAGCTCGGGAAACTCGTGCACTCCGGCCTCGAGCAGCAGCCGGACGTTTTCCGCCACCACGCCAAGACGCTGTGCGCGCGTCCACACACTTTCGGCAAGCGCCGCGTCGTGGTTGCCGGGAAGCAGCAGCCACGGGCCGGAAAAGGTCTGCAGCGTATTGAACAGGCGGCGGATCGTGCGTTCGGAGACGGTCTGTGCATCGAACACATCGCCCGCCACCAGCACGGCATCGACGTGTTCCGCACTGGCCAGCGCAGCAATACCCGCGACTGTCTGCAGCCGCGCCTCACTCAGCGCGGCAGCATCCTCGACATCGAAGCGCGAAAACTGCCGGCCGATCTGCCAGTCTGCGGTATGGAGAAAACGTGGCATGTAAAGCGGATTCCTGACACCAGTGCTTGCGCAAGGATATCAGGCTGGCACTGGACCGTGCGCCACCACGCAAGGCGCAGCAGGCGCGCTCCGCATCATGCGTCCATCCACCACCGCCGATCAGTACACGTAGCGCAGCTCGACCCCGACGCTACGCAACTCGCGGTAGGTGTTGGTCGCATAACCAAGCGCACCGAAGTCGATGCCCCACTCGCGCACTTCCCTGTTGCCAAGATTGCGCCCCCATAGCGCCACCATGAGATCGCCCTGCGGCAGCGGAATATCGCGCAGCGTCAGGCGTGCGTTCCACAGTGAATAGCTGTCGCTGCGGGTGTAACGCGTCATCTGCGCGTCGTAGTCACGTGCGCCGCTGTAGCTCGCGTCGATCTGGGCCACGAAGGTACCGATCGCGGTCTGCGGAAAAGTGTACTGCACGATCACAGCACCCTGCTGTTTCGGCGTTCCATAAATCTTGCTCACATTGCCGGCAATATCGGCCACCAGCGCAT
>CAZSYV010000182.1:0-4129 GCA_964610955.1 uncultured Klebsiella sp. | reverse complement strand
CAGGAGGCAGACCATGGCAGAAGCAGCAAACGTCAGTGAAGTAGTCGAAGCACCGAAGGCCCGTCGCGCAGCACCGCGTCGTGCGGCCGCACAGAAGAGCACGCAGAAGCCTGCTGCTCGCAAGGCGGTCAAGCCGGTAGCGAAGAAAACAGCAAAGAAGGCAGACGGTGAAGGTCGCCTGCAGAAAGTGAAGGAAACCGCGAAGGAAGCAGGGCTCGTGCAGCTGGGCATCTACGGTCGCGTGTATGACCGCGTGAGCGATCGCGTGAGCAAGGTGCGCAAGGAAGCTCCGAAGCGCTGGGACGAGCTGGTCAAGCGTGGCGAAAAGGTTCAGCGTGATCTGGACAAGGCGCAGAAGGACGTGACCAGCGACCTGCGCAAGCGCGTCGACAATATCGAGATCCCCTCACAGATCGAGGAAGGCGTCGAGAAGGTCCGCAAGGCCGTGCGCAAGCTGACCGAGCGCGTTCGCAAGGCCGCCTGATTCCGCACTCGTATTCAACCCGTTTTCCAGCCACCCTTCGGGGTGGCTTTTTTATGTCTGTCGTTCAGGGAATCACCACGGCCGCCCCGGTGAAACGCCCCGCACGCAGGTCATCCAGTGCCTCGTTCGCCGCAGCCAGCGAATAGACCTTCACTTCCGTCCTGATCGGCAGCTCGGCAGCCAGGGGCAGAAATTCCTCGCCGTCACGACGTGTCAGATTGGCAATCGAGCGGATCTGCCGCTCACCCCACAGATCCGCGTATGGAAACGACGGAATATCGCTCATGTGGATTCCGGCGCAGATGACGCGCCCACCTCGGCGTACCGCGCGCAACGCCAGCGGCACCAGTGCGCCATCGGGAGCGAAGATGATCGCGGCGTCGAGCTCGGTCGGTGCAGCCTGGTCACTGCCACCCGCCCAGACGGCACCGAGCCGAAGGGCAAACGCCTGTGCATCGACATCATCCGGCCTGGTGAATGCGTAGACCTGCTGATCACGGTGGCGGGCGATCTGAACCAGGATATGTGCCGCAGCGCCGAAACCATAGAAACCGATACGCCGTGCCGAACGTGCCGGGCGGTAGCTGCGATAGCCGATCAGGCCGGCGCACAGCAGCGGCGCCGCCTGCACGCTGTCGAGCCGTGTGTCGATCGGGAAGCAGTAGCGCGCATCGGCCACGCAGTACTCGGCCAGCCCACCATCGATCTGATAGCCCGTGTAGCGCGCATCGGCACACAGGTTCTCATCACTGGCCCGACAGAACTCGCAGTCGCCGCAACTGCCACCCAGCCAGGGCACACCAACGCGGGCACCATCGGCAAAGGTATCCGCCAGCGTGCCGGTCTCGACCACCTCGCCGACGATCTGGTGCCCGGGTATCAGTGGCAGGACCGGTTCGCTCAGTTCACCATCGACCACATGCAGATCGGTACGACAGATCCCGCAGGCGCGCACACGCAACAGCACCTGGTGCGCGCCGGGTCGCGGCAGTGCACGCTGCTCTTCACGCAGACGCTGTCGTGGCGCATGCATCACCATGGCACGCATCGTGGATGGCAGGACGGTCATGTGTGTACACCCCCGATTGTGGTTGCCATGCGCCAATGTCCGCAATTACTGTAATCCAGATGCAGAACCCACACATCCTGCGCCTCGACGTCTCTGGCCAGCCAGTCGAATGGCTGAGCTGGCAGGAAGCGGCCTGTCTCTATGCACGTCAACTGATCGCCTGGACGCTCGGCGAACCGATCCGCACCATTCATGGCGGCATATCGCGACTCACGGGTAGACGATCGACAATCGAGCTGCACAGCATCGTTGCCTGCAGCGGGCGGCTGCACGCAAGGCGCCGTCCCGTGCCACCGCTGACGAACATGGCCCTGTTTCGCCGCGATCGTCATATGTGCATGTACTGCGCGCAGCAGTTCCCGGAACGCGAGCTGACGCGTGATCACATCGTGCCGCGCTCACGCGGCGGGAATGATCGCTGGGGCAACGTGGTCACGGCGTGCCGACGATGCAACCAGCGCAAGGACAACCGCCTGGCGGAAGAAGCCGGCATGGAGATGATCGCCATCCCCTACCAGCCAAACATCGCCGAATGGCTGGCGCTGATCAACGGCGACCGCATCCGTGGCGATCAGATGGAATTCCTGCGCAGCCAGTTCTCGCCACTGTCGCGCTGGAACTGAAGGCTGCCACACCCACCTGTGGGGAGTACGCATTCAGTGCAGGATGCGGTGCAGCTGAACCCAGATCCTTTCGACCCGTGTGCCCAGCATGGCGATCTCACCACGATAACGGCGCTCGCCGTCGCTGGTGAACTCGAAACCGAAGGAACGGCGTATGCGCAGCTGCCCGTTGCCGTCTCGAGCCATGCCGATGCGCTGGCGTGCCACCGTCTCATCGAGCAGCTGCAATCCGCTTGCCTCGCAGTACTCACGCCCGGCGCGCAGTGCCGCCTCGCGCACCCGCATGCCTTCGAAATACAGCCAGACCAGCCCTGCGACCACGCCGCCAAGCAGGAGCTCCACCAGGCTCATCGCCACCGTCCGGGCATCATGTCGACGGAATGGCAGTGCCAGAGGCAATCTCGCCCTGCTCCATCAGCGTGAGACGCTTCCAGAACGGGCGCCGCAGGTCGAGCCGCGCCTCGAGCCGGTACTGCAGCGGCTCATCCGGGCGCTGTGCGAGCCGGTTCATCAGACGCAGACCATTCGCCAGACTGACGCTCAGTGCCAGTTGTGTCCTCGCCTCACCGTAGGCGGGCACGCGCGGCAGGTCCGCCGTGGCGCCCTCGAGCACAGGTACGCCGTTCAACCCGAGACTGACCACCAGCCCCCTGGCGTCGAGGTCGAAGGAATTCGGATTCATCAGGCGCAGCCCCACCTCGATCCGCTGTTCGATGCCATTCGAGGGAAGCAGGCGCAGCGAGGTCACGCTCACGCGTGGCTCCTCGATCGGGCCGGTCAGACCCGCGCACCCCACAAGCAACGCGGCCAGCATCAGAAACACGATTGGAACGGGTGTGCGGATCATCCGGCAGATTCCGATCGAAACACGGCCGCAGTGTAGAGGCTGGTGCCTTGGCACGGCAACGGCAGCGCGGTTGAGCGCTTTGGCCAGCCCGCATTGAGCCGCTTTCCCATTGCCCAGACAGGAACCCGGGCACGATGATTGCTCCACACATGAATCGACACAAGGGCTCCCATGCGCACTCCGATCTGCGAACGGCTCGGCATCGAGGTTCCGATCTTCGCGTTCACACACTGCCGCGATGTGGTGGTTGCGGTCAGCAAGGCCGGCGGCCTCGGCGTGCTCGGCGCCGTAGGCTTCACGCCTGAACGACTGCGCGAAGAGCTCGACTGGATCGACGCCCACATTGGCGACAGGCCTTACGCGGTCGACATCGTGATCCCGCAGAAGTACGAGGGCAGCGACAACCTCGATGCAGCTGTGCTCGAGAAGCAGCTGAGCGCAATGGTGCCGCAGGGTCACCGCGATTTCGCCGAACGGCTGCTGCGCGATCACGGCGTCCCCGAATGGCCGGACAAGGACGAGCAGGTGGGACTTCTCGGCTGGACGGAGGCAACCGCCCTGCCGCTACTCGAGGAGGCGCTGACTCGCCCGAACGTGAAACTGATCGCCAACGCGCTTGGCACCCCACCCAAGGACATCATCGATCGCATCCATGACAGCGGCCGCCTGGTTGCCGCACTGTGCGGCAAGGTGAAGCAGGCGTTGCAGCACAAGAGGAACGGCGTCGACATCATCGTTGCGCAGGGCAGCGAGGGTGGTGGACACACCGGCGAGGTCGGCTCGATCGTGCTCTGGCCGCAGATCATCGACGCCGTCGCACCACTGCCGGTACTCGCAGCAGGCGGCATCGGCAACGGTCGCCAGGTCGCTGCGGCCCTCGCGATGGGCGCCGAAGGCGTGTGGTGCGGTTCGCTGTGGCTTGCCGTGGCCGAAGCCAGTGCCGAGCCCGAGGAAAAGGAATGCTACTTTGCCGCCACCAGCGAAGACACCGTGCGCTCACCGTCGTGGACTGGCAAGCCGGCACGGATGCTGCGCAACGACTGGACCGAGGCCTGGGCGCAACCGGACAACCCGAAGCCGCTGCCGATGCCGCTGCAGGGCCTGGT
>CAZSYV010000181.1:0-4191 GCA_964610955.1 uncultured Klebsiella sp. | reverse complement strand
CTGGCAATCGCGCTGCTCGAGGCTCGCGGATTCTCGGCCCAGGACTTCGCGTTTTCACACCCCGGCGGAACGCTCGGGCGCAGGCTGCTGCTGCGCGTCGGCGACCTCATGCACCCGGCAGAGGAAGTGCCGCGCGTCGCGCCACAGACACGCATCCGCGAGGCATTGCTCGAGATCAGCGCCAGGGGCTTCGGCATGACGACGATCACCGACGATGCGAATCGCCTGCTCGGAGTCTTCACCGACGGTGACCTGCGCCGTGCACTCGATCGCGGGGCCGACTTCCACACCACGCCGGTTGCCGATCTGATGACCACGAACTGCAAGACCGTCTCCGCGGACATCCTTGCCGCGCAGGCACTGCATATGCTGGAGGAAAGCAGGATCACCTCACTCGTGGTGGTCGATGACGCACACCGGCCGATCGGTGTGATCCACCTTCACGACCTGTTGCGCGCCGGCATCGCCTGACACGCCGGCAGGCAACCTGCAGAGCATTCACCCATGACGCACGACATCACGACGATCGCCCACAGGATCCGCCTGCTGGTACTGGATGTCGACGGCGTGCTCACCGACGGCAGGGTCCACTACAGCGGCGAGCACGAGGAGATGAAAAGCTTCTCGATCCTGGATGGTCTCGGCATCAAGCTGCTGCGTCGCAGCGGCATCCAGGTGGCGATCATCACCGCACGCCGCTCGGTGGCCGTCGAGCGCCGGGTGCGCGAGCTTGGCATCGATCACTGCGTGCAGGGGCGTGAAGACAAGCTCCAGGCGCTCGACGAGCTGCTCGTGCAGACGGGCCTCAGCCTCCCCGAGACTGCCTACATGGGTGACGATCTGCCCGACCTTGCAGCGATCATGGCCGTCGGACTGGGCATGACGGTGGCCAACGCGAGCAGCGAGGTCGCCGCGCGAGCAGCCTGGCGCAGTCGCGCCCGTGGCGGCGAGGGAGCCGTGCGTGAAGCCTGCGAGATGCTGCTGCGCGAGCGTGGCCAGTGGCAGGACATCATCCAGACATATCTGGGGTCATCGACCGGCGCTGGCGTGCGTTGAACATGAGTATGATGCACACGGTCTCGCGCCATGGAGCGCCCCTTGCAAAGCCGGAAGGATCCCTGCACATGAAAGCCAGATGCGGCCCGCTTCACCTTGCCGCTGCCGTGATGACGCTGTGGTGCACGCTCGGCAGCGGGGCCGCGCAAAGCCTGCCCGATGATCGCAACCAGCCGATCTACATCCAGTCGGACCGTGCCGAGCGTGACGAACGCAAGGGCACGACGGTCTACACCGGCGATGTCCAGATCAACCAGGGCAGTCTGCACATCTCGGCCGATCGCGTCACGATCGCGATGCAGGGCAACCAGGTGAACCGCATCGACGCCAGCGGCAACCCCGCCCGGATCGACCAGAAGCCGGCAGCGGACCAGGAGCCGGTAAAGGCGCGTGCTCGTACGCTGCAGTACGATGTCCAGACCGAGGTACTGATCCTGACCGGCCAGGCCTCGGTCACCCAGGAAGGCTCGACGGTCAACGGCGAGCGCATCGAGTACTACATGCAGGAACAACGGGTGAAGGCGAGCGCAGGATCGACGCGCCCCGGTGGTGCCGCCTCACGCGTGCAGATGGTGATCCAGCCGCGGCACTCGCAGCCACAGGCGCAACCCCCGGCAGAGGAAAGCTCGCCCAGGTCGACACCCCCGGCTGCGACACAGGACGACGGCAATGCGCCTTGAGGCGCTCGGCCTCGCGAAGTCCTATCGCGGGCGCAAGGTCATTCAGGACGTCTCGATCCGGGTGGGCAGCGGGGAGATCGTCGGACTGCTGGGACCCAACGGCTCAGGCAAGACCACCTGCTTCTACATGATCCTCGGCATCATTCCGGCCGACCGCGGTCGGATCCTGCTGGGGGGCGAGGACATTACACGCCTGCCGATGCATGGGCGGGCGCGCAAGGGCCTCGGCTACCTGCCCCAGGAAGCGTCCGTCTTCCGCCGGCTCACGGTTGCCGAGAACGTTCTTGCCATCCTGCAGACAAGGCCCAGCCTCAGCCGCGCCCGCCAGCAGGAAAAGCTCGAGGAGCTGCTGCAGGAGTTCAGTCTCACGCACCTGCGCGACATGCGGGGCATGGCCCTCTCGGGCGGCGAGCGCCGGCGCGTGGAAATTGCCCGCGCGCTCGCCAGCGAGCCGTCGTTCATTCTGCTCGACGAGCCATTTGCCGGAGTCGACCCAATTTCTGTCAAGGATATCAAGGATATAGTGCGTCACCTGCAACAGCGCGGGATCGGCATCCTGATCACCGACCACAATGTGCGTGAAACGCTGGACATCTGCGAGCGTGCCTGCATCGTCGGCGAGGGACACATCATCGCCGAGGGCGGGGCAGCTGAAATCCTGGCTCATGAAAAAGTGCGGGAAATCTACCTCGGCCACCAGTTCCAGCTGTAGAAGTCAGACGCTGGCGCATACATTGCATGCTCACGGACCCACGACTACACTGAATTCGAAGCTCGCCCCCAGCGGGGTGCCGGTCCCACTTCGTCAGGTCTCGGCAAGTCGTTCATGAAGCAGTCGTTGCAGCTAAAACTGGGTCAGCAGCTGACCATGACGCCACAGCTGCAGCAGGCGATTCGTCTCCTGCAGCTTTCGACGATGGAGCTGCAGCAGGAAATCCAGGAAGCACTCGACAGCAATCCGCTGCTGGAACTGGACGAGCCAGGCCCGTCCGAAGAGGGCGACTCCGGCCTGGACGGTGCACCGTCACCACTATCCGAGACGGCCGGCACCGCAGCGGTCGATGAGGCGGAAACAGATCTCGCCGACAGTCTGGCTGCGGAGGCAATCCCGAGCGATCTTGCTGTCGACACCAGCTGGGACGATATCTACGAAACCGCCGGAGCGGCGATCAGCGGCACGGGCGACGAAAGCGCCGATTTCGAATCGTACACGGCAACCGTCACCACACTGTCCGACCACCTGCTGTGGCAGCTCAACCTTACCCCGATGTCCGATATCGATCGCACCATCGCGGTTGCACTGATCGATGCGATCGATGCCGACGGCATGCTTGCGGCAAGCCTCGAGGAGATCGCCGATGGCATCGATGCACCAGAGTCCATCGAGACGGATGAGGTTCTGGCTGTGCTGCGTCGCATCCAGCACTTCGACCCGCCCGGCATCGGTGCACGCGATCTGCGCGAATGTCTGCTGCTGCAGCTCACACAGCGTGGCGATACCGACCCGGCAGCTGCCCTGGCTCGCACCATCGTCGAGCGCCATCTTCAGCTTCTTGGTGCGCGCGACTACACGACACTGCTGCGACGCCTGCGCGTCGGGGAGCATGAGCTGAAAGCCGCAATCGACTGCATCCTGCGGCTCAACCCACGCCCCGGGAGCACGATTGGCGCCAGCGAACCCGAGTACATCGTGCCGGATGTCCTGGTCAGCAAGCACAACGGACGCTGGATGGTCGAACTCAACCCGGAAACCGCACCGCGGCTGCGCGTCAATGCCCACTACGCCTCGCTGATCCGTCGTGCCGACAGTTCGGCGGACAACCTTTTCCTGCGTGACAATCTGCAGGAGGCAAGGTGGTTCATCAGAAGCCTGCAAAGCCGCAATGAAACACTGCTCAAGGTGGCAAGCTGCATCGTCGATCGCCAGCAGGGCTTCCTCGAGCACGGCCCCGAGGCAATGCGCCCGATGATCCTCCACGACGTGGCGACGACGGTGGACATGCATGAATCGACCATCTCGCGTGTCACCAACCAGAAGTACATGCATACGCCACGGGGCATCTTCGAGCTCAAGCATTTCTTCTCGAGCCATGTCGGCACAGCGAGCGGCGGGGAATGCTCGTCGGTCGCGATACGGGCTATCATCAAGAAGCTGATCGCGGCCGAGCATGCGCGCAAGCCGCTGAGCGACAGCAAGATCGCAGCGATACTGGAGGACCAGGGAATCAACGTCGCACGTCGCACGGTAGCGAAGTACCGCGAAGCGTTGTCGATACCCCCGTCGAATGAAAGGAAGCAGCTGGTATGACAGCGCCGCTGCACGGCAACACGATCATTGCAACGCGCCGCAGATCCCGCACCAACCCGCAAAGGAGCTCATCATGCAGATCAACGTCAGTGGCCACCACGTCGAGGTCACCGCACCACTGCGCGACTATGTCGTCAGCAAGCTGGG
>CAZSYV010000180.1:0-4259 GCA_964610955.1 uncultured Klebsiella sp. | reverse complement strand
TCTATCTGATTAAGGAATTCCAACGCCTGAAAGAAGATGAAAATCGCAGGCTTTCGTTGGAATGGAATCTTAATCGCACTTTATCGAAAGTAAACTATCGTATCCATACCGATGCCATTAAAGAAAATATTATCCCCGCCAACATCACCAAAGAGCAGGAGCAATACATCTATGCCAATGAAGCCGATGTGCTGAATGTTGCAATGTTTGGTTTGACGGCAATGCAATGGCGTAAAGCTAACCCCGGTAAGGAAGGCAATGTACGGGATTACAGCACGGTAGAACAACTGTTAGTTTTAGCCAACTTAGAAAGCATGAATGCCGAGTTTATCCGCATGGGCTTGCCGCAGGGCGAACGACTACGAAAACTCAATGCCATAGCCATACAGCAACTGAAATCGTTGGTAGGAAATATGAACCTAAAAAAATTGAGTGATGGCAACTGAAACAAAAAATACCAAAGCATTTTACAACACTGAAATTCCAAGTGATTGGGATGTGAAGCGACTTGGAGATATTTGTAAAATTAAAGGGCGAATTGGCTACAGAGGATATACCGTTGAGGATATTGTTGAAAAAGGAAAAGGGGCAATTACACTCAGTCCCTCAAACTTTAAGAATGGAAAGTTAGATTATTCTGAGTGCACTTACATTTCATGGTTCAAATATGAAGAATCACCAGAAATTCAAATTTCCAATGGCGATATTCTTTTAGTAAAAACAGGTTCAACATTTGGAAAATCTGCACTTGTAGATAATTTATTTGAAAAAGCTACTATCAATCCACAGATAGTAGTTATTAAGGAAGTTAAGTCTGATGTTTATTATTTGAGCTTTCTAATATCAAACCAAATATTTCAAAAGCAAATTAATGAAGTTGTGGTAGGCGGAGCAATTCCAACATTATCACAAGAAAACATCCTTAATTTCAAAATCCCACTCCCCCCGCTCTCCGAGCAAAAAGCCATAGCCCAAGTACTCAGCACGGCAGATGCCGCCATCCACACCACCGAAAAACTCATAGCCCAAAAAGAACTCCGCAAAAAATGGCTCATGCAGCAATTGCTTACGGGGAAGAAAAGGTTGAAGGGGTTTGAAGGAGAGTGGAAAAAATTGGGTGCAGGTGAAATTTTCAAAAGTGTATCAAAGAAAGGATTTGTTGATGAAGAACTGCTTTCCGCAACACAAGACAAAGGAATGATTCCACGAACTATGCTGGAAGGAAGAGTTACTATGCCAACAACAGGAACAGAGGGATTCAAATTGGTTGAGGTTGGAGATTTTGTAATCAGCTTACGTTCATTTCAAGGTGGTTTGGAATATTCATATTACAGAGGTTTAGTGAGTCCCGCATATACGGTTCTAAAACCGAAGAAACCTATCAATGAGGAATTCTATAAACAATATTTCAAGAGCCACGATTTTATTGGGCATTTAGCTATTGCAGTCATCGGAATTAGAGACGGTAAGCAAATCAGTTATGATGATTTCTGTACTGTAAAGATTCCTTACCCAAGTATAGAAGAACAAACCGCCATTGCCCAAGTGCTGCAAGCGGCAGATAAAGAAATCAGCCTGCTCAAAGCCAAAGCAGAGAAGTTGCGGGAGCAGAAAAAGGGCTTGATGCAGGTGTTGTTGACGGGGAAGGTGAGACTTAAAATTGATAACGAATAATAAAAGATATGGCAAAGAAATTACAGAGAATTGCAATTGCATACGACTTTGATGGAACATTAGCTCCGGGCAACATGCAACAACACTCCTTTATCCCAAAACTTGGCGTTGAAAGTGGAACATTTTGGAAAGAAGTTAAATCAATAGCCAAAGAGAATGATATGAATGAGATTTTGGCTTACATGCACCACATGTTGAAAAGAGCCAAAGAAAAAGACATTCAAATTACAAAAAAAGCATTCATAGACCATGGCAAAGGAATGCCGCTTTTCCCAGGTGTAAATGAGTTTTTCAAAAAAATCAATGACTATGCTCGTTCAAAAGGATTGGTTATCGAGCACTACATTATTTCATCAGGACTTAGAGATATTTTAAAGGGAACTCCAATCTACAAGGAATTTGAAATGGTGTTTGCTTCTGCATACAAATATGATGTAAATGATGTTGCCGAATGGCCGGCATTGGCCATTGACTATACAAACAAAACTCAATTTCTATTCAGGATAAACAAGGGAATTAAAAATGCTTGGGATAACGAGAGCATAAACAAGTTTATGCCGGAACATGAAAGACCAATGCCCTTTAATCGCATGATTTATTTAGGTGATGGAGAAACAGACATTCCAGCCATGAAGATGATAAACTTTCAAGGTGGTAAATCCATAGCTGTATACAATCCTGACACAAAAACAAAAGCCGGAAAAAAGGCTAAAAAGATAACTCAAGAACTTGTTTCACAAGGAAGAGCAAACTATGTAGCACCAGCAGACTATTCAGAGGGGAGTTCACTTTACAAAATTCTGCAACTCTGTATTGATTCTATGGCAGCGGAAATCGAATTGCAAAATTTTAAAAAGTAAAACATGCCACTCAAAATCCAATACGCATCCGACCTTCATCTGGAATTTCCTGCCAACAAGGAATTTTTAAAACAGCACCCTATTCATCCAGTGGGCGATGTTTTGGTATTGGCAGGCGATATTGTGCCTTTTGCCGTAATGGATAAGTACCAAGATTTTTTCAGTTTTTTAGCAGATAACTTTAAAACCACCTATTGGCTGCCGGGCAATCATGAATACTATCACTATGATATAGCCGAAAAAAGTGGTGTATTAAATGAAACCATTCGCAGCAATGTGTTTTTGGTCAACAATACATCGGTGGTACACGAACATGTGAAATTGGTTTTCTCTACCCTGTGGAGTAATATCAGTCCCGGTTACCAATGGCAGATTGAACGCAGCCTGAATGATTTTCATTTGATTAAACACAAAGGCTATCTCTTTTCTGCTGAACATTACAACCAACTACATTCGGAGAGTTTAGCGTTTATTCAAAACGAGCTAAGCACAAATCAGAATGGACAAACAGCCGTTTTTACCCATCATTGCCCCACTTTTCTCAATTATCCTGAGCAGTACAAGGGTGATGTACTCAATGAGGCTTTTGCAGTGGAACTGCATGACCTGATTGAAGCTTCCGAAATGGCATGTTGGGTTTATGGGCATCACCATACCAACACGCCTGAGTTCACCATTGGCAATACCAAACTCTTAACCAATCAATTGGGCTATGTGCAACAAAACGAACATCGGCTTTTTGAAACGAATAAAGTGATTGAGATATGAAAACCAGAATAATAAATCTATATTTGCACAATAAAGCAAATTGATTTATCAAGCATAATCAGGTTTATTATGGAAAATAAAATGAGGAAAACGCTAACATATATTGAGGAAACGCTGGGCATACAGCCAACAGTAACCCACATAGCCAAAAGCAATTTGGACAGACTTCCTATGTATATCCACGAAACATTCAGGCTGTACAGAACAGACTTGTTCAACACGGAAATTATTTTGGCTGAGCTGAAAAATGATAATGAACTAAGCATTCAGCAAACCGAAAAACAAGTGCAGCAGATAAAAAACCTGCTCCACCAAAAAGTGGTGATTGTGTTGGAAAACGTCCCAGCATACACCCGTAAACGATTGATTGAAAAAGGCATCAACTTTATAGTGCCGGGTAAACAGCTTTACATGCCCGATTTGCTGATTGACTTGCGGGAAAATTTCGTACATCCAAAGACAAGACAAAAAAATGAGACCCTGCTTCCTTCTGCACAATTTTTACTGATTTACCACATCATCCATAGAAACCAGCAATGGAAACTGGAAGAACATCCCTTTAAAGAGATTGCTCAGAAATTAGGTTATACGCCAATGGCTATTACAAATGCTATTGACAACTTGAAATATCATGAGTTAATAGATGTTGAGGGAGAAAAAGAGAAATTCATCCGTTTTCGATATGACAGGCATGAGTTGTGGAATATAGCCCATCAACAAAAACTTTTGGTGAATCCTGTCATTAAAACGGTGTATGTGGATAAAAAACCCAAAGAACTGTTTCTGTTGCAAAGCAATGCATCTGCCTTGCCTGAATACACCGATTTGAACCCAAGCAGGCAAGAATATTTCGCCATTGAAAAAACCGTTTTTTATGGCTTGCAAAAAAGCAATGTATTGGCGAATCCGAATGAATATGAAGGTATGTATGCTTTAGAGGTATGGAAATATAACCCA
>CAZSYV010000179.1:0-4260 GCA_964610955.1 uncultured Klebsiella sp. | reverse complement strand
GTGATATCGCTCAGCTTGTAGACGCTGATCAGCAGCAGGATCATCAGCGCCTCGCGGCCGTTGCGCGTGAAGAAATCGACGAAGGGTGCAACGACCGCATCCGACAGGAATCCCAGCAGCCGCGCCGCCACCCCACGCCGCTCGCCCACGCCAAGTGCCTGCTCGATGCGCGACTCGATCGCCGTGGAGCCGGCATCAGTGCCGTGCACGGGCTCGGCAACACACAGCGTGGTCAGGACGCCCACGCCCATAAGAACGGCCATCGCCAGATAGGCGATCGACCACGAGGCACCCTCGGCTATATAGAAGGTGCCCGCGCCGGCAACCAGCAGCGCCACGCGATAGCCGAACACGTAGGCGGCGGCCATTGCACCCTGGAACTCGGCGTCCATCGCCTCGATGCGGTAGGCATCGATGGTGATGTCCTGAGTGGCCGAGCCGAAGGCAACCAACAGCGCGAGCAGGGCGACGAGCATGAGGTCGGCAACCGGGTCGACAACTGCCATGCCGACCAGCGAAGCCGCGATCAACAGCTGCGCAACGAGCATCCAGCTGCGACGCTTGCCAAGCAGACTCCCCAGCACGGGCAGCGCCAGGCGATCGACCACCGGCGCCCACAGCACCTTCACCGAGTAGACGATGCCAATCCAGCTGAAGAAACCGATCAGGCTGCGCTCGACACCCACATCGCGCTGCCAGCCCGCAAGCGTCGGGCCGATCAGCAGGAACGGCAGCCCGGCACTGCAGCCGAGCCAGATCATCGCGAACACGCGCGCTCGGGTATAGACGCGAAGCGCCTCGCCCCAGCTGCGCAAGGCGGCGCTGCGCTGCCCGACCGGGCCCTCAGTCACGGAAGTTTTCGTACTGCAGCGCTACATCCAGCTCGCTTGCACGCAACAGCGCGATCACCTCCTGCAGGTCGTCGCGCTTCTTGCCGGTCACGCGCAGCTGATCGCCCTGGATCGCCGCCTGCACCTTGAGTTTCGAGTCCTTGATCAGCTTCACGAGCTTGCGTGCCATTTCGGCCTCGATGCCATGCTGCATGGTGACTTCCTGCCGCACGCCCTTGCCAGCCGTCTGCACATCGGCTTCCTTGATCGCGCGCGGGTCGATCTGGCACTTGCTGATCGCACCACGCAGCACGTCCATCATCTGCTGCAGCTGGAACTCCGCCTCGGCATGCAGCGTGACCACGCGCTCCTTGCGCTCGAAGCCGCAGTCGACACCCTTGAAGTCGAAACGGTTGGCGATCACGCGAGCGGCCTGATCGACCGCGTTGGTGAAGGCGTGCAGGTCCACCTCGGACACCACATCGAAGGACGGCATCGACTTTCTCCTGAGACACTGTCGGTGCGCAGGCCCGAAGCACACCGATCATGGATAATGTCGCCATGACGACCACGGCTTCCAACACCTCGACCACGCGCTGGCATGTCCTTGGCGCGGGTGCGATCGGCTGCCTGTGGGCTGCAAGCCTCGCGGCCAGCGGCGGACAGGCCACCCTGATCGGGCGTTCGCGAGGCGCAGACTATCACGGTGTCACCCTTGAGACAGCCGCTGGTGAACAGCGCCTCGAGATCGCACTGGAGAGTGCGGACAGCGACACGCGGATCGAACGGCTGCTGGTCTGCACCAAGGCCTACGATGTGCTCACGGCGCTCGAGGGAGTTGCACGGCGCCTCGGCGCAAGCACTGCCGTGATTCTGCTGCAGAACGGCATGGGCTTTCACGACCAGGCACGCACGCTGATCGGCAGCGCGCGGCTCTACTGTGGACTCAGCACCGAGGGCGCCTGGTGTCCGCAACCCTTCCACGTGCGTCACGCCGGGCGCGGCACCACGCTCATCGGACGCTATCCAGGCGGTACACTCGATGAGGTGGAGCCACTTGCAGCGGAGCTTCGACACACCGGGCTCGAGATTCGCGCGGTCGCTGACATTCAGCAGGAACTGTGGCGCAAGCTGGCGGTGAACTGCGCGATCAACGCACTGACTGCAGTGCACGGGTGCCACAACGGCGCACTGCTCGAACCCGGCCCGATCAACGGAGAGTTCGTCGCACTGTGCAGCGAGATCGCCCGCGTACTCGCAGCGCTCGGTCACCACACGCTGGCGGCTGCGCTGCCCGATCGCGCGACAAGCGTTGCACGCGACACTGCCGAGAACCGCTCATCGATGCTGCAGGACCTCAAAGCGGGGCGGCGCACCGAGATCGACTTCATCAACGGTTTCCTGTGCACGCAGGCACGCGCCGCAGGCGTGGCGTACCCGCTGAACGCGGCGCTGCTCACGCGGATCCAGGCAGCCAGCGCGCAGAGATCGAGCGACGCTCAGTCGTCATGATGCTGCTGTCATGGACCATGCCGAGCGGCCGAGCGCATGCCGATCGGCTCACGGCCAGATGCCGCCGTGGCTTGCGGGAGAAGGCGGCTGGGAGCGGCGTGCAAGCGCGGTACGCAGCCCTGCGAGCAGGGCGTTGCGCAGATCGCGCGGATCGATGATCTCGTCATAGGCCAGCGTATCGCCGGCACTCCATGCCCCGCTCGACTGCGCCTCGCGCATGCGCCGGCTGGTCTCGGCATCCATGCCGGCAGCCTGGGCACCACCCGATGCCGGCAGTCCGCCCAGCGAGATACCGGGAAAGGCCAGGCTCAGCGTCTGCCCGTCGAAGGGATTCATCGCCATGATCGAGCTGCCGAAGCCATAGGCCTTGCGCAGCGTCACGTGCAGCTTCGGCACCCGCAGGCGCGACTGCGCCATGAACATGCGCGCCGCAGCGCGCAGCGTTCCCGCCGCCTCGGCCTTGCTCCCCGAAAGAATTCCCGGATTGTCGGCAAGAAAGATCACCGGCAGGTTGAACGCATCGGCGATCTGCAGGAAACGCGCCGCCTTGTCGGCCGCATCACGATCGATCGAACCTGCAAGAAAGGTCGGCTGGTTGGCGACGACTGCAACCGACTCGCCACCCAGGCGCCCGAGCACGGCAAGCAACGAGCGCCCGAACAGCGGCTGCACCTCGAGCATCTCCCCCTCGTCGAGCAGCAGGCGCAGCACGGCACGCATGTCGTAAGGTTTATGCCCATCGCGCGGCACCAGCTTGAGCAGCCCGTCGAGACGACGTTCACCGCAGTCACCCTCCGTGCGCGCCTGCGGCCACTGCCACGCATTCGAAGGCAGCAGCGCAAGCCAGGAGCGGATCAACGCGAAAGCCTCCTGTTCGTCGGCCACCACGTTGTGCGCAACCCCACTGCGTGCGGCGTGCAGGCGCGCCCCGCCAAGCGACTCCTTGCTGACCACCTCGCCAGTCGCCGCCGCAACCAGCGCCGGCCCTGCCGCGAACAGTGTTGCCTTCTCGAGCATGATCACCAGGTCACTGAGCAGCGCGGTGATCGCACCGTGCCCGGCAGAGGAACCGGTCACCACCGCGATCGTCGGCACCTGTCCCGACAGGCGCGCCAGTTCCTGCATGTCATTTGGGGCATAGGGATGGCGCGCCAGTGCGTTGCTCGCCCGTTCACCGGCGCCGTCGAGCAGCATCACCAGCGGCACGCGCTCCTGCAGCGCGATGCGCGCCAGGCGCAGGCGCTTGGCGTGTGTGGCAAAGCCGATCGAACCGCCCTGGACGCTGAAGTCCTCGGCACCCACGGCCACGGGTCGGCCGTCGATGCGTGCCAGCCCGGCCACCAGTGCATCTGCCGGGGCGGCCGGAATCGACCCGTGCTCGAGGCCACCGGCGAGCGTGCCGATTTCGAGAAAGCTGCCCTCATCACAGAGCGCGGCAAGCTGCTCGCGGGCATTCAGGCGCCCCGCTGCGGCAAGTTTCGCCAGCCGCGCCTCACCGCCCATGGCGCGGGCGGTGGCGAGGCGGGAGCGGAACTCCTCGAGCAGCGGTTGCCAGTCCTCTGGGATAGTGGGGTCTTCCATTTCAATCCTTCACCTGGTGCATATCGATCGACCTCATCCGCATCCTGTCACGAAGCTTCCGATTATGTCATTGCCGGGTTCATCATTCGCAGGACTCATCGTTCCTGGAACTCGATACCACCGGGCTCGGTACGCCCAGGGTTCGGCCCCCCCGAGGTTCGGCACCCCCCCGAGGCTCGGCCCCCCCGAGGTTCGGCCCCCCCGAGGTTCGGCACCCCCCCGAGGTTCGGCACCCCCCCGAGGCTCGGCCCCCCCGAGGTTCGGCCCCCCCGAGGTTCGGCACCCCCCCGAGGTTCGGCACCCCCCCGAGGCTCGGCCCCCCCGAGGTTCGGCCCCC
>CAZSYV010000178.1:0-4275 GCA_964610955.1 uncultured Klebsiella sp. | reverse complement strand
GGATCCTGCTGGAACATGCCGAGGATATCAATGAAGTTCGACCCGGGGATCGGATCGCCACCGATGCCTACACAGGTCGACTGGCCGAGGCCTGTGTCGGTGGTCTGCTTGACCGCCTCGTAGGTCAGTGTTCCGGAGCGCGAGACGATGCCGACACGGCCAGGCTTGTGGATATGCCCGGGCATGATGCCGATCTTGCACTCGCCCGGCGTGATCACGCCCGGGCAGTTCGGCCCGATCAGACGCACGCCGAGTTCATCACACTTGACCTTCACCTCGAGCATGTCGAGCGTCGGTATGCCCTCGGTGATGCACACGATCAGACGGATGCCGTTGTTCGCCGCCTCGAGGATCGAGTCCTTGCAGAACGGTGCCGGCACATAGATCACCGATGCATCGGCACCGGTGGCGGCAACCGCATCGGCAACTGTGTTGAATACCGGCAGGCCGAGGTGTGTCTGCCCACCCTTGCCGGGCGTCACGCCACCGACCATCTTCGTGCCGTACTCGATCGCCTGTTTCGAGTGCGAGGTTCCCTGCGAGCCCGTGAAGCCCTGGCAGATGACCTTGGTGTCCCTGTTGACCAGAATACTCATCGAATTACCCCTTCGCTGCCTTGACCACGGCCTGCGCAGCCTGGGTCAGGCTCGTTGCCGCAATGATGTTGAGTCCGCTCTCGGCAAGCATCTTCGAGCCGAGATCGGCGTTGTTGCCCTCGAGGCGCACCACGACCGGCACCTTGACCCCGACTTCCGACACGGCTCCGATGATGCCCTCGGCGATCAGGTCACAGCGCACGATCCCACCGAAGATGTTGACCAGCACTGCACGCACGCTGGCATCGGAGAGGATGATCTTGAACGCTTCCGATACGCGCTCCTTCGTCGCACCACCACCGACGTCGAGGAAGTTCGCGGGGCGTCCGCCGTGCAGGTTGACGATATCCATCGTCCCCATCGCCAGGCCGGCACCGTTGACCATGCAGCCGATGTCACCATCGAGCGCGACGTAGTTCAGTTCCCACTTCGCAGCGTGCACCTCGCGTGGATCTTCCTGTGTGGTGTCGTGCATCTCGTTCAGCGCCTTCTGGCGAAACAGCGCGTTGCCATCCACACCGAGCTTGGCATCCAGGCAGTGCAGGTTGCCGGCAGTGGTGATCACCAGCGGGTTCACCTCGATCAGCGACAGATCCTTGTCCTGGAACAGCTTCGCCAGGCCAAGAAAGATGTTCGTGAACTGCTTGACCTGATCACCCTTGAGGCCGAGCTTGAACGCGAGCTCACGGCCCTGGTATGGCTGGGCACCGGTCAGCGGATCGATCGTTGCCTTGAAGATCTTCTCGGGAGTCTCGTGCGCAACCTTCTCGATGTCGACGCCACCCTCGGGCGATGCCATGAACACGATGCGCCGCGAGCCACGGTCGACGACCGCACCCAGATAGAGTTCCTCGGCGATGTCGGTGCACGCCTCGACGAGAATCCGGTTGACCGGCTGGCCCTTCTCGTCGGTCTGATAGGTCACGAGGTTGCGGCCCAGCCAGTGTGCTGCAAATTCGCGGATCTCATCCTTGGTCTTGACCAGCTTGACGCCGCCCGCCTTGCCGCGCCCGCCCGCATGGACCTGCGCCTTGACGACCCACTGCTTGCCACCGATCTGCTCGGCGGCATCGACCGCCTGCTTTGGCGTTTCGACAGCAAAACCCTTCGATACGGGCAATCCGTACTCGGCAAACAGCAGCTTGCCCTGATATTCATGCAAATTCATTGCGTGTACCGTCCTGAGGTGTGAATGGATGAATCCCGGCGCACCGACATCCAAGATTTCCGTCCGCGCCCTGCGCTGGCAGGGGGGCGAAAGCGGGCGCAATTATCACGGAAATCCCCGGTGAGGCATACCCTTCAGCGGGACTTGCGGTTCGGAATGTGGATCGCGTGCCCGAGTGCCGCCAGCGCCGCCTCGTGCACGGCTTCCGAGAACGTCGGGTGCCCGAACACCGTGAGCGCGAGATCCTCGGCACTGGCACCAAACTCCATCGCGATCACCACCTGCTGCACCAGGTCCGCCGCACCCGGACCAATGATGTGGCAACCCAGCACGCGGTCGGTCTTCGCATCGGTCAGCAGCTTCACCATGCCTGCCGCATCGTTCGCCGCCAGTGCCCGGCCACTCGCCGCAAAGGGAAACACGCCGGTCCCGAACTCGTGGCCCGCCGCCTTGAGCTGCTGTTCGCCCGGCCCGACCCAGGCAATTTCCGGGTGCGTGTAGATGACGGCGGGAATGCCCTCGTAGTTGATCTGCGTCTTGCGCCCGGCAATGCGCTCGGCAACCATCACGCCCTCTTCCATCGCCTTGTGCGCCAGCATCGGGCCACGAACGATGTCCCCGATCGCATACACGCCCGGCATGTCGGTCGCACAATGCTCGTTGACGTGCACGAAGCCGCGCTCCTCGAGGTTCACTCCGCTGTCGGGGGCAAGCAGTCCCTCCGTCAACGGTCGGCGACCGACCGCGACGATGAGTCGATCGAACTCCTCCTGCTTCTGCTCCTCGCCTTCGAGATAGCTCACGCGCACACGACCCACACCACCATCGGCAACCTCGGTGCCGGTGACGCGCGCGTTCATGCGGATGTCGAGGCCCTGGGAGCGCATGATTTTCAGTGCTTCCTTCGAGACCTGGCGATCGACCGCGAGAAGGAAGTCAGGCAGCGCCTCGATCACGACAACCTCGGCGCCAAGGCGTGCCCAGACACTGCCGAGTTCGAGGCCGATCACACCCGCCCCGACCACGCCGAGTCGGCGCGGCACCTCGGTGAACTCCAGTGCTCCGGTGGAATCGACGATCGACCCGCCAAACGGCGCCGAGGGAATCTCGATCGGCACGGATCCGGTGGCCAGGATCACGTTTGTGGCATCGATTGTCTCGACCGATCCATCGTGCGCCGTGAACTCCACCTTCCGCCCGGCAAGCAGGCGTCCGCTGCCAGCCAGCGTGGTGACGCCGTTCGCCTTGAACAGGCCTGCGATCCCGGCGGTGAGCTGTTCGACGATGCGCCGCTTGCGCTGCAGCATCGCCGGCACATCGATCGTGACCTTCTTGGCGCTGATACCGTGCACCGCCAGCCCGTGCGCAGCCTCATGGAAGCGGTGCGAACTGTCGAGCAGCGCCTTGGAGGGGATGCAGCCGACGTTGAGACAGGTGCCGCCAAGCACCGGCTTGCCCTTGTCGCCATGCCACTTCTCGATCACTGCCGTCTTCATGCCGAGTTGCGCCGCGCGAATCGCTGCCACGTAGCCACCGGGACCGGCGCCAATCACGACCACGTCGAACTGTTGGGCCATCTCATGTCTCCATCGTGTGTGTCGGTATGTCCGGGGTTCTGGCGGAGCGCATCACAGCCCAGCCGCACCTCGAACACTGCGCCAGTCGATCCGCTGCCAGGGTCGTGACCTGCACGCCCCACATCGCGGATCGGTCCTACAGATCCAGCAGGATCCTCGCCGGGTCCTCGATCATTTCCTTGATTGCCACCAGGAACTGCACCGCGTCCTTGCCATCGACCAGGCGATGATCGTAGGACAGCGCCAGATACATCATCGGTCGGATCACCACCTGCCCGTCCAGCGCCACCGGACGATCCTGCACCTTGTGCATGCCAAGGATCGCCGTCTGCGGCGGGTTGAGGATCGGTGTGGACATCAGCGAACCGAACACGCCCCCGTTGGTGATGGTGAAGGTGCCGCCGGTCATTTCCTCGATCGTGAGCTTGTTGTCACGCGCCTTGATGCCGTACTCGCGAACCTTCGCCTCGATCTCGGCAAGGCCCATTGCATCCGTATCGCGCAACACGGGAACCACCAGCCCGCGCTCACTGGATACGGCAACGCCGATGTCCTGATAGCCGTGATAGACGATATCGGTGCCATCGATCGATGCGTTGACCACCGGAAAGCGCTTCAGCGCCTCGACGCTTGCGCGCACGAAGAAGCCCATGAAGCCGAGTCGCGTTCCGTTGTGCCGTTTCTCGAACGCCTCACGATACCTGGCACGCAGCTCCATCACCGGCTTCATGTCCACTTCGTTGAACGTGGTGAGCATGGCCGTATCGCGTGAAGCGTTGAGTAGTCGCTCCGCCACCCTGGCACGCAGGCGCGTCATCGGCACACGGCGCTCGATCCGCCCGTCCGGGAGTATCGAATCGGCCTGCGCGGGTGCCGCCGCAGGGGGTGGCATCGCCGCGGCTGTGCTGGCGCCCTGCTGCGCGTGGGCGACCAC